>NZ_JABMLK010000001.1:1202000-1502500 GCF_013394855.1 Limnobaculum xujianqingii | reverse complement strand
CGAGTCGGCCTGCGCGGAAGATGTAACGGGGCTAAACCATGCACCGAAGCTGCGGCAGCGATACGAAAGTATTGTTGGGTAGGGGAGCGTTCTGTAAGCCTGCGAAGGTGGACTGTGAGGTCTGCTGGAGGTATCAGAAGTGCGAATGCTGACATAAGTAACGATAAAGCGGGTGAAAAGCCCGCTCGCCGGAAGACCAAGGGTTCCTGTCCAACGTTAATCGGGGCAGGGTGAGTCGACCCCTAAGGCGAGGCCGAAAGGCGTAGTCGATGGGAAACAGGTTAATATTCCTGTACTTGGTGTTACTGCGAAGGGGGGACGAAGAAGGCTAGGCTATCCGGGCGACGGTTGTCCCGGTTTAAGCGTGTAGGTGGGTTGACCAGGTAAATCCGGTTGGCTGTTAACACTGAGGCGTGATGACGAGCCACTACGGTGGTGAAGTAGTTGATGCCCTGCTTCCAGGAAAAGCCTCTAAGCTCCAGGTAACATTAAATCGTACCCCAAACCGACACAGGTGGTCAGGTAGAGAATACTCAGGCGCTTGAGAGAACTCGGGTGAAGGAACTAGGCAAAATGGTGCCGTAACTTCGGGAGAAGGCACGCTGGCATTAGGTGAAGTCCCCTGCGGATGGAGCTGAAGCCAGTCGAAGATACCAGCTGGCTGCAACTGTTTATTAAAAACACAGCACTGTGCAAACACGAAAGTGGACGTATACGGTGTGACGCCTGCCCGGTGCTGGAAGGTTAATTGATGGGGTTAGCGTAAGCGAAGCTCTTGATCGAAGCCCCAGTAAACGGCGGCCGTAACTATAACGGTCCTAAGGTAGCGAAATTCCTTGTCGGGTAAGTTCCGACCTGCACGAATGGCGTAATGATGGCCAGGCTGTCTCCACCCGAGACTCAGTGAAATTGAACTCGCAGTGAAGATGCTGTGTACCCGCGGCAAGACGGAAAGACCCCGTGAACCTTTACTATAGCTTGACACTGAACATTGAGCCTTGATGTGTAGGATAGGTGGGAGGCTTTGAAGCGGTGACGCCAGTCATCGTGGAGCCAACCTTGAAATACCACCCTTTAATGTTTGATGTTCTAACTTTGGCCCGTAATCCGGGTTGAGGACAGTGTCTGGTGGGTAGTTTGACTGGGGCGGTCTCCTCCCAAAGAGTAACGGAGGAGCACGAAGGTTAGCTAATCACGGTCGGACATCGTGAGGTTAGTGCAATGGCATAAGCTAGCTTGACTGCGAGAGTGACGGCTCGAGCAGGTACGAAAGTAGGTCATAGTGATCCGGTGGTTCTGAATGGAAGGGCCATCGCTCAACGGATAAAAGGTACTCCGGGGATAACAGGCTGATACCGCCCAAGAGTTCATATCGACGGCGGTGTTTGGCACCTCGATGTCGGCTCATCACATCCTGGGGCTGAAGTAGGTCCCAAGGGTACGGCTGTTCGCCGTTTAAAGTGGTACGCGAGCTGGGTTTAGAACGTCGTGAGACAGTTCGGTCCCTATCTGCCGTGGGCGCTGGAAGATTGAGAGGGGTTGCTCCTAGTACGAGAGGACCGGAGTGAACGCACCACTGGTGTTCGGGTTGTCATGCCAATGGCATTGCCCGGTAGCTACGTGCGGAAAAGATAACCGCTGAAAGCATCTAAGCGGGAAACTTGCCTCGAGATGAGTCTTCCCTTGGACTTTAAGTCCACTGAAGGAACGTTAAAGACTATGACGTTGATAGGTCGGGTGTGTAAGCGTAGCGATACGTTGAGCTAACCGATACTAATGAACCGTGAGACTTAACCTTACAACACCGAAGGTGTTTTGGGATTGAGAGAGTAAAGAAGTCAGATTTCAGCGAATGTTCAGGATTGGAATGAATGGTTGTGTACGATAGTGATATTGAATGCAACGGTTCATGAAACAGAATATGCCTGGCGGCGATAGCGCGGTGGTCCCACCTGACCCCATGCCGAACTCAGAAGTGAAACGCCGTAGCGCCGATGGTAGTGTGGGGCTTCCCCATGCGAGAGTAGGGAACTGCCAGGCTTTAAATTAGTAACTATCAGAACAATTTTTGATTCTGATAGGGAAAAAGAATCGGTGGAGCGGTAGTTCAGTTGGTTAGAATACCTGCCTGTCACGCAGGGGGTCGCGGGTTCGAGTCCCGTCCGTTCCGCCACTTAAATATGAAAGGCCTGCTTATGCAGGCCTTTTTACTATGTTTTTTCTCCTCAATAAACTTGTTTAGCGTGATATGATTAGCATCATGACTAATCTTTACGTTTTTATTCTTCGTTTGCCATTGAGTTTCTGTCGCTTAATCCCTATAACAAGCTAAAGCATCCGTTTTATTGAGACGTAAATTCGGATTTGTTACTGCAGGAACTACATTTATAACCATAGGCTTTAACTGTGCGAAAAAAGAATTTTGCAATGAGGTATTCAGCCGGCTCGCCTGCAGAGCGTATTTTTCCAGGAATCATAGGCGAGCTAAGCCAGACTATAGCGCCATTGCAGGCGTTGCCGACTAACGGTGCGTTAAGCGTTATGGTATGGAATATCTTCAAGCAACAACGGGCAAACTGGCTAAACGTGCTTAAAAGGCATGGTTTGGAAAGTCAGTTGGTTCTGTTACAGGAAGCGCAGACAACGCCTGAGTTAATCAATTTTGCTACTTCTAATTACTTAGCAGCGGATCAGGTCCCTGCTATTGTCATGCCTCAATACTCATCGGGAGTAATGACGCTTGCTTCTGCTAACCCGATCTATTGTTGTCCTTTACGGGAAAGGGAACCGTTATTACGACTGTCTAAATCTGCCCTGGTAACCGTATATCCACTGGATGATGGACGGCAGCTGATGGTAGCTAATATTCATGCCGTTAACTTCAGTATTGGTGTTGATATTTATCAGCAGCAATTGAAACCTATAGGGGAACAGATTTTACAGCACAAAGGCCCGGTAATATTAGCCGGTGATTTTAATGCCTGGAGCAGGCAACGTCTGCATTCGCTGTATCGGTTTTCTACACTAACCGGATTACAGGAAGTTCGTTTTTCTCATGATTGGCGGAAAAAGGCATTTGGTCGGCCGTTAGATTTTATCTTCTATCGAGGATTACAGGTGGAAGAGGCTTCAGTGTTGGTAACGCAGGCATCGGACCATAATCCGCTTTTAGTAAGATTCCACGCTAACCCATAACAGGCTAGCGTGGAGAGGCGATATTAACGCTTATATAATGTCAGCGTACTACCTGGCTGGAGTCGGTTAGCGGTTACTTTGCTATTCCACTTCAACACATCATTAATATTCACATTATGACGTTTAGCTATACTGGCTAACGAGTCACCTTTGCGAATGCGGTAGGTGATGCTGCTATTATTATTCTTGCTGCTTTTGGCGCTGCTATTTTTAGTGCTACGACTCTTAGTGTTGGTAGCATTACTGGCCAATTGTAATGATTGACCAGGTTTCAGCTTGTTATTTTTACCCAGTTTATTCCAGCTCTGAATATCGCTGGATTTAACATTATAACGTTTAGCAATAGAAGACAGCGTGTCTCCTGCTCGTACGGTATATTTAACTTTTGTCGCAGATCTACTACTGTTGTTTGCGATTTGCGTTTGCTGTGTAGCAATCTGATTAATATATTCGCCAGAAATTGGTAACGTGATTACCTGACCAGCACTAACTTGAGCAGTCAGATTGTTCGCCTGACGGATAGAATCTGCGGTAATACCGTAACGTCTGGCCAGGATCTCAATGGTTTCGCCGTTAACGACTTTATGTTCACCCCAGTTAACCAGATTAATATCACCACTGCTTAGTGAATCTTCAAGCTGCTTAGCATTAGATGCGGGTAGCATAATGGCATGAGGGCCATCAGGTGAGGTGACATTGTGTTTATAACCAGCATTGTATGTTTGCAGCTTGGTTAATGGCACACCTGACATTTTAGCAGCCTGAGCCAATTCAATTTGCTGACCAACTTCAACTCGGGTTAAGGCACGGTCTAAATTACTGCTTGGCAGCGACAGAGCATAGCGCTCGTTATGCTTAACCATATCGGTCAGTGCAAGCAACTTAGGTACGTAGAGTTGGGTTTCACGCGGTAAATTCAGCGACCAATAGTCAGTAGGTAACCCTTTTGCCTCATTTTCCTTAATAGCGCGCAGAACTCTGCCTTCACCACAGTTATAGGCGGCAATGGCTTGTAACCAGTCACCTTCGAACATAATATTCAGACGTTCTAACATATCCAGCGCAGCAGTTGTGGATTCTGCGACGTCACGACGTCCGTCATACCATTTATCTTGTTTCAGACCATAATAACGGCCTGTGGTAGGAATGAATTGCCATATACCAGCAGCACTGGCTGATGAGGTAGCATGGGGATTGAAAGCGCTCTCTACAATAGGCAACAGCACCAGTTCCATTGGCAACTGACGTTCTTTAATTTGGCTAATGATCCAGTACATATACGGTTCAGCCCGTAATGTTACATTTTGTAGATAACGCTTATTATTGAGATAGTACTCTTTTTGTTCACGGATACGCTCGTTATCCGGAATGTCCATCTCCAGCCCTTCACTGACGACTTGCCACAGCTCTCTTTCTGTTTGACCATCAGGGCCCATTAGCCAGTCGAGATCTCCTGCTGCAGCTAGGCTATTGGCTGAAGGAGGATTCTGATTACTTGCAGATTGGGAAGCATCTTTATTTGATGCCTGGCAACCGACAAGTAATACAGAAGCAAATAAGATCGCTTTTGCCTTCATGTATATCAATTATCATCGTTGATTAAAAGTCGACCGATAATACTTTGGCTGACTAAATAACTCAATCAAAAGCGTTAATAATTGTCTTTCATCTCTCTTAATCGCTTAAAAACTTGCCAAGGTTGTATAGTTGAATCATCCAGGCCTAACTTTCTTTTTAAATCAAGTTGATGGCATTTAAGAAATAGGTTAATTGTTCTTTCAGTTTTTAGCTCTGTTGGCACAGAAGGCTGATCTTTTGACCTTATATCGACTATATGTTTTAAATATGTTTCTATTTCGATATTTTCTGGTAAAACATAGTTTGCAAAACGTAGATTTGAAATTGTATATTCGTGAGCACAGCACACTTTTGTTGAATCAGGTAGAGCAGCTAATTTCTGGATGGATTGATACATTTGCTCTGGAGTGCCTTCAAAAATTCGTCCACATCCAGCTGAGAAGAGTGTGTCACCACAAAACAGATAAGGGGCAGAATAGAATGCCACATGTCCTGCCGTATGGCCGGGAACGCCGATTACATTAAAGCACATGCCGTTAATATCGATATTATCGCCTTCTCTGACGATAAACTTAGCCCCTTTACTCTGAGTTTCCTGCGGGCCATAAACTTTCAGCTCCGGGTAATGTCTAATTAAATCAGCGACGCCGCCCGTATGGTCATTGTGATGGTGGGTTAGAAGAATTGCAGTGGGTGTTATTTGTTGTTGTTCTAAGTGTTGGATAACCGGCAACGCGTCACCAGGGTCGACTATAATACCCGTTTGCTGTTTGGTCGTTAGCAGCCAAATGTAATTGTCCTGAAAAGCAGGAATACTGATAAGATGCATAATGGTCCCCTGATGATGAAAGTCATATTATAAAAGAGATAATACTTCATGAGAGCTGCCCGAACAGAAACGATTGTAACATCGCCAGCGTCTTGGAATGAGTTATCTTATGGTAATAGCTATCGCCGTGCTCTGGAACAACAGTTGGATCTCTGGTGGCCAAAATTATTCGGTCTTCATTTGCTGAAGTTGGGAAATCTTAGCGCTGAAATTGATACCAGCAAATGCCAGATCGCCCATCATGTTAACGCTTCGGAGTCAGGCAATAATATTCAGGTGTATGCCGATAGCCTGAATCTTCCTTTTTTAGATAAATCTATAGATGCCTGCTTGTTGGCAGATACTTTGGCCTATTCAGAAGATCCTCACCGCATTTTGCGTGAGGTTGACAGAGTTCTGGTTGATGATGGCTGGCTGGTAGTCAGTGGATTTAATCCTTTTAGCCTGGTAGGGGCTGGTAAATTAGTTCCGGTGATAAGAAAGAAGCATCCTTATGACAGTAGAATGTTTACCAGAATGCGGATGATTGATTGGCTTAGCCTGCTGAACTATGAAGTGCTGCATCAGGCAAGCTTTCAAAATATGCCGTGGAATGGTCTGTGCGGAGGCTTTTTAAGTTCACACATTCCGGCTTTTGGCTGCCAAACTTTGATTGTTGCTCGTAAACGAACGATCCCGTTAACATTGAACCCGCTTTCGGCCTTTAAAAAGCGGTTTCGTGTCAGATCCGGAGCTGTAGGGGCGACTAAAAATATGCATAATGGCGATTAACCATTATGCTTACTTATTATCTGGCGTGTAGCCCTCATCGGTTAAGGTTGGTTGTTCAGCAGCGGCACGAGCCAGTTGGTCACAACGCTCGTTTTCTTCGTGCCCTGCATGACCTTTAACCCAGTGCCACTCAACGCTGTGGCGAATAATTGCCTGATCGAGACGTTGCCATAGATCGACGTTTTTCACTGGTTTTTTATCTGCGGTTTTCCAGCCACGTTTTTTCCAGTTGTGGATCCAACTCATGATCCCTTGCCGTACATATTGGCTATCGGTACTGAGAGAAACCTGACAAGAGGCGGTCAGGGATTCCAATGCAGTAATTGCCGCTAACAATTCCATACGGTTATTGGTAGTAAGGAAATATCCGGCGCTGAGGGTTTTCTCATGCTGTTTATAGCGTAAAATAGCACCATAGCCTCCCGGTCCTGGATTACCCAGGCAAGAGCCATCGGTGAATATCTCTACCTGTTTAAGCATATCTGGTAGACTCGTCATTAAAGTTTAAAACGGTAAGTCTGACACAAAATGGAATCAATAAGCACTGAAATTACACGACAGATTGTTCTTGATACCGAAACCACCGGTATGAACATGGTTGGTGTTCACTATGAAGGTCATCGAATTATTGAAATAGGTGCGGTTGAAGTAATTAACCGTCGTCTAACCGGTAGACATTTTCATGTGTACGTCAAACCAGACCGTTTGGTAGATCCTGAAGCTTATGGCGTTCATGGTATCAGCGATGAATTTCTGGCGGACAAACCCACATTTGCTGAAATTGCCGATGATTTCTTTAATTTTATTAATGGCGCAGAGTTAGTCATTCATAACGCATCGTTCGACGTTGGCTTTATGGATCATGAATTTCGCATGTTGCGTAGCGATTATCCAAAAGTAGAGTCATTTTGTACGGTCACTGACTCACTTATGATGGCCCGTAAGATGTTTCCGGGCAAACGAAATAGTTTGGATGCTCTTTGTAGTCGTCTGGATATAGACAACAGCCGCAGAACGCTGCATGGCGCTTTACTGGATGCTGAGATACTGGCTGAAGTTTATCTGACTATGACCGGCGGTCAGACTTCTCTGTCATTTTCTTTAGAAGGTGAAAATCAGTCTCAGACTCGAGGTGCTGAAATTCAACGTGTTGTGCGTGCCGAAAGTGCATTAAAAGTTGTTTATGCGAGTGAGGCTGAAGTTGAGGCTCATGAGGCCCGTTTAGATTTGATTAGTAAGAAGGGAGGCTGTTGTCTTTGGCGCCCGGCTGTAGATGGTGAGACGGTAAATTAATAATTTTTAAGCACTTTGTTGAATTAATGTGCAGTTGAACCTGTTTTAGTAAAAATTCATTGACTCTCAGCACAGGGAACCTTACTATCATCCCGCTTTCCTATGAAAGCTATGTGGAGCGGTAGTTCAGTTGGTTAGAATACCTGCCTGTCACGCAGGGGGTCGCGGGTTCGAGTCCCGTCCGTTCCGCCACTAATTTCAATCCCTTGAGTTAAACACTCAGGGGATTTTTTTCGTCTGCAGTTTTATTTCTTAGCATATTTGATTTATACAGCGGTTTCTATTCTCCTTCGTCTTCCTGTAAATTAACCTGATAGCCTGTTGCCTGATTTGAAGGACTTTATGTGGTTTTTAAAATTACTATTTAAAAAACGATTTGATACTGAATTTATCACTCGCTTTTTCCAGACGTTATCTGAGCATATTCCTGATGTTGAATTAGTCTGGAAAAAGGGGGGGAGTGAAGTTGCCCTGAGTTCGGCGTCTTCCGCGGTAATCAAACAGGGGAAGAAAGTACTCTATTCTCAAGGTAGTCGTTTTGGATGGATTGACCCGTTTTCTGCCGGAGAATACCGAGCGGAATTACTCAAAGTGGCAGAGCAATTTCAACTGGGCCGAGAGAAACCAAATTACTGGTTGAGTCTGGTTTGTGTGGTTGCTTATCTGGTGATTGTTTCGGGGGCGATGGGGGCTGCTGAGGAAACGGTAAATCTATTTTATGCTGGTAGTGTTATTGCCGCACTGCTTACCAGCATATTGATGATTTTCAGCTATCGGGCCAACTGGTCTCATAATCTGCGTAGTCTGTGTACCACCTTATGGATACTTGCGATGATTGCAGGCGCTTTTTCTTCCGTTTTGTTATTACCTATTATCTGGACTGAAAACCGTCAGCAACTGGCACGAATGTATAACTCGAACCGTTCCTGAACGAGCATAAAACAGACTATTTGAATATAAGATAGCGCTTATTGCACTTCTCGCTGCTATTGCTATCCGTTACACTGAGTGGAACTGATTCACTACACTTTATCTACAAAGAGGTTTTTCATGTATCAGGATTTAATCCGCAGCGAGCTGAATGAAGCGGCTCAGGTATTACAAAAGTTCCTCAGCGACGACGCTAATATTGAATCTGTACAGCGTGCGGCTCTGTTGCTGGCTGATTCATTTAAAGCCGGCGGTAAAGTACTTTCCTGTGGTAACGGCGGCTCTCATTGCGATGCTATGCATTTTGCTGAAGAGTTAACCGGACGTTATCGTGAAAACCGTCCTGGTTATCCTGCTATTGCCATTTCCGATCCCAGCCATATCTCCTGCGTCAGTAATGACTTTGGCTATGATTATATTTTTTCTCGTTACCTGGAAGCTGTTGGTCGGGAAGGGGATGTGCTGTTTGGTTTATCTACCTCCGGCAACTCAGCCAATATTTTAAGGGCGATTGATGCCGCTCGCGAAAAAGGTATGAAAGTTATTGTGTTAACGGGAAAAGATGGTGGCAAAATGGATGGTCTGGCTGACGTCGAGATTCGGATTCCTCATTTTGGTTATGCAGACCGTATTCAAGAAGTACACATTAAAGTTATCCATATCCTGATGTTGTTAGTTGAAAAAGAGATGGCGAAATAGCTTACTTTAGTAAGTTTTGATGAGAGGTCGGTATGTGTGAATTACTTGGAATGAGTGCCAATGTGCCGACCGATATCTGTTTCAGCTTTACCGGGCTGATACAGCGTGGTGGTCGTACTGGTCCACATAAAGATGGCTGGGGCATTACCTTCTATGAAGGAAAAGGATGTCGAACTTTTCGCGATCCACAACCCAGTTATAACTCACCGATTGCTAAATTGGTGCAAGAGTACCCGATTAAGTCATGTGCGGTAATTTCTCATATTCGCCAGGCCAATCGGGGAGCGGTAGCGTTGGAGAATACTCATCCATTTACGCGCGAACTCTGGGGGCGCAATTGGACTTTTGCTCACAACGGGCAATTGAAAGGTTACCGAAGCCTGAAAACGCCATTTTTTCAGCCGATTGGTGAAACTGACAGTGAATATGCGTTTTGTTGGATTCTGCAGCAACTTAAGCAGCGTTATCCTCGTCGGCCATCTAACTGGCCTGCAGTATTTCGCTTTATTGCTTCTTGCGCTGACCAGTTAAGGAAGAAGGGCGTATTTAATATGCTGCTTTCTGATGGTCATTATGTCATGGCCTATTGTTCAACCAATCTGTACTGGTTAACGCGGCGCGCACCTTTTGGTAAAGCAACATTATTAGATGAAGATGTGGAGATTGATTTTCAGCGTGAAACCACACCAAATGATATTGTGACTTTAATCGCCACTCAACCATTAACCGGAAATGAACAGTGGCAAAAAATCCCTGAAGGAGAATTTGCCCTGTTTCATTTTGGTGAACGTATTATTTAATTGCTCTTAACGAGCGAAGGGATTCGCAGGGTTAGTTTTTGGTGGATTATTGGCTAATAACCCCTGCGGAGCAAGATTGTAACGCCCATTGCTGACAATCATATTTGGCGGCTGATGGGTTTTTTCAAAGAAATCATAACCAGCTTTCAGCTGTTGCCAGAACTCATAATGTACGGAGTGGTTGTAGCTATTCAATTTATCGTTGGTCATACGGAATGGGAAAATATTAACTTCCACCTGAGGCTGCCCGTTAATCAGTGCATATTCAATAAATTGATAAATTTCTGAAATCTGTTGGTTGTTCATAGCATAACAACCGGTAGATACACAGTCACCGTGTACCATCAGATGCTTACCGGTAAATCCATGTTCCTGATCGTATTGATTCGGGTAACCAAGATTAAATGAACGATAGAATTTACTGTTTGGGTTCAGGCTTTGCATTGTTACCTGATAAAAACCTTCAGGGCTTTTAAAGTCACCTTGATAGCGTTTTGGCCCAAGACCACCGGAATAGTTACAAATAGGGTAGGTCTGTACTAACTGATAAGCACCCTGATTTTTAACAAACAGCTCCAGAACTTTATCTTCTTTGATAATGCGAACATAAACCGGCAAGCCCAGTAGCCGCTGTTTTTCTGGTTGCATAGTAGATTGTTGTTCAGTCAGCGGCTGAACGGACTGCGCATTTGAATAGAACGACACTGGCGACAGTAGCAATACGCTGAGCATGAATAGAGATTTGCTCATTTTTCTTCCCGTTGTTAAAAACATATATCCGTGGTTAATTAATTTAATATTGTTGTATTTATAGTCTATTTTCTGGCGAGTAGTGTAAGTCAGATAATAAAAAAAGAATAATTATTTTTAGAGCGAATGACCATTTTGTGTGGCGCTTCAAAAAGCGTTTTTGGCGAAGAGAGATTTCTCGGCGAAGTTTATTATAATTTATTGATATATTTATAATTATTTGGAATTAATTAAACGGTCAAAAAGCAAGAATATCTATCTGACCGTTTATCAGTATTGCCTCATTTTTAGCGATAGCTAAACTTACCAATAAATTCCTCAGTATTTCTGGAGAGATTATTGGCATACATATTCTGAGTTTGTGGTAATGCGGGTTCTGCTAATGCATAACGGCCATCTACAACAGAAATATTTGGAGGTTGGTGAGTGGCTTCAAAATAGTCATAACCAGCCTTTAGTTGCTGCCAGAACTCTTGATACTCTGAGTCTTGATGACGACGCATATTTTCGGTGGTCATACGGAACGGGAAAATATTGATATTCACCTGCTGTTGACCGTTTTTCATTGCTGCTTCGACAAATTGATAAATCTCGGCAATTTGCTCATCGGTCATGGCATAGCAACCGGCTGAAACACAGGCACCATGTATCATTAGGTAGTTACCGGTAAAACCATGGGCCCTGTCATATTTGTTAGGATAGCCAATATTAAATGCACGATAATATTTACTATTAGGATTCAAACTATTGGCAGTTATTTGATAGAATCCTTCCGGGCTTTTATTATCTCCCTGACGTTTTTTAGGGCCTAAGCCACCTGAATAGCTACAGATAAAATAAGTTCTAATGTGTTGATAGCTATTTTTGTTTTTAACAAATAGCTCAAGTTTATGTTCTTCCTTAATAATACGAATATATACTGGAAGGCCTAATAGTTTTTGTTTCTCTGATGGAGCGATAGATTGCTTGGTTACCGGTATTGCCTGTGATTCTGCTGAAGAATAGAAGGATACTGATGAAAATAGCAATACGCTGAGCAGGAATAAGTATTTGCTCATTTGTGTCCCTGTTGTTAATTATATAAACTTACCTGTTAATAAAATATAAATTGATGTTATTTTAACCAATTCATTTTCGAGTAGTGTAATAGTAATAAGTCGGAATAAATAATATTTTTATATAACAATGTGTGACTTTTTGTTTTTAATAATATGTATATTGAGGTGGGTTTCTTGAATATTATCTCTAATCTATTGATGCGATTATTGGTTTTTGTAACGGTGTTTTATATTTCAGGATGTGAACCTCAACAATCTGCTATTAATGGCAAAACGATGGGGACTTATTATTCAATAAAATATATTGAAGATTCAAAATCACCTGAACGTGCTGAATTACAAAAACAAATTGATGTTCTATTAGAAAATGTCAATAACCAGATGTCCACTTATCGGCCAGAATCTGAATTAAGCCGATTTAATCAATATCTTAATATTAATCAGGTTTTTCCTGTTTCTGCAGCAACGGTAAAGGTGATCAATGAAGCTGTCCGGATAAATCAGCTTACTCAGGGCGCTTTGGATATTAGCGTCGGGCCTTTGGTAAACCTTTGGGGGTTTGGACCTGAAGAGCATAAAGACCAGCTTCCCTCAAATGCAGAACTACAGCAGAGAAAGGCTTGGGTAGGGATGGATAAGCTAAAAGTTGAAGGTGATGGTTTAATTAAGAAGATACCTGAGCTTTATCTCGATCTCTCTGCAATTGCCAAAGGATATGGCGTAGATGTAGTGGCTGAATATCTGGAATCAGTAGGAATTAATAATTATCTGGTAGATATTGGTGGCGAGGTGAGAACCAAAGGGCAGAATGACCGCCAACAGTCCTGGCGTATTGCCATTGAGAAACCCACTGCTGGCATTGAGCAAAAAGTGCAGGAGGTGATTGCCCCTGGCGATATGTCCGTTGCTACTTCAGGAAATTACCGCA
This sequence comes from Limnobaculum xujianqingii, assembly GCF_013394855.1. Classification (NCBI taxonomy): domain Bacteria; kingdom Pseudomonadati; phylum Pseudomonadota; class Gammaproteobacteria; order Enterobacterales; family Budviciaceae; genus Limnobaculum; species Limnobaculum xujianqingii. Next base: position 1,489,669 of record NZ_JABMLK010000001.1, on the reverse strand, counting down.
ATTACTTTGAAGTTAATGGCGTTCGTTATTCCCATACCATTGATCCAAGGACCGGTTGGCCGGTTTCCAATGAAATAGTTTCTGTAACGGTGCTAAGCCCGTCCTGTATGACGGCTGATGGATTTTCAACGGCGATTGGCGTATTAGGATTGGAAAAAGGGATGGAACTGGCAAATCAGCAGCAATTACCGGTGATGATAATTACCCAGTCAGAATCGGGTTTTATTGAGCACTATTCTGAGACATTTAAGCAAAAACTAATAACTCCTTGATTCTCCACAGCTCATTTTGCTTGAGAGATAATGCTGTATTCTGTATATTTATACAGTATTTTGTGGTGGGAGTATGACGTGCGTAAAATCATACATATTGATATGGATTGCTTTTATGCAGCCGTAGAAATGCGGGACGATCCTTCGTTGGTGAATGTCCCTATGGCTGTAGGTGGCCGTAGGGAGCAGCGTGGGGTTATCAGCACGGCTAACTATATTGCCCGCCGCTATGGTGTTCATAGCGCCATGTCGGTCGCTCAGGCACTAAAATTGTGCCCCCATCTTAAGGTTTTACCTGGGCGTATGGAGGTATATAAAGATATCTCCAAACAAATTCAGCGCATATTTCAGCGTTATACCTCTATTATTGAACCCCTTTCTCTGGACGAAGCTTATCTGGACGTGACCGATTGCCCCCTGTTTAATGGCTCTGCTACTTTAATTGCTCAGGATATTCGGGCTACTATTTATCAAGAGCTGAAACTGACCGCATCTGCCGGAGTGGCATCCATCAAGTTTTTGGCCAAAATAGCATCGGATATTAATAAACCTAACGGCCAGTTTGTGATTGCACCTGAGCGAATCGATGAGTTTTTATCAACACTGCCGTTAACTAAAATTTCTGGTGTAGGAGCGGTAACAGGGAAAAAATTGGCGGATTTAGGTTTACATACCTGCAAAGATGTTCAGGATTTTGATTTAGCCACCTTACTTCATCGATTTGGCAAATTTGGTCGAATCTTGCATGAACGTTGCAACGGCATTGATCGGCGAGAAGTGTGTAGCGATCGGCAGCGTAAATCTATTGGTGTGGAAACAACGTTATCGGAAGATATTCACGACTGGCAAAGTTGTCTGAGTGTCATTGAACGTTTATATCTGGAGTTGGAACGCCGCTTAAGTAATGTCAGGCCAGATTTACGCATTGCCCGGCAGGGTGTAAAGCTGAAGTTTAATGATTTTCAGTTAACTACTCAGGAACATGTCTGGCAAAAACTCGACAGAAGCGATTTGTTAACTGTAGCGGAACAGGTCTGGCAGGAACGGCGTCAAAATAGGGGAGTAAGGTTGGTTGGATTACATGTGACGCTGGTGGATCCTCAGATAGAAAAACAACTGGCGTTATTTTCGTAACCTACCTGTATGTTATCGAAGCTATAGCAGAGTTTTATTCCAATTCAGATAAAAAAATAACGGCGGATTTCCGCCGTTATTTTTACATCATGATGATTAATTGCGTTCAGGAATTGATTTTAATACCTGAGTCAGCAACTGCCAGTAACGACCAACGCTGGCGATATGAACCTGCTCATCAGGTGAGTGTGCACCAGTAATGGTTGGCCCGATAGAAACCATATCCATTTCAGGATAAGGGCGCTTGAACAGACCACACTCCAGACCAGCATGAATCACCATAATATGAGGTGTGGTATCGAATAGCTTTTTATAGCTTTCGCGTACCAGATTCATAACCGGTGATGCCGGGTCTGGTTGCCAGCCAGGGTAACCGCCTTTAGCGTTAACCTCTGCACCAGCTAATTCACCCAATGAAGTCAGTACTTCAACTACATACTCTTTACCGCTGTCGATTAATGAACGGATCAGATAGAGAACCTGAGCATAGTCCTGTTCGGTGCTGACTACACCAACGTTCAGGGAGGTTTCAACCACACCCTTAACGGAATCACTCATGCGAACCACACCATTAGGGCTGGCGTTAATCAGGCCAATCAAACGTGACTGGCTATCCAGCGTCAGAGCCTGTGAACCACATTCAGTTGGTTCAACCAGCAATGCTATATTTTTTTCAACAGCCGCCAGTTCATGATTCAGCAGAGCCAGATAATCAGCACTCGCTTTTTTCAGCGCTTCAGCATTAGCCGCTGGCAGGCTTAATACCACGGTAGCTTCACGTGGAATCGCGTTACGCAGGGTACCGCCATTGAAAGAGAGCAGGCGAATTTGCAGCGTTTTAGCATGAGTTGCCAAAAAACGAGCCATCAGCTTGTTAGCATTACCTAAACCCAGATGGATATCACCACCAGAGTGACCGCCTTTTAACCCTTTTAATGAGAGTTTAAACAGCTGGTTACCCGCCGGTGCTGCTTCACGGGTAAGTGGCAATCTTGTAATACAGTCTACGCCACCGGCGCAGCCCATATATATTTCACCTTCGGTTTCGGAGTCGGTGTTAATCAGGATTTCACTTTGTAGCCAGTTTGGCTGTAAACCGAAAGCACCATCCATACCGGTTTCTTCAGTCATGGTTAACAGAACTTCAATCGGACCATGAGTTAATGTGTCATCGGATAACACAGCCAGAGCAGATGCCATACCAATACCATTATCGGCACCCAGTGTAGTACCACGGGCTTTTAACCATTGACCGTCTACATAGGTTTGTATTGGGTCTTTTTCGAAATCGTGCTCAGTGTCGTTATTCTTTTGTGGAACCATATCCAGGTGAGCCTGTAAAACCACAGACTTACGATTTTCCATACCCGCAGTCGCTGGTTTACGGATCAGTATATTGCCGACAGCGTCGCGTTCAGCATGCAGTTTTTTTTCTTTTGCCCAGTTAACAATGTATTGCGCTAAGGCTTCTTCATGTTTAGATGGATGGGGAATTGAACAAATTTTTGCGAAGTGTTGCCATAGATGCTGTGGCGAAAGTTGAGCTAAATCAGACACGATAAGTCTCCTGTAACAATCTTCTGGTCAACGGCGAGGAATGCCGATGCTGTTATCAATAAGATTAGGGTAACAATAACATGGTTTTTTTAATTTCTTCTGCAACAGAATAACATTGAAAGCATAGAATTTGGCGTATATATCGTGTTGTTTGTCTATATTTTACTCTTTTCTCACTGCATAACAGGTAGAAGAATAGAATATAAGCCGTTACCAGGCTGGAGCTATAGTTGTTTTAGTCCAGAACTGGTTGAAAAGAACGTTTATTCACTATAATAGACGTTAACTAACTGAATTGCCGGAGTGCTTTGTGTTGAATCAACTGTTTTCTATTCCATTGCTTAACATCCACGGCGAAACAAAAAGCATGGGTGATTTTATGGCGAAAGCCATACTGGTAGTGAATACCGCCAGTGAATGTGGATTTACGCCGCAATATCAGGAGTTGGAACAGCTGTGGCAACGTTACAGTGCTCAGGGATTGATGGTATTGGGGTTTCCTTGTAATCAGTTTGGTCAGCAGGAGAAGGGTAGCAATCAGGAGATTGAAGCTTTTTGTCAACTTAACTACGGCGTTAGTTTTCCTATGTTTGCTAAAGTTGAAGTAAATGGCTCAGATGCTCATCCACTATTTCGTTATCTAAAGTCAAAAGCACCGGGATTATTGGGGCATCAGGCGATCAAATGGAACTTTACTAAATTTTTAATTAGTGATGAAGGACGAAGGGTGGAACGATTTGCTCCCGTGACAAAACCACTGACGCTGGAAGATAAAATTGTTCGGATATTGACGGTTTCTCCAACAGATTAGTCAGACTGAACCAATATACGTTTGGATCAATTAGTTTATTTTTCTCTGATATAACCGCTGGTTTTTATCGGCGCGTCTCTTTATAATCTGCTGCAACTTTTTTCCCCCTGATTATTATAGAAGCCATGATTTACTGGCTGGGATTCGATTTATATGAGCGAAAAATACGTCGTCACTTGGGATATGTTGCAGATTGAAGCCCGTAAGCTTGCCCATCGCTTACTGCCGAAAGAACAATGGAAAGGTATCATTGCTGTGAGTCGTGGTGGTTTAGTGCCTGCTGCGTTACTGGCTCGCGAACTCAGTATCCGTTATGTAGATACCGTTTGTATCTCCAGCTATGACCATGATAATCAGCGCGAAATGAAAATTTTGAAGCGTGCTGAAGGCGATGGCGAAGGCTTTATTGTGATTGACGATTTAGTGGATACCGGTAGTACCGCTAAAGCAATTCGCGATATGTATCCAAAAGCTCACTTTGTGACTATTTTTGCTAAACCTGCTGGTCAGCCGTTGGTGGATGATTATGTAGTTGATATTCCACAGGATACCTGGATTGAGCAACCGTGGGATATGGGCGTCGCATTTGTGAAGCCAATTGGTGATTGCTGATTATCTGATTCTGATACAAAGCCCGGTTAATGCCGGGCTTTGTCGTTTTTATGCTTTCGTTATCAGACGGGATTAAGAATGATGATACCGTCGTCGTCAGCATAAATATAATCTCCCTCCTGGATTATCTGACCGGCGAATTCGACGGGTTTCCCCAGTGTACCTTCAGACTTCTGGGCGGAGCGTAGTGGTATGGCGCCGAGCGCTTTAATGCCGACAGGCATCTGAGCCAGCTCTGCTTTATCACGGATATAGCCGTAGATAATCGCTCCCTGCCAACCATTATTAATCAAATTAGCCGCCAGATTATCCCCCAGCAGAGCGCAGCGCGTACTTCCTCCACCGTCAACCACCATAATTCTGCCGTTACCGGGTGTCAGGCTCAGACTTTTTACCAGAGAGTTATCTTCAAAACACTTTACTGTAGCTACGGGGCCATGAAATTCAGTTTTCCCACCAAAGTCAGTGAACAGTGGTGCAAATACCCGAACGCGGTCGCTAAAGGCATCGCACAGATCGGCTACTTTGGTGATGTTATTGGGGTTACCCATTTTTTATTTTTCCTTGTATGAAAAACAATCACCAGAAACATAACTGATTGTGTCTTAATATTCCACGACAAACTGGACAGTATCACTATAGCTACCAGCGGGTTGTGCTGGCTGGCTAGGGTTAATGATCGCTGAGTAGATCAGGCTTTGGCTCAGACCGTTACCGGTGCCAGATAACTTGGACAGGCTGTTCCAAACCGTGGTGTTGTCGGGGTAATAGATATTGTATTGCAGGAAACTGTTTCCTGAGCCTTTCATTTGTCGCCAGGGATCGCTGTAGTTATCCCCATTAGTAAAGTAGGTTTTATAGGGTGTTTGAGCTGAGCAAGTAAGAGTTACCGTGTTATTAGCTTTTATCGGGAACTGATCGACAAAGGCGCTGCTGCCAAAGTTAATATTGGTTGTAGTGATAATTTGACAATCTTTAGTCACAATCAGCTTTATCTGAATGGTGCTGGTGCCTTCATCTGGGGGAGACAGGCTGATACAGGCTCCTAACAGGTTAGCCAGACACATTTTAGAATACCAGTAGATAGTCACTGTATCTGTATAGGTTCCGGCAGGAATATTTTGCAGAGGAGTCGTCTTGGTGTAAATCGTCGTTGAACCGCCTAGTCCAACCACCAACAGATTAAGAATATTAAGGCCACCAGCCCCATAGTTTACGGCTTGATCCTTGATAAAAGGATAGTTGGTGGTGTTATCGGCGTATAACATATAAGGGATTTTTGCGCCGGGAATCTGCGTGTTAACCAGATTCATGTTATTGGTGGTAGTTTTCAAGGTTCCGGTTAATACGCTACCGGATAACAGGTCAATGCTTAGCCCTGAACAGGAAATCCCTCCTGGCCCGGAAGTGCTTAGTCCGTTGGCGCTATTGACGTTAAATGAGCTGGTGGTTCCAAGATCTTCTGCCGCAGGACTGGCGGTAATTCTGCAGGTAGCAGCCTGTAGTGGAGATGCTATGAGCAAAATAAACAGGGCAATACTCAGAACCATATAATGAGTTAAGACAGACGATGATGGTTTGCTGTGTATGTTATTCATGGCTTGCCTTCTTCTGAGCACACCAGCGTATTTAGCGTAATGACCCCTGTGGGTTCTGGTGTTGGTAACGTAAAGTGAACGTAACATTGAGCACGGTTATCAGCTCGTTGAACCACTAAATTGTTTTCTGCTGCGATATTTTCCAGATAGGAATCCCCATCCCAACCGACATAACTCACATTGTCCTGACCGTTTAAATAGATAATGCTGCCCCTGGGAAGTGGAGTACCGGTGCTATCCACCAGCGTCAGGGTGGCCGGTAAGATTTTGCTGACGGGAAATTCAATAACAGTACCGCTGCTTTGCTTAACTGAGCGATATTGTTCAACCACTGGGACTTTTACATCGGCGGGTAAACCAATAGGGTCAATTTCATATTTACCATGGGTATATGAGGTAACGGTTGGAATCAGCAAGTATCCGTTACTGTCGGTTTTCCCCAGTGGCTGATTTTCATAACGCACCGGAATATCCGGATAGCCAGTGGTTGAGATTAATGCGAAAGAGTCACTAATGGTTCTGGAGGCATAAAGGTTTTGCTTAATCGCAACCACTGAACCGCTGACTTCTCCCCAATAGGTTTGTTGGTCGCTACCATAAATCCCTCCCTGAAGGCGCATTTTTCGTGCTGAGAGGTCAAGACTGGCCTGTTTGTAATCTGTTTGGCCAGAAGGGTTTTTAGCATAAGAGAGATTCCATCCCAGTCCGCCATCGGTAGGTGCTGCCCGGTTATAGTTAGCCTGATGTGTCCAGTTATTATTTTCATCACGACTGGAACTGACAGAGGCTCCCCCCCAATCTCCTAATGGAATGCTGATAATCACTTGCGCACTATAACCGGAAGCGCCAATTTCACGGTTAACCGAAGCATACAGGCTGCTGTTCTTAAACAGAGGGACACTGTAAGACAGGTTTAGCAATCGAAAGCGATGATTATCCGACTGATGAACATCAAAGTAACCAATACCGATAGAACCATATTGGTCAAATGAGGTGTTAGCCGTAATTTGGTCAACCTGTTTGTCTAACCGGTAGGTACTTTTATAGCTGGAGAGATCGCCATAGCCACCACTACGAATGACTCTTTGGGCATTAATTCCGAAATAACGTTGAGTGTAAGAGTAACCAACAGAGCTTTGATTACCATTAAGAGAGTGATTATCAGACGGCGTGATATCAGGTGATAGAGTAGGGGCGTTTGCCGCTTTAAAAGCATCTTTTTGTGCATGACTCTGGCTGTATGAACCACTTAAGATACCAAAGGAACCAAGTTTAAGATTGGCTCCAATGCCTTCTACATTTAGCTGACTGGCACCTTCTGCCCGGCCTTCCAGCGTCATCCAGTTAGTTAATCCATAGCGCAGAGTGGTGCTGGCGGCATTATTATCATAATCAAAATTTTTCAGACCATAGTTATTACGGATCTTTCCTGCTGACAGGCTAAAGTCGCTTAGCCCTTGTTGTAGCAATTCACTGGAGACGTAAAACGATACTGATGTATTAACCTGACGGCCCAAAGGATCGGTTACCACCACGTTAGCATTACCAGCACCATTAATGTAAGGCACGGTTTCAATGGTAAAGGGGCCGGGATTGACGTTTGAGCTGGAGTATTTGTAGCTATCGATGTAGACATCAACCGCACTGGGAACGGCTGCCTGTCCAGCAAACTGGGGTAAAGGATATGTAATTAAATCCGGACGGGTTGAGAAGTTACGACCAATCTGTAACCCACCAAGGCGAATGGAGGTACTCCAGGAAAGGGCGTCTGTAATAATGTCGCCGATGCTGTATTTCAACATGCGTTTTTCATCGTTGTAATACCATTTGGTATCGTAGCGAAGATAGCGGCTGTCGGTATTATTGTTGGTATCAGAATTCAGATTTTGGTTATAGATGCCATTATTAGAGAGCACACCGATAGCGCCTAATAAACGCTGTTCCGTATAGGCAGAGACAGCATTGCTTTCTGTATCGCCAGAGTTATGGCTGGCATAGATATCATAGTTAAACAGCAGACCAAGCGTGCTTTCAGCCTGCTCAAAAGACTGAGTTTTATAATCTTTGATTTGTTGTTCTGGTAACCAGTTGGATGGCACTGTGATTAATAATTGCTGAGTATTACTTTCGTAACTGGCCTGCACATCTTTAAGCGTATCGATTTCAACTTCTGGAGAATCAGTAATTTTTAGCGGCAAACCAAGTCGATTAAATGCTTCAGAAGTAATGTAGTAATGGCCTGAGCGGTAAGAAACCGGGGTGATATCTTGTGTCTGACGACCATTAATAACGATTTCCAACATGAGTGACATTTCGGGTAGCTCATCGGTATCGGAAACCGGGCGCGGTGGCGCATCCGGTCTCTCTGATACCGATGAATTGACCGTTGATTCTGATAAGGTCGGCTGCACAGCCATTAGTGGCAGTGAGAACAGCAGAATATTCAAAGGCAATAAGACTTTGTTGAGCAGGGCGTCGCGCAGAAACACACCAGCATCAAATTCTCTTGCTGCGTTAATCATCATCTTAGTTGGCACTAGCGTTTAATTAGTTGAACCGGGTCAGGATCGTTATTAATTAGTGCCTGCAGCTTGTCATAGCCAGAAGAACGACTGTTTTTAGAAATAGGGAAACGCATAACGGAGCCGGGTAGCACATATCCCACCAGACCATCTACCAGTGTTGTAGTTTTGTTTCCGGACAAATTGCTCAGTTTTGACAATCGTGCATGAACCTTACCGTCATTCCTGACGCTGAGATAAGATTGCCCATTCAGATTGCTTATCTGATAACTGAGTTCAGGCGTTGTTGCGGTTTTAATGTCTCTGTTTTTATTGTAATCAGGATTGGTCCAAATCCCCTGGCCACTGACAAACAGAGGAATGGAGTAACGCATTTGGAATTTCACGCCGATACTAACATTCTGATTATCCTCTGGTTCATTATCCTTTTTAGCTCTTGGCGTTTCATCTACCAGAATTCGGTAGGCTTTTTCCTGATTAGCCGGGATTTTGATATTTTTTACCAGACGAACCATCTGACGTTTTCCCGGTTCGATTAGAACGAAAGGTGGACTAACGGATATATCCGATTGCCGTTGGTATTGGTTTTCACCTGAGCTTTGTTGCCACTCCAACACTCGAATTTGCATATAAGCAGGTTTACTATCCTGATTCTCCAGCCAGATGGCGGTAGCATTTTGTTCATCTTCAATAACTGGATCGATTGGCCAGATAAGAATTGAGCTGGCATAGGCTAGTGATTGAAAATAGAAACAAAAAAACAGCAGGGCAGAGGTAATCAGTAAAATAGGTTGTTTTATATGTGTCATAGATCTTTCATCCGTAAACATAATAGTTTAATAACTGACGGTAATTAATACGGTATCGCTGTATTGCCCGACGGCAGGTAGTGAGGTAGAGGAAAACAGACGAGCGTAAATATCGATCTTTTGTACGCTACCATCGCTCATGACTGTTAAATTTTGCCCACCATTGCTGTTATTTCCCCAAATGGTGGTGTGATTACTATCCTGATAGAGCTGGTATTTCAGGGTGTTGGTACCCGTGGCGAGTTTCATTAATCGGCCAGTACCAACGGTTCCTCCGCTGTTCAATCCGCCGTCAATACCCAAAGTGACATTGGTTTTTGGTGTGCATCTCACCATGATCGAGCCGGCATTTTGTGTTGATGTCACATCGATATTGTTGAACAGTGAGGAGATATTGTTACCAAAATTGATGCCAGCAGTGATGGTGGCATCAATTTTGACGTCTTTGGTTCGAGAGTCGGCATAAACGACAGAGGCCATGGCGAAACAAGTTAAAATCAGACCCAGAGTAGAAATCACGATCATAAAAGCAGGAATAGTTTTTTTCATTTTTGTTACCAACTTACTGTAACTTGCACCGTATCGATGTAGCTATCGGCTACGGGAGTTGATTGTGCTGGAATATATCCATAGACTTGACCCATTCCTGTAGGCCATTAGCAGTTTTAGTAATACCCAGAGTATCGTCCCAGATAGCGGTGTAATTAGCGTCACTGTAGAGGTTATAGTTGATCCGTTGGCCAGACTGACTGCCAGTCATATAGCGTTGTGCTACGTTGCTGCTTTTTCCTGCCCCTAACACGATCTGATAATTAACTCCGGGTGCACACTGCACCAGAATGGCTCCGGCATTACTTTGTCCGATAAGTTTTATCTCTCGACTTAATGTACTGTGAGTACCAAAATTCATTACGCCAAAGGTTGTGGTTCCCCCGGAGGTAGAACCCGCACTGCAGGCGGGAAAGACGTTGGCAGTGATGGAAACCGTTGCCGATTTTACCGTTACTGCCAACACCGATGATGGGGTAATAATATTGACTACCAACAGGATGCATTGGCAGGTTTTAAACCAAAGATGCATTGTTACCCCTGATACTCATTGCGTATATATGGCTTAAGTTGGAGATACTTAAGCGGAATTACCAGTCCACAGTAACCAGGACGGTATCCGAATAGATACCGGCTGACGGTGTGGTTTGTGGCGGCACCAGACCATATACGGTCAAATCATCAGGAACCCCGGTTGAGGTTCTGCTTAATAACGTTGTATCTTCCCAAAGTACGGCGCGTAGGGAATCCTGATAGAGGTTATAATTTACAAACTCGCTTCCCTGAGCCAAACGACGTTGCGTGCCTTGCGCGTGCTCACCGCTATCGAGAGTAACGGTATAGGGTAGGGTATTCGTGCATTGAACTTTGATGGTGCCACTGCTGCTACTGGCTGATTGTGCTGTAATATCATTGGCTAATGTGGAGTGACTACCAAAATCCAGTGTACCCAAACCTGTTGGTGAACCCTGAACGCTATTACCATTGATTGCACAGCCATTCGTGATGGTTAGTTGTACGCCTAATGTACCGCTTACCTGACCATTGCCGGCAGCAAAGACAGTGGCTGAACTGATTAGTGATGTTATGCAGGTTAATGCAAGAAAAACTTTCTTCATGTCTTTGCTCCTGAGATGGTTAAAGCATATTTAAATGATGATCTATTCCCCACCTCAATAAAAATAGAGGTGTTGTGATTTGCATTTTTAATCTGATAGGTTATTTCTGTTCAGATATCTATGAATATAGTAATGATTCTAAAATCTTCAATTAAACATAATGATATTTTTAGCTTCAGTGCTATATATTGGTGGTTTTCTGTTTTTTTGAGTGTTTTTTTTATGGCTTTAAATTATTTTTAGTTTATAAATCAATTTATTAGATTGTCAGTGTAATTTTTGTGGGATATTAATTTTAACAGTATCAAACACAATACAATTAATTAATATTAGATGTTAGTCTAACTTTAAATATTGAGACAATAGTGTTTTTATTAATGGAAATTAATTTAAGTGGTAATTAAAATATAACTTATATATATAACATGTCGACTTGGGTTATTTCCGGTTAATAAGATAGTGGTTAATTGTTTTGTTACCTATATTGGTAGTGAAAAGTAAGGCTGTGTAATTATCCCGTTGTTGACTTCATCTGCTACCATTTATTGGGTACACTGGTGGAATCATGTTATTCAGGCCGAGTTATAAGCATAAGCCTGTACAGGAGATTGTTGCACCATCATGCCAAAAGCTAATCTTTCAGAAGTGCTGTTTAAACCCTCTTTTAAACACCCGGAAACCTCAACGCTGGTCAAGCGTATAGAACAAACCAATGCCAGTATTCAATCGTCACTGGAAGGCGAAACTCAATCAAATTGGTATCGTATGATTAATAAAACCATATGGTCCTGGCGTGGTGTTGACCCGATAGAGGCTGAAGAGGTTCTGGCGCGTATTGCCGCCTCGCCTAATGAGCGAACGGATGAAGGGCTGTTAGATACGGTAGTTGGCTATCGGGGGGGAAACTGGATTTATGAATGGGCAAAAGAGGGGATGGTCTGGCAAAAAAAAGCCTTAGATCTGGCTTGTCAGGATCCGATAACCGCGGGCAGTTATTGGCTAAAAGCTTCTCACTTTTACAGCATTGCCAGCTATCCTCACCTGCGGGGCGATCAGTTAGCGGAGCAGGCAGAATTATTAGCTGACAGAGCTTATAAAGAAGCCGCAAACTATTTACCCTTTGAGTTGAAATCTATCGACTTTAAAGTTGAAGGTGGCAACCTGGCGGGCTTTTTACATATTCCATCCGAAGGAAAAGGGCCACATCCAACGGTTTTATTGTGTGGGGGATTAGATAATCTGCAAAACGATTATTATCCTCTGTTTGTGAATTATCTGGCACCAAAAGGCATTGCGATGCTGTGCGTTGATTTACCTTCCCTTGGTTTTTCATCTCGCTGGACCTTAACCGAAGACACCAGTCTGCTCCATCGTCAGGTATTGAACCAATTAGATCAGGTGCCATGGATTGATCATCAACGTGTGGTGGCGTTGGGTATTCGTTTTGGTGCCAATGTCGCAGTTCGTCTGGGATATCTGGAGTCACGTCGCTTGCGCGGAGTTGCCTGTTTAGGGCCGATTGTTCATGATTTGTTTGTAAATAAAGAAACTCAACTTAAGACGCCAATTGTCTATCGGGATATGATCGCCAGTCGCCTGAAGATGGATTCAACAACCGATAATTTATTACATACTGAATTAATTCGATATTCGCTGAAAACGCAAGGGCTGTTGGGGCGACGCTGTCCAATTCCTATGTGTTCAGCCAGTTTTGAGAAGGACGTTTTCAGCCCATTATCTGAATCAAAGCTGATCGTTTCTTCTACCGGAGATGGAAAATTAATCACAGTCGCTTCGACCCCATTACTCAATAATTTAAATAGCGGATTGGAACAATTAAGCGAGTGGATTAATCAAAAGTTATGCTAATATCCCCAGCGGCTGTTAACTGGTTGTTAAATTATAATTTACTGGGGCTACATCATGCTATTAGCAAATGGTCATTCAAGAAACAAGCTGATTAAAGAATTTATCACTCTGGGACCGTATATCAGGGAGTCTCAATGTAAAGGGAATCACTATTTTTTTGATTGTCTGGCTGTCTGCGTTAGCAGCAAGCCAGCCCCGGAAAAAAGAGAATTTTGGGGATGGTGGATGGATATCGAAGCTGATGAACAGGGCTTCACCTACAGTTGCCAAATCGGGCTGTTTGATAAAGTCGGTGAGTGGCAGGTAAAAACCATTAAGGATGCGGATATTCAACAGGAAGTTGAGCAGAATTTGCAATCCTTTCAACAAAAGCTTCAGGATTACCTGACGTCTATTAAACTCAGTTTCCGCCCCGTCCAAACTGAAGCGGCAAAAAGTCCGGATAAACTTTCAGTCTGATCAATTTTTTCTCTAAATCTCGCCTATTTCGCGTTATGCCTGTTGGCATAACGCGTCACACCTGATAAAAAGGTCTTCTTGCATCTTTTCTTGATATTCAACGGCAGAACATTATGAATAGCAGCCAAACGCTGGTGGTTAAATTGGGAACCAGCGTACTTACAGGCGGGTCACTGCGTTTAAACCGTGCCCATATTGTTGAGTTAGTGCGTCAGTGCGCGCAACAGCATGCACTTGGCCATCGTATTATTATCGTGACGTCTGGCGCGATTGCCGCCGGACGTGAGCACCTTGGCTACCCCGAACTACCCGCAACCATTGCTTCCAAGCAATTGCTGGCGGCAGTAGGACAAAGTCGATTGATTCAGCTTTGGGAACAGTTGTTTTCAATTTATGGCATCAATATTGGCCAAATGCTGCTTACTCGTGCCGATCTGGAAGATCGTGAGCGCTTTTTAAATGCGCGCGACATGATGCAGGCTCTGCTGGATAACCAAATTGTTCCGGTGATTAATGAGAACGATGCGGTAGCAACAGCGGAAATCAAAGTCGGTGACAATGATAACCTTTCTGCACTGGCCGCTATTCTTGGTGGTGCCGATAAGCTATTACTACTAACCGATCAGTCAGGATTATTTACTGCCGATCCGCGTCATAATCCGGATGCAGAATTAATTCGGGAAGTTCACAGTATTGATAGCGCATTACGAGCCATTGCTGGTGATAGCATCTCCGGGCTGGGAACCGGGGGCATGGCAACAAAACTGCAGGCTGCTGATGTCGCTGGCAGAGCGGGTATCGAAGTGGTGATTGCCGCAGGCAGCAAGTCGGGCGTGATTGGCGATGTGATTAATGATATCTCTGTCGGTACACGTTTCCACGCTCAGACATCACCTCTTGAGAACCGCAAACGCTGGATTTTTGGCGCACCGCCTGCAGGCGAGATTACTATTGATGATGGTGCTGTACAGGCCATGCTGGAACGGGGAAGTTCGCTGTTACCGAAAGGTATTAAGCAGGTAAAAGGCGATTTTTCTCGCGGTGAGGTTATTCGTATTCGCGATCTGTCCGGGCGTGATTTAGCCCACGGCGTGGCGCGCTATAACAGTGACGCATTGCGCATGATTGCAGGACACCATTCTCAGAAAATTGATGAAATATTAGGTTATGAGTATGGTTCGGTTGCTGTTCACCGCGACGACATGATCATCAACTAGGAGTATTAGCAATGTTAGAGCAAATGGGGATGGCCGCTAAAAAGGCATCTTATCAATTAGCGGTGCTAAGTTCGGCCAAGAAAAACCAGGCGCTGGCGGTGATGGCCGACACGCTGGAAGCTAACAGCGATACTATTCTGGCTGCGAATGAAAAAGATATCGCGAATGCACAACAGGCGGGCCTGAGTGAGGCGATGATCGATCGTCTGATGCTGACGCAATCCCGGCTGGCATCTATTGCCAACGATGTGCGTCATGTTTACCGTTTAACCGATCCTGTTGGTCATATTATTGATGGCTCTTTAATGGACAGCGGTTTGCAGTTACAGCGCCGTCGTGTTCCTCTTGGCGTAGTTGGAGTGATTTATGAATCTCGTCCTAATGTAACCATCGATGTTGCTTCGTTATGTCTGAAAACCGGTAACGCAGTGATTCTGCGCGGTGGAAAAGAGACAGTTAATACTAATCAGGCAATGGTTGAAGTGATTCAACTGGCGCTTAAAAAATGTGGTTTACCCGCGGCGGCAGTGCAATCCATTGATAACCCGGATCGTGCATTAATCAACGAACTGCTTAAACTCGATCGCTATGTTGATATGATTATTCCTCGTGGTGGGGCGGCACTGCATAAGTTATGTAAAGAGAATTCTACTATTCCTGTGATTATTGGCGGCATCGGTGTTTGCCACACTTTTGTTGATGAGTGTGCTGATTTTGATAAAGCGCTGATGATTATTGAAAATGCCAAAACTCAGCGCCCAAGCACTTGTAATACTCTGGAAACACTACTGGTACATCGTGCGATCGCCTCGACATTTTTACCTAAGCTGGCGGAGAAAATGCACTCTTGTGGCGTAACGCTGCATGCTTCACCAGAAGCCATGATGTATCTCAGTGGTGGAGAAGTGAAAGTTGTGCAGGTAAATGATGAAGAGTATGACAACGAGTGGCTGTCACTGGATCTGAATGTTGCTGTTGTTGAAGGGTTGGATGAAGCAATTGAACATATTCGTTTACACGGCAGTGCTCACTCGGATGCCATTTTAACCCGCTCTCTGAATAATGCTGACCGTTTTGTTAATGAAGTGGATTCTGCGGCGGTATATGTTAATGCCAGTACGCGCTTCACCGATGGTGGACAGTTTGGCTTAGGTGCAGAAGTTGCTGTCAGTACACAAAAACTTCACGCTCGTGGTCCAATGGGGCTGGAAGCATTAACCACTTATAAGTGGATTGGCTTTGGTGATGATTTAATTCGTCGTTAATCATTCAGTCCATTTAAAACAAAAAACCCGCTAACGGCGGGTTTTTTGTTTTCAGCAACGTTCGCTTAAAAGTTGGTATAACCTTTTTCACGCATACATTCACCAACCAGATCAACTTGCTGTTGTTCTTTCACCAGAAGTTTATTCACGGTTTCATCAGAACCAGTTTCATTGAGTGGGTCTGGATGATAGCTGTTGTTGGCAGACGATCTGCTCTCTTTCTCACACTGGACTCGGTCGGCGTCAGCAGTTTGTGCTGATGCGCCAGCCTTTGACCAGTTACCTACCTCTGGTGCGCTGTTACAACCAGCCAGCACAAACAGAGATAGTAGTGAGACAATGAATACCTTACCCATAATCACTCCATTAATAAGTTGATAATCCACACCTGAATAAATATAGACTAGTTTTGATAACGGAATAATTTATAAGTGAAATTATGATGATAAACAATAGTAATTGTATGGATAATCAACTTTCAGAACATTATCTGCGCGCTTCAAATGCCATTCTTATTGCCAGACCAGCCAGAACTGTTCCCATTAACCAGCGCTGAACCAGCATCCACGCAGGTCTTCCCGTCAAAAAGCCAGCAATAGAACCAGCCATAATGGCAATCAGTGCGTTGATGGTGACGCTGGTAACAATTTGGATTGAACCTAAAACCAGCGACTGGATTAATACGCTACCGTGATCTGGGGTAATAAATTGTGGTAGCAGAGATAAATACATAATGGCAATTTTGGGGTTGAGCAGGTTGGTGATGAACCCCATTGTGAACAGCTTTTTAGGGCTGTCTTTAGGTAAACTTTTAACCTGAAATGGCGAACGTCCTCCGGGTTTAACTGCCTGCCATGCCAGATAAAGTAAGTAGATCATCCCACCAAAACATAAAGCTTCATAGGCATAAGGCACGGCCAGCATAAGCGTAGTAATACCAAAAGCTGCACATAACATATACAGCACAAAGCCTAAAGCAACACCGGTTAATGATATCAGCCCGGCAACCCGCCCCTGAGAGATAGAACGAGATACCAGATACAGCATATTTGGACCAGGGGTTAATGCCATGCCTAAAGACAAAATTGAAAACGCAATAATCTGTGATGTATCAGGCATAAGTCATACCTTCTGGTCGATGGATTAGCACAATGAGGTGGGAACACTTCTGTTATAGCTGATTTTTTCAACAATAATCAATCACTGATTTGTTATTACGCTGATTTAATTTCTTTATCTCTGGATATTGATTTGGTTGTTATTGTCAACTAAATTAAGTTGATATTAATTACTATATCTGAGGGCGGCATGGAACCAACATCTTTACGATATTTATCGAGAATTTTAGTGAGAGAGCTGGGGGTAATGGATAAATGGGTGAGCGGAACCCAGCTTTCTCCTTTACAGGCCCATAGCCTGATTGAACTTGATGATCAGCCCTTATCCGGTTTGGAGCTGGCTACTGTGCTTAAAGTAGATAAATCCAGCGTGAGTCGTATTCTGCAAGGGCTAAAACAGCAGGGGCTGATAGAGATATATCCTAACCCGGTTGATGGTCGCAGTACCTTGAACCAGTTAACCAAAAACGGTCGAAAACAGCTGGAAGAGCTGAATAATCTGGCTAATGCTTACAATGCCCAAATTCTTCAACAACTGGGTTCAGATGAGTACCAAACTCTGATGTCGTCAATGAAGAAATATGCCTCAGCCATACAGAGTGTAGCCAGACAGTCTTCCAGAACCATTACTATTCGCCCGATTGAAGCCAGAGATAACGCGGCGATTGCCGGGATTATTATGTCCGTATTTGGTGAATATGGCTTGTTAGGGCAAGAAGGTTTTAGCTTCTCGGATCCGATACTTCACCAATTATCAGAAGTCTATAACCAGAAGGGGAGCGCTTATTGGGTGGTTGAGCTGGACGGTATTGTCTCCGGCGGTGTTGGTATCGCGCCAATGGAAGATGGATATTGTGAATTACAGAAGCTCTATTTCTTACCTTCAGTCAGAGGTATGGGTATTGCCCGTCGCATGGTGATTACCGCACTGGAGTTTGCTCGTCAGCAGGGTTATGACTACTGCTATCTGGAAAGTACCGCAACGCTTAAAGAGTCACTGAAGTTATATGAATCGGTGGGGTTTGAGTATGTGGAAGAAAGAGTTGGGGCGAGTGGGCATCATGCTTGTGAAGTGCTGATGGTGAAGAAGTTACTGTAGGACAGGAAGAATATAGAGAATATTCTGTCCGCAGGTAATGTAATGCTTTGCCCGATGAATATACGGTTGTCGGGCAAAGGATATGATTCTTAAGCTTTCCAGCCAGAAACTAAAATTAACACGCCAGCCAAAACTACCGTGGCACCCAGCCAGTCATACATAGATAGCCTGATGCCATCCACCAGTCTTAACCAAACCAGCGCGGTGGCAATATAGATGCCACCGTAGGCAGCGTATACCCGACCACTGGCAGCAGGGTGAAGGCTCAACAGCCAGACAAATAGCGCCAGACTACCTGCTGCGGGAAGCAATATCCAAATGGAGGCTGACTTTCTTAACCATAAATAGGGGAGAAAGCAGCCAATAATTTCTGCTAAAGCAGTCGCAATAAATAACAGCAGAGTTTTAAGCATCATTAGCTGGCATTCTCTTTTTCAAAAGCTAATAGTTTTTGTTTAATTGGCAGCCCTCCTTCATAACCGGTTAGCGAACCATCACTTCCGATCACTCGATGGCAAGGAACAATCAGACTGACTGGATTATTTCCATTGGCTGCTCCTACTGCCCGGGAAGCCTTTGGATTTCCAACGCGAGTTGCCAGAGTTTGGTAGCTTATGGTTTCTCCAAATGGAATTTTACACAGCTCATTCCAGACTTTTATCTGGAATGGCGTACCATACAGGTTAATTGGTAAATCAAAATCAACCCTTTTTCCTTGTTGATATTCACGAATTTGCCGGGCAATGAACTCAACTTTGTTGTCGTCACGAGTCACTTCAAGTCGTTTGGCATATTCCAAATCCTGTTGGGTATGAAATGACAGGCGAATAAGCTTATCCGACTCATCCAGCCAGGCAGACAGCGAACCAAACTGGCTGTCAAAGATGCCAATTGTTTTGGCATTTATCAGGCTTTTGCTCATTGGTCTCATGATTTTTTCCTCAGGCTTTCCCATAAACAGGTGGTTGCCTGCGTACGGAATGGACTAAATGGTTTCATTAACTGTTCGGTTTCAGCCGCGCTGGGGCGACTATCCAACTGATAAAATTGTTGTAGGGCAGCATAAAGACCGCTATCACCAACGGGAACACAGTCGGCAAAACCCATGCCGCGCATTAGCGTATAGCGAGCAGTCCAGGGGCCGATGCCTTTTAACTCACAAAGTTTTCTTTCAGCCACAATGGCAGAACCCTGACTTAATTGCTCTAAATCGAGCTCCCCACTGACAATGGCTTTAGCCACGCCGATAAGATATTGAGCTTTTGACCGGGAAAATCGAATGTCGGTGAGTTGGTGCGGTTCCAGCTTTGCAATTTCTCTGGCAGAAGGGTGAATACGAAAACCATCTTGCCTGATTACCGGGCCGGTTAATTTAACCAGGACCTGCCGTAACATTGCGGCAAAAGTCAGGTTAATTTGCTGACCAATGATCGCCCAGACCAGTGATTCAAAAGGATTAGCAGTCATAGGCACATAGATGACAGAAGAGGATTCAATTAATCGTGCCATATGTTTGTTTTGTCGGGCGCTGCTGCGAAAACCGGTTACATCGGCATTCAGTCCCAATAACCGCATCACCTGCTGGTGAATTTCTACTCCCACTGGTTGTTCGCTATTGGCGGTAAACTCCTCAGGTAGTGTCCAGTGGCAACGGGCAGTATGCCCATCAATATGCAGATGGATAATCACTGGATATCCATGAACCCACAGCGCTTTAGTAAAACCAGTCTCATCAAGATATTCAGAAAGACTCTCTTTATCACGCAGGTGATAGCGCCATGCGTAATCAGCGGTGAAGTCATCCGGCAGTTTTAGCGTAAATTCATTGCTGTTATTTAATAAGCGCCAGGCATTGGGCGTCATGGCCATATGGGCTGAAAACTGCCGGTGAAAACTGGCTTCGCTTTCAAAACCAACAGCCAGACCAACATCCAGAATGCGCTGCGATGAATTAATCAGCGCATTACAGGCGGCTTTGATACGTTCACGATTGAGTAAATCCGCTGGCGAAAGATGAGCATGCAGGCGAATTAATTCATTAAGTTTAGTAGTACTGATACCACAGCTTTTTGCCAGTGAGCTGACATTGGTAAATGATGATGGGCAAGCGCGAATGCGGGACAACATCTCGATAAACAGATTTTCATCAACGCTTTCTCTCCGATAAAACAGATCGGGGCGACAGCGTTTACAGATTCTGAATCCTTCGGCGACGGCTTCCTGTTCGGTTGCTAAAAAGCGGATATTTTTTAACAGCGGCTTTCGGGCAGGGCAGGAGGGCAGGCAGTAGATACCCGTTGATTTTACACAGGTAAGAAATTTGCCGTCATACTTCTGCTCATGATTCAGAATCGCCTGATACATGAAGTCATCGTTCCAGCGTAATGGTTTGAGTTTCATTGCAGCGCCTTGTGTTGTGACTGTCATCGTTTACCTTCAATACTGTCGCCTGAATAAACTATCTTATCTGTTTTTTGCCTGATAGCAGAATCTACCGATGAAGTAAAAAATGGGTAGATGTCCTGAGGGATTATTGTGACCGCAGTAAAATTGCCAGTCCTCTCAATTACACCGTTAGATATTTTCTGTACTGAAAATTTTAGCTAATGCTTTTGAAAGTAAAATAACCCTAAGCAACGGTTTTTATTTAAGATTAAAAAATGAGCTAATCATGAATGAATAAATAGATTTTTATGCTAAAATGCGTGTCATTCAGACTGCTATTTAACCTTTGTTTAGATAATTGTTCTGTGATTGCCAATAAGACTTGTTTTCTATGGCGATTATTGTGTTTACTTAGCGCCGTTATTGGTGAAGTCACCATAAAATCATCTTTTTTAGTATATAAATTATCCAATTTAATGTTGTTAAAATGCCATTCAGGCAGACCACTGTGCTGCAGAACAACGGTAATGCAACGCATTTGCGATGTGACAAAATCAACATTTTTGACGATTTTTTTGATAAATATGTAATGGTTTAATATGAAACAACTGAGTTCTAAAGATATTATCGCCTTAGGCTTTATGACGTTTGCCCTGTTTGTTGGTGCCGGCAATATTATTTTCCCTCCAATGGTAGGGTTACAGTCTGGTGAAAACGTTTGGATTGCGTCATTAGGCTTTCTGTTAACTGCTGTGGGTTTACCGGTAGTTACCGTGATTGCGCTGGCCAGAGTGGGCGGGGGTATTGAAGCGCTCAGTTCTCCAATAGGTCATAAAGCTGGATTACTGTTGGCAACTATCTGCTATTTAGCTGTTGGTCCTCTGTTTGCCACACCGCGAACCACAACAGTATCGTTTGAGTTGGGTATTGCTCCGCTGTTATCCGATAAAGACAGTAGCTTACCGTTATTCATTTATAGTCTGGTCTACTTTTCTCTGGTGATTCTGGTTTCTCTCTATCCGGGCAAGCTACTGGACACCGTTGGCCGTTTTCTGGCCCCGTTAAAGATTATTTCACTGGCGGTTTTAGGTATTGCTGCACTGCTATGGCCTGCCGGTGAGCACTTGCCTGCGGTACAGGTTTATCAGAATATTCCATTTTCCAAAGGGTTTGTTGAAGGTTATCTGACCATGGATACCTTAGGCGCTCTGGTATTTGGCATCATTATTGTTAATGCAGCACGTTCTCGCGGTGTTTCCAGCCCTACATTATTAACCCGTTATACGGTAGTGGCTGGTTTGATTGCCGGTATTGGTTTGACGCTGGTCTATTTGAGCCTGTTTAATTTAGGTTCTGGCAGTGGTTCTCTGGTACCTGATGCTACTAATGGTGCGGTGATTCTTCATGCCTATATTCAACACACCTTTGGTGGCTTTGGTAGCTTCTTCCTGGCGGCAATGATCTTTATTGCCTGTATGGTGACGGCGATTGGCCTGACCTGTGCCTGTGCGGAGTTTTTCTCTAAATTACTGCCGTTATCCTACCGGACTCTGGTGTTTATTCTGGCTATTTTCGCCATGGTGGTCTCTAATTTAGGGCTAAGCCATCTGATTCAGTTCTCGGTTCCGGTATTAACTGCAATTTATCCTCCTTGTATCGCTTTGGTTGTATTAAGCTTTACCAGTCGCATGTGGCGTTCTGAAAGTCGTATTATGATCCCGGTAATGCTGGTAACATCAGCGGTCGGTATTTTGGATGGTATTAAAGCATCAGCGATAGCGCACATTTTACCGAGCTGGATTGATAATCTTCCGGGTGCACAGCAGGGGCTGGCATGGCTGCCTCCTGCGGTTATAACATTAGTGATTGCAGTGATTGTCGATCGTCTAATGCCTCAGCATCAGGAAGCATCCAGAACGTAATTTTTAGACAGGGTATTATTTATTGATAATAAACGCCGCGGTCTTAATCTGCGGCGTTATAACGAGAAAAGACGAGTAACTTCGGCATGGAAAATCAAACCAACAAACTTAAACGAGGCTTAACCGCTCGTCATATCCGTTTTATGGCGTTGGGGTCAGCAATAGGAACCGGATTGTTCTACGGTTCCGCCAGTGCAATAAAAATGGCAGGCCCAAGTGTTCTATTGGCCTATCTCATTGGCGGTGTTTTCGCCTTTATCATTATGCGAGCGTTGGGGGAGATGTCTGTACATAACCCACAGGCTGGCGCATTTTCCCGCTATGCACAGGATTATCTGGGGCCATTAGCGGGATATATCACCGGTTGGACTTACTGCTTCGAAATTCTGATTGTAGCCATTGCTGACGTCACGGCTTTTGGTCTGTATATGAGTTTCTGGTTCCCGAATGTCGAACTTTGGGTCTGGGCATTGAGCGTGGTACTGATTATCGGTGCGATTAATCTGGTACACGTAAAAGTATTCGGTGAGTTTGAGTTCTGGCTGTCGTTCATCAAAGTTGCCACTATTATCATTATGATTCTGGCAGGCATTGGTATCATCGTCTGGGGCTTTGGCAATCAGGGTGAACCAACAGGCATCCATAACTTATGGACTAATGGTGGATTCTTCGCCAATGGTTTTATCGGTATGGTTCTGTCTCTGCAAATGGTGATGTTTGCTTATGGCGGTATTGAGATTATTGGTATCACTGCGGGTGAAGCTGAAGATCCGAAGAAGACCATTCCAAAAGCCATCAACTCTGTACCTTTTCGCATACTGCTTTTCTATGTAGGTACACTGTTCGTTATTATGTCTATCTACCCATGGAATCAGGTTGGTACTCACGGTAGCCCGTTCGTTCTGACTTTTGAGAATCTGGGTATTACTGCTGCAGCCGGTATTCTGAACTTTGTCGTGATTACCGCTTCGCTTTCTGCGATTAACAGCGACGTGTTTGGTGTAGGCCGTATGCTGTACGGTTTGGCAGAGCAGGGACAGGCACCAAAAATGTTCACTACGCTGTCTAAACGTGGTGTACCGTGGATTACCGTGCTGTTTATGATGGCTGGTCTGTTGGTTGCGGCTTACCTGAACTACATTATTCCTGAAGATGTATTTGTGGTTATTGCATCGCTGGCAACCTTTGCTACCGTATGGGTATGGATTATGATCCTGCTGTCACAAATAGGCTTCCGCCGTAAGTTAACGCCAGAGCAAATCAGCAAGTTAGATTTTCCTCTGCGCGGGGGCACAACCACTTCTGTTATTGCTCTGATCTTCCTGTTTGGCATTATTGGCCTGATTGGTTATTTCCCAACTACGCGTATTTCGTTGTATGTAGGCTTTGCCTGGATAGCGTTGTTGGTGGGGGTTTACTATTTGAAGGGGATGCAGAAGAAGCGCAGTTAATTGTTGTTAGATAGAGTTAGTTGAAAATGGCCCCGATAACCGGGGCCATTTTTTGTTGGGTATTTTGCCCTTGTTCTTAGCTTTTGACCTTAGTTTATGTCTTTGCTCTTAAGTCTTGGTGTAAGTTTCGTCCGTAATAGTGCTGAGTTTATCTCAACGCCAGTGTAACGGCCGAGCAGAAGGGGTTAGCGAACCCCCTCTGCACTCCCGCGCTTTCGCACAGGAATTCAGGTCGCTTAGGCGACTTCCTTCCTCCTTCGTTCAGCCTTAACGCACCGGCACAGAGCCGCTCCCGGCGTCGCTGTGCCTCGAGCAGCATCCATGCTGCTCGTGCTGGCCTCTCTCAGTCGTCAGCTGAATTCAAGTGCTCATAGTGAAGGGCAAAGACAAAAGCTAAGAACAAGGGCAAAGGTCAAAAGCAAAGGTCAAAAGCAAAGGTCAAAAGCAAAGGTCAAAAGCAAAGGTCAAAAGCTAAAAGCTAAAAACTAAAAACAATGGCTAACTAACGGCCAAAAAAAGAGCCGCATCGCGGCTCTTTTTAATATCAGAATCAGAACAAACAGCTAATTACAGCTTACCAGCGTTCTGAGACAGGAATTTAGCAACGCCATCCGGAGATGCGTTCATGCCTTCCTGACCTTTTTCCCACTGAGCTGGGCACACTTGACCGTGCTCTTCGTGGAATTGCAGTGCGTCAACCATACGGATCATTTCATCGATGTTACGGCCCAGTGGCAGGTCGTTAACTACCTGGTGACGAACAACACCGTTTTTGTCGATCAGGAAAGATGCACGTAAAGCAACGCCAGCATCCGGATGTTCGATGCCGTATGCTTGTTGAATTTCACGCTTAACGTCAGCAACCATTGCGTATTTAACTTCGCCGATGCCGCCGTTGTCTACTGGGGTTTTACGCCATGCGTTGTGTACGAACTCTGAATCGAAAGAAATACCAACAACTTCGATACCGCGTTTTTTGAATTCTTCATAACGGTGGTCGAAAGCGATCAGTTCAGAAGGACATACGAAAGTAAAGTCCATTGGCCAGAAGAACAGCACAGCTGCTTTGCCATTCAGATGATTCTTCAGATTGAAGTTTTCAACGATTTCGCCGTTACCAAGAACAGCTGCAGCAGTAAAATCAGGGGCTTGGCGAGTAACCAGAACCATAATAACTCTCCTGTCAATTAGGTTGATAAATAAGGGAATAAATTTTGTGTGCCAGTATAGGCAGTAAGGTATCGATCGCAAAGCATATCAGACCGATTGTTGAGATAGCTTCCGCCTATGGTTTAATCAGGGCACTTATTACAGATGGTAAACATAACCATAACATCATACCCTGTAAAGCGGCTATACGGTAATTTACTTTAGCTTTGTTAGCTAACTAAATGAAAGTGCTATAATTGTTTTGCTTTTGCCTGCGCCATCATCAGTGGATAGAAGCGCAAAAATGTCTCTTCTAATGGGTGATAATGTTGCTGAATATCCTCGATACAATAGCTTAGCGCCTCCAGTCGTGGGCGGCGAATGGCCATATTATGCAAGGTATCAGCAATGAATGGTAATTCAGCGTAGCGTTCCAGCCAGCGATCTCGCCAGATATACTGATTGATATGTTGAAACCCCGGGGGCGTTTCTGATAAATGGGGAACAATATTGTTTTTTGCCAGAGCAACAAAATTTGCCAGCGGCATGGTGCCATTAAGTTGTTCCCAATGTCGGGCCAGGAAGTGATCCCAGAGTACATCTAATGCAATAGGTGCCACCCGATAGTGAGGTTGGCTAAACAGGCGACGCGCTTCTCTTACCGGTTCAAGGTTATCGGTAAGCTTATCGATACGTCGATGCAACATGATGCCGTTAACCACTTCCGGAGCATATTCTCCGTCAGGGTTACCGCGTACAAAATCTGCCAGCAGATTTCCTAACAGGGAACTGTCAGCCAGCGAGGCTAAATGGAGGTGAGCGAGAAAATTCATGGGCTAATTATAGTGTAATCTGACATCACTGGTATGCTTTATTATTAAGATTAATATTCCGGCGATGCGAAGTATGTCGATTATTGCTGGTTTTCTTATACTTTTATTGCCTTATAGGTTGCAGCCTTATCCGACTGGCTCTAGACTAAGCCGCTTGTTTTTTGAGATTAGAAAACCTATGCGCGTTACTGATTTTTCATTTGAACTTCCTGAATCCTTAATTGCTCGCTACCCTCAGGCGGAACGCAGCGCTTGTCGTATGCTTTCTCTTGAAGGTATCAGTGGCACACTTTCTGATGACACATTTACTGATGTGCTGAATAAGCTGAATCCGGGTGATTTGCTGATATTTAATAATACCAGGGTGATTCCGGCTCGGCTGTTTGGCAAAAAAGCCAGCGGTGGAAAGATTGAGGTTCTGGTTGAGCGAGTGCTGGACGACAGAAGAGTTCTGGCTCACGTTCGCGCTTCTAAAGCGCCAAAACCGGGAGCAGAACTACTATTGGGAGATGATGAATCTATTCCAGCTATTATGGCAGCCCGCCACGATGCGCTGTTTGAACTTCATTTTACCGATGGCCGCGATGTTTTGACGATTCTTAACGCTGCCGGGCATATGCCATTACCCCCTTATATTGACAGGCCAGATGAAGAGGCTGACCGTGAGCTTTATCAAACGGTTTACAGCCAGCGCCCTGGCGCAGTTGCGGCTCCAACGGCAGGTTTACACTTTGATCAGCCGCTATTGGAAGCATTGCGTGCCAAAGGGATTAATATGGAATTCGTCACTCTGCATGTAGGAGCCGGAACATTCCAGCCAGTGCGGGTTGATGATATTAAACAGCATATAATGCATGCTGAGTATGCAGAAGTTCCACAGCAGGTAGTTGATGCCGTATTAGCCTGTAAGGCCCGGGGTAATAAAGTGATTGCCGTGGGAACCACATCAGTTAGGTCGTTGGAAAGCGCAGCTCAGGCAGCCAAACAAGATTTAATTGAGCCATTCTTTGGCGATACCAGCATCTTTATTTATCCTGGCTATCAGTTCCGGGTTATTGATACCTTGATTACTAATTTTCACCTGCCTGAATCAACGCTAATCATGCTGGTATCGGCATTTGCCGGTTATAGCAATACCATGCGGGCATATCAGCAGGCGGTCGAGAAGCAATACCGTTTCTTTAGCTATGGGGATGCCATGTTCATCACCCGTAATCCGGAAGCGATTAATGAAATCCCTGGTGGGAAATCGTAATTAACAAAAACAAGCTCCAGACTGTTTATCTGGTGGCGGAGGTTTTACGTGAAGTTTGAATTACAAACAAAAGATGGTCGCGCCAGACGTGGTCGTTTAGTTTTTGAACGTGGCACGGTGGAGACACCGGCGTTTATGCCAGTAGGTACCTACGGTACGGTGAAGGGCATGACACCAGAAGAGGTGAAAGACACTGGTGCTCAAATCATTCTGGGCAATACCTTTCATTTATGGTTACGCCCTGGTCAGGAGATCATGCGCAAGCATGGCGATCTGCACGACTTTATGCAGTGGCACGGTCCTATTCTGACTGATTCCGGTGGTTTTCAGGTGTTTAGCCTGGGAGATATCCGTAAAATCACCGAGGAAGGGGTGCATTTTCGCAATCCGATAAATAGTGATTCGATATTCCTCAGCCCGGAAAAATCGATGGAAATTCAATACGATCTCGGATCTGATATCGTCATGATCTTTGATGAGTGTACACCATACCCGGCTGACTGGGATTATGCTAAACGTTCAATGGAGATGTCCCTACGCTGGGCGAAACGTAGCCGTCAACGCTTTGATGAACTGAATAATAAAAATGCGCTGTTTGGCATCATTCAGGGCAGTGTTTACGAAGATTTACGTGACGTTTCTGTAAAAGGGCTGGTAGAGATTGGGTTTGACGGTTACGCTGTCGGCGGTTTGGCCGTAGGTGAGCCCAAAGAGGATATGCATCGGATTTTAGAGCATGTTTGTCCTCAAATTCCGGAAGATAAACCTCGCTATTTGATGGGGGTTGGTAAACCGGAAGATCTGGTGGAGGGAGTTCGCCGGGGCATCGATATGTTTGATTGTGTGATGCCAACGCGCAATGCGCGTAATGGACATTTGTTTGTTACGGATGGAGTGGTTAAAATCCGTAATGCAAAACATAAAGATGATACATCTACGCTTGATGAGCACTGTGACTGTTATACCTGTCGCCATTACAGTCGGGCGTATCTGCATCATCTTGATCGCTGTAATGAAATATTAGGTGCACGGTTAAATACCATTCATAACCTGAGATACTACCAGCGTTTAATGGCGGGTTTGCGTGAGGCCATTGAGCAAGGTACATTAGAGCGCTTTGTGACTGATTTTTATGAGCGGATTGGTAAAGCTGTTCCGCCATTAGCTAAATAATTCATATATTCATCAACATAACAACAGAGGAATCTCATTAATGAGTCTTTTTATTTCTGACGCAGTGGCAGCAGCCGGTGCACCAGCTCAAGGCAGCCCATATTCTTTAGTTATCATGCTGGTAGTTTTCGGTTTGATCTTCTATTTTATGATCCTGCGCCCACAGCAGAAGCGTGCTAAAGATCATAAGAACCTGATGAGTTCCATTACTAAAGGTGATGAAGTTTTAACCACCGGTGGATTAGTAGGTCGCGTATCTAAAGTTTCTGATACTGGCTACATCGTTATTGCTCTGAATGATACAACTGAAGTAACCATCAAACGTGACTTCGTTGCGGCTGTATTGCCTAAAGGCACAATGAAAGCGCTCTAATTTGAGCGCTATACTTTTTGATTTTCCCGAAGGGAAACTACTATTGTGTTAAACCGTTATCCTTTATGGAAGTATCTGATGCTGGTCTTCGTGATCGGCATCGGTTTGCTTTATGCACTTCCTAACATTTATGGTGAGGATCCGGCGATTCAGATTACTGGGGTGCGCGGTGGCACCGCCAGTACTGCTACGTTGGGTCAGGTAGAAGATGCTCTGAAGCAACAGAATATTGTTATCAAATCGGCAGCTCTGGAAGAGAATGGCTCTTTACTGGTACGGTTTGATAATACTGATGTTCAACTGCGGGCTCGGGAAATTCTGGCAGAGTCGCTGGGAAATCAGTTTGTTATTGCATTAAACCTTGCTCCAGCTACGCCAGCCTGGCTACAGACAATTGGTGCAGAGCCAATGAAACTGGGCCTCGACCTGCGCGGTGGTGTGCACTTCCTGATGGAAGTGGATATGGATACCGCGATGTCCAAACTGCAAGAGCAAACGCAAGATTCTATTGAAAGTGAACTTCATACTGAAGGCATTGCTTATTCTGAAATAGTGAAAAGTAGCAACTTCGGCGTTGAAGCTCGTTTCCCTGATGCAGATACGCGTACTAAGGCTATTGATTTTCTGACGCCTCGTCATCGCGATCTGATTATCACTCCAGGCTCTAATAACAGCTTTACGACCCAAATGACTGCGGAACGTTTGAGCGAAGCGCGTGAATATGCGGTTCAGCAAAACGTTAACATCCTGCGTAACCGGGTAAACCAGTTAGGGGTTGCTGAGCCAGTGGTTCAGCGTCAGGGAGCTGACCGTATTGTGGTTGAATTACCGGGTATTCAGGATACTGCTCGTGCTAAAGAGATTTTAGGTGCGACAGCAACGCTTGAGTTCCGTCTGGTAAATACCAGCATTGATGCCGCTTCAGTATTACGCGGTCGCGACCGTAGTAAATCTGAAGTTAAGTACCGCCGTGATAACTCCCCAGTGGTGTTATATAAAAAGGTGGTTCTGACTGGCGATCATATTACCGATTCTACTTCCAGCAGCGATGAGTATGGTCGCCCACAGGTGAACATTTCTCTGGACAGCGCTGGTGGTAATATCATGTCTAACTTTACTAAAGACAGCATTGGCAAGAATATGGCCACGGTGTTTGTAGAGTATAAAGACAGCGGTAAAAAAGATGCCAACGGTAGATCTATTCTTGAAAAACAAGAAGAAGTGATTAACGTTGCGACCATTCAGTCTCGTTTGGGTAACAGCTTCCGTATTACCGGTATTGATAATGCCGCTGAAGCTCGTCAGCTCTCACTGTTACTGCGTGCTGGTGCACTGATAGCGCCAATTCAAATTGTTGAAGAGCGTACTATTGGTCCGTCAATGGGTCAGCAAAATATTACTCAGGGTCTGGAAGCTTGTTTCTGGGGTCTGATGGTATCGGTAATTTTTATGCTGCTGGTGTATCGCGTATTTGGCCTGATGGCCAGTGCTGCACTGGTGGTTAACGTTATTCTTATTGTTGGTACCATGTCGCTGTTGCCGGGGGCAACGCTAAGTATGCCGGGCATTGCCGGTATTGTACTAACGGTAGGTATGGCGGTTGATGCTAACGTACTGATTAACGAGCGAATAAAAGAAGAGCTGAAAAATGGACGTAGTGTCCAACAGGCGATTCATGAAGGGTATAAGGGCGCATTTAGCAGTATTTTGGATGCCAACCTGACTACGCTGATTACCGCCGCGATTTTGTACGCTGTAGGTACCGGTTCGATTAAAGGCTTTGCCATCACGCTGTCTATTGGCGTCTTGACTTCCATGTTCACTGCGATTGTAGGTACGCGCGCCATTGTTAACCTGGCGTACGGCGGCAAGCGCATTACCAAGCTGTCTATTTAAGGAGTCTGTTGTGGCAGAGGAATATAAAGTAGAGCAGCTTAACCACGGTCGGAGAGTCTATGACTTTCTGCGCGTGGGTAATATCGCTTTCGTTATTTCTATGATTCTTGTGGTTGCATCATTTGTCATCATGGGCATGAAAGGGTTTAACTGGGGTTTGGACTTCACCGGTGGTACCGTGATTGAAGTTAAATTAACCCATCCGATAGACCTGGAAAAAGTGCGTGCTGACCTGAATGCACAGGGCTTTAAGGACCCAATTGTTCAAAACTTTGGTAGTAGCCGTGACGTTATGATCCGTATGGCACCTATTGAAGGTATGAACAGTGAAGTTCTGAGCGGCAAGATTCTGGATATCGTTCACAGCAACGCCGATGAAGGTGCGGAAGTTAAACGTATCGAGTTCGTTGGACCAAGCGTTGGTGCCGAATTGGCTCAATCCGGTCTGATGGCGATTATTGTTTGTTTGCTCTGTATCCTTATCTATGTTGGTTTTCGTTTTGAATGGCGCCTGGCTGCAGGTGCAGTATTTGCACTGGCGCATGACGTGGTGATTACCTTAGGTATCATTTCGTTATTCCAGCGTGAAGTGGACCTGACTATCGTTGCAGCAATGCTGTCGATCATCGGTTACTCACTGAACGATACCATCGTAGTATTTGACCGGATGCGTGAGAACTTCCGTAAGATTCGTCGTGGTACACCTTATGAAATCATGAACGTCTCCCTGACTCAGACGCTGAGCCGGACGTTAATGACATCAGGTACTACCTTACTGGCGGTTCTGTGTCTGTTGTTCTTTGGTGGTGAGATGTTGAAAGGCTTCTCTGAATCACTGGCTATTGGTATTTTGCTGGGTACGGCATCATCCATCTGGGTAGCGGCTTATATGGCGCTGAAGATGGGCGTGAAGCGTGAACACATGCTACCAACCAAAGTGGAAAAAGAGGGCGCCGATCAGCCTTCAATGCTGCCTTAATTAATACGATTATTGAACAGAAAAACCCTCATAGTGATATGAGGGTTTTTTATTGCCCTGGATTTTGGTTTTTATTCAGACAGCAGTCGCGAGCTGTCAACATATTGCTCTAATGACTTTATTGACGAAAGGTTTGGTAAATAGGGAATTTCTCCCAGCAGTGGGGCGGCAATTCGTTTTTTTAGCGTTGTCATATAATCATCATAGTGAAGATAGTCTGGCTGTACGCTATTGGCTATCCAACCGCTAAAATGAACTCCTGCACTTGCCAGAGCCTGTTGAGTTAATAATGCATGGTTTATACAGCCAAGTTTGATTCCCACCACCATCACCACGGGTAGCTGCTCGGCGATAACCCAGTCAGACAGAGAATATTGCTCATCAACAGGAGTAAACCATCCTCCAGCTCCCTCAACAATCACCACTTCATTTTGCTGCTGTAAGCTGGCTAACCCTGATGATAGCTGAGATGGTTGTATAGGCTGCGATACTAAGCGGCTGGCTATATGCGGTGATGTTGGGTGAAGAAATGTGACCGGATTGACTTGATGGTAGTCTAATTTCTTTGATGAATATTGCTGCAAAATCAGGGCATCCTGATTGCGTAATCCATCTTCTGTTAGCTGACTGCCAGAGGCTACAGGTTTGTAACCTGCAACCTGATAGTGACGGGCTGAAAATGATTGTAGTAAAGCTCTGGTGGCAACCGTTTTTCCGGCATCGGTATCGGTACCAGTAATAAACCAGGTGTGATTTATAACATTCTCGAAGGTATCAGGGTGCGGCATTGTAATAATGCTCGGTGTCTGGTTCATGTAACTGCTTAGCGATACGTACTAACTGCTCGCTGTAGGTTTGTTGTATTTGCTGTTTTTCAGGATTTAGCCCCAGCTTGTTGAACAGTTTCAGATCGCTGTTTTGTTCCGGATTGGGTGTGGTGAGTAATTTGCAACCATAGAAAATAGAGTTAGCGCCTGCCATAAAGCACATAGCCTGAGTTTGTTCATTCATTTGTTCCCGACCAGCGGACAGACGGACATAAGAACGCGGCATCATAATGCGGGCAATGGCGATGGTGCGAATAAACTCAAAAGGGTCTATATCAGGAAGATTATCCAGCGGTGTACCAGCCACCTTAACCAGCATGTTAATTGGAACACTCTCCGGTGGTTCGGGCATATTCGCCAACTGGCGTAGTAAACCGGCTCTGTCGGTTACCGATTCTCCCAATCCCAGAATACCGCCTGAGCAGACTTTAATACCTGCCTGACGTACATAATCCAACGTATTAAGCCGTTCCTGATAACTGCGAGTGGTAATAATCTTGTCATAGTATTCTGGCGAGGTGTCCAGATTGTGATTGTAATAATCCAGTCCGGCATGTTTTAGCCTTTCAGCCTGAGAAGGGGTAAGTGAGCCTAAGGTCATACAACTTTCCATGCCCAGTGCTTTCACACCACGAATCATCTGTTCCAGATAGGGGAGATCGCGCTCATGCGGATTTTTCCATGCAGCTCCCATACAAAAGCGTCCGGAACCTGCGGCTTTTGCCTGACGAGCCGACTCCAGTACTTGGTCTACAGCCATTAATGCTTCTGAGGCCAGACCGGTTTTATAGCGGGCACTTTGCGGGCAGTATTTACAGTCTTCAGGGCAGTTACCGGTTTTGATAGACAGTAGCGTACTGACCTGAATTTGCCGGGGATCGAAGTGTTCACGATGCACTTGCTGTGCGGTGAAAAGTAACTCCAGTAGCGGTGTATCAAAAAGCGTCTGGGTTTGTGCTGCACTCCAGCGTTCAGTCTGGTTCATAAGAGATCCGATCAATAATCTGTTGGTTTTGAAAAACTTTAATTGTAAACTAATTTTATGTCAATTTAGTTTACGGTTGTTTTTTATGTTTTCAGATATTGAATTTGACCAACGCCATATCTGGCACCCCTATACTTCGATGATTCAGCCATTGCCCTGTTATCCGGTGAGTTCTGCTCAGGACGTTTCACTCTATTTACAAGATGGCACCGAGTTGGTTGATGGTATGTCATCCTGGTGGGCAGCAATTCATGGTTATAACCATCCCAAATTAAATCAGGCAGCCAGCCAACAGTTAACCAAAATGGCACATGTGATGTTCGGTGGTATTACTCATCAACCTGCGACTGAACTGTGTCGTCGTTTGATTGAGATAACCGAACCTGAGTTGGAAACCGTTTTTCTGGCAGATTCCGGTTCCGTTGCTGTTGAAGTTGCAATGAAGATGGCACTGCAATACTGGCAGAGCAAAGGAGAGCGAAGACACCAGTTCCTGGCTTTACGTCATGGTTATCACGGTGACACCTTTGGAGCCATGTCAGTTTGCGACCCACAAAATTCGATGCATAGTCTGTATCAAGGTTTTTTGCCGCAAAATTTGTTTGCCGATGGTATGGATATCCCCTTCTCCGGCGAATGGCAGGAAGGGGCAATGGAGCACTTTTCTCGTTTGATGGAACAGCATCAACAAGAAATTGCCGCCGTTATTCTGGAGCCTATCGTTCAGGGTGCTGGAGGAATGCGTTTTTATCATCCCGAATATCTCAAAGGTATACGCCGGCTCTGCGATAAATATCAAATTCTGATGATTACCGATGAAATTGCTACTGGCTTTGGGCGAACCGGCAAACTGTTTGCCTGCCAGCATGCGGGTATTTCACCGGATATCCAATGTGTAGGGAAGGCGCTAACCGGGGGATATATGACGCTTTCTGCGGTTATGACTACCCGTAATGTAGCTAATGTTATTAGCCAGGGGGAAGCCGGATGTTTTATGCATGGTCCGACATTTATGGCCAATCCACTCGCCTGTGCGGTTGCCTGTGCCAGTTTAGATTTACTGGCTGAAAATCACTGGCAGTCTCAGGTAGCGCAAATCGCTGATGCTTTAGAACAAGGATTACGTCCGCTGGAGGATTCTCCTTATGTACATCAGGTGAGAGTACTGGGGGCGATTGGCGTTGTTGAAGTGGTTAAACCGATCAATATGGCCAGCCTGCAAAAATTCTTTGTTGCCAGGGGAGTATGGATTCGTCCGTTTGGCAAACTTATCTACTTAATGCCGCCCTATATTATTCAGCCCGCACAGTTATCGCTGTTAATCGATGCTATCCGCCATGCGGTATCACGGCCTGACATTCTTTTTGGTTAATTCTTCAATTCATTCCGGAGTGGTCATGCCGTTTTTAATTATTACTACTGTTATCTGGTCGTTTTCTTTTAGCCTGATTGGCGTCTATCTGGCAGGGCAAGTCGATCCCTGGTTCTCTATTTTGATGCGAGTTGGTTTAGCGACGTTATTGTTTGTACCGTTCATGCGTTTTAAGGGGACAAGCTTAAAAGCCGGTGTGGCTTTTATGACGGCAGGTGCCTGTCAGTTAGGAATTATGTATCTGTTTTACTATCAGTCATTTCTCTATTTAACCGTACCGGAAGTTTTGCTGTTTGGCATTACCATGCCGATTTATGTCACGCTGATTTATGATTTGTTGAAAGGACAGTCACTGCGTTTGGGCTACCTGTTTAGTGCTTTACTGGCGGTGCTGGGAGCTGGCGTAATTAACTTTAGTCATCCCAGAGAGGATTTCTGGTTTGGTATGTTAATTATCCAAATTGCTAACTTTTTCTTTGCGTTAGGGCAGGTTGGCTATAAGCGTGCGATGGAGCTTTATCCAATGCCTTCACGACAGAGTAGTGCATTGTTTTATTTAGGGGCGCTATGTGTAGCCATTGTGGCATGGCTATTATTAGGTAATGTCGAACAATTACCAACCACTTCAGTGCAGTGGGGAATATTGGTCTGGCTGGGATTAGGTGCTTCTGGTATGGGATACTTTATGTGGAACTATGGTGCCGGAAAAGTGGATGCCGGAACGCTGGCAATTATGAATAACGCCATGATACCCGTTGGCCTGATGGTGAATTTTCTTATCTGGCAAGAACAACCTGAATGGGGAAAAACGCTGTCGGGAGGGGCTATTATGTTGCTGTCATTATGGTTCCATAAGCGCTGGGTAGTTATTGAAGATAAAATGGTGAAAGCCTGAATATTTGGCAATCCACTTCTTTAAAATAAGATTACTGATATATTCCACTGGTATTGATTATCATTAATTATCTGCTTTCTGGGCCTCAGCTATATCACTATTTAGCTGGGGCGTTTAAAATGGTAGATCAATATATGAGTATGCTTTTCCCCGGAAATATTTTCAGGAGATGTTATGCATTGCCCCTTTTGTGCAGCTGTTGATACCAAAGTCATTGATTCGCGTCTGGTCGGCGATGGCTCTCAGGTACGCCGCCGCCGCCAATGTTTAGTTTGCCATGAGCGCTTTACTACGTTTGAAGTGGCAGAACTGGTAATGCCACGAGTAATTAAAAGCAATGAAATTCGCGAGCCTTTTGATGAAGAAAAATTACGTCGGGGCATGTTAAAGGCGTTGGAGAAACGACCGGTTAATTCTGACGATATTGAAATGGCCATCAGTCATATTAAATCCCAATTACGCGCTACTGGTGAACGCGAAGTTCTGGCATCTCTGGTGGGTAACCTGGTGATGGATGCTTTGAAAAAATTGGATAAGGTTGCCTATATTCGTTTTGCTTCGGTTTACCGTAGCTTTGAAGATATTCGAGAGTTTGGTGAAGAGATCGCCAAACTACAGGACTGATTGCCCTATGCAGAATGACGCAAAGTATATGGCGCGAGCGCTTGAGCTGGCCTGGCAAGGGCGTTTTACGACTACGCCTAATCCTAACGTTGGCTGTGTGCTGGTGCGTGATGGAGAAATCGTTGGCGAGGGATACCATCATAAAGCAGGTGAGCCCCATGCTGAAGTTCATGCCTTAAGCATGGCGGGAGAAAAAGCTCGGGGAGCAACGGCTTATGTTACGCTGGAACCATGCAGTCATCATGGGCGTACGCCTCCCTGTGCCGATGCACTGGTTAATACCGGTGTTAAGCGGGTAGTTGCTGCGATGCAGGATCCTAATCCTGAAGTAGCAGGGCGCGGCCTGTATCGCTTACAGCAGGCAGGAATTGAAGTTGAACATGGCGTAATGATGGCAGAAGCCGAAGCCGTTAATCGCGGTTTCTTTAAACGTATGCGTACCGGTTTTCCTTATCTTCAGCTTAAGCTGGCAGCTTCACTGGATGGCAAAACAGCCATGGCCTCTGGTGAAAGCCAGTGGATCACTTCGGTAGATTCCCGTCGCGATGTTCAACAGTTCAGAGCTCAGAGTTCGGCTATTTTGAGCACCAGTGCTACGGTGCTGGCGGATAACCCGGCGTTAAATGTTCGTTGGGAAGAGCTGGACCGTCAAACCCACGATATATATCCTAAAAGTTTACTGCGTCAGCCTGTAAGAGTGATTCTTGACAGCCAGAATCGTTTAACGCCAGATCTCAAATTATTTTCACTAGCGGGAGATATCTGGTTAGTACGCACCCATAAAGGTGAAGAGGCCTGGCCTGATAATGTTGAACAGCTTATTGTTCCGGCTTATCAGAGGGGAATCGATCTGGTTGTGTTGATGATGCAGCTGGGACGCCGTCAGATAAATACTATCTGGACTGAAGCCGGGCCAACCATTGCCGGTGCCTTATTACAGGCAGGCCTGGTGGATGAATTGGTATTGTACCTGGCCCCTAAATTATTGGGGGACGATGCTCGTGGGTTGTGTAAACTTCCCGGTCTTAGCCAACTGACACAGGCACCTGAGTTTAAAATACAGCATGTGCAACAGGTCGGTGAAGACTTACGTTTACGCCTTGCGCCTCGTAGTTAGTTGCAGTAATTGTGCGCGGATAGCAAATCCGCAGCGCCACAACTGAAAGAATATGATAGAATCCGCCCCCTTGTCGGGTTATTGAATCAAGAAACCAAGGATATACTTTTATGAACGTTATCGAAGGTATTGTTGCAGCACCACAAGCCCGTGTTGCCATTGCTATTGCTCGTTTTAACAATTTTATTAATGATAGCCTGCTGGAAGGGGCTATTGATGCATTAAAACGTATTGGTCAGGTTTCTGATTCAAATATCACTGTAGTTTGGGTACCGGGTGCTTATGAATTGCCTTTAGCCGTTCGCACACTGGCTGATACCGGTCGTTATGATGCGGTTATCGCGTTGGGTACCGTTATTCGCGGTGGTACTGCACACTTTGAGTATGTTGCCGGTGAATGTAGCTCTGGTTTATCCAGCGTTGCCATGGAGAGCCAAATCCCGGTTTCCTTCGGCGTACTGACAACAGAAAATATTGAACAGGCTATCGAACGTGCCGGGACCAAAGCCGGTAACAAAGGTGCCGAAGCGGCAATGACCGCACTGGAAATGATTAATGTAATTAAGGCGATCAAAGCGTAAGTTTGGGTAACACCTGACTATAAACATTGATTGTCCGACTAAGATTTGAGGGAAACCCTGTGAAACCTGCAGCTCGTCGCCGCGCCCGCGAGTGCGCCGTTCAGGCGTTATACTCCTGGCAATTATCCAAAAATGATATTGCCGATGTTGAATTACAATTTCTGACGGAACAGGATGTTAAAGATGTTGATTTAACTTACTTCCGTGAGCTGTTTTCCGGCGCGGCCACCCATGCGGGTGAACTGGATAAATTGATGGCACCTTATCTGTCCCGTACTCTGGATGAGCTGGGCCAAATTGAGAGAGCCATTTTACGTGTTGCTGTTTACGAATTGAGCAAACGTGAAGATGTCCCTTATAAAGTGGTTATCAATGAGGCTATTGAGTTAGCTAAAATCTTTGGTGCTGAAGACAGCCATAAATTTGTTAATGGTGTGCTGGATAAAGTGGTTCCTCGTTTGCGTGTACGTAACGCCAAGCAATGAGTTATATCCTGATTCACCATTAAGAGTTCTGATAAGGCCGGCAATGCCGGCCTTATTGTTAAGTTCGACTGGAGTACCGCTACTATGTCGTGCAGTGAATTTGACGTTATTGCCCGCTATTTCAATCGGCAAAGTACCATTCGTAAAGACGTATTACTGGGTATTGGTGATGACTGTGCTTTACTGGTTCCTTCACAAAAACAATATCTGGCTATTAGTACCGACACTCTGGTGTCCGGCATCCATTTTCTTCCTGATATCGACCCTGCTGATTTAGGCTACAAGTGTCTGGCGGTTAACTTAAGCGATCTGGCTGCAATGGGAGCCGATCCTGCCTGGGTTTCTCTGGCATTAACTCTACCTGAAATCGATGAGCCTTGGTTAGCCAGCTTTAGTGAAAGCCTGTTTGGGTTGCTGGACTACTACGGAATGCAACTGATTGGTGGGGATACTACTAAAGGCCCACTCAGCCTGACATTAACCATAAACGGTTGGGTACCTGTTGATAAACAACTAACCCGCGGCGGCGCTAAAGCAGGGCACTGGATCTACGTGACCGGCTGGCCCGGTGATAGCGCAGCTGGTCTGGCTATTTTGCAGGGTAAGCTCAAAGTAGAAAATCAGGAACAGCGAAACTATCTGATAAAACGCCACCTCCGCCCACAGCCACGTATTTTAATGGGGCAGGGTATGCGCCAACTGGCAACAGCGGCTATTGATATTTCTGATGGCCTGTTACCGGACTTAGGACATATCCTGAAAGCCAGCGGTTGTGGCGCCAGAATCCATCTCGATCGCTTAGTCTTTTCATCGGCATTGACGGATAATTGCAGCCGCGAACAGGCAATTCGTTGGGCATTGACCGGTGGTGAAGACTATGAACTCTGTTTCACCGTACCGGAAGACAACCGGGGCGCTCTGGATACCGCACTTTCTGGTTTAGGTATTCCTTATAACTGTATTGGGCAGATTACTGCTAATGGTGGATTGCAGTTGTTGGATGGGAATCAGGCGGTGGAGTTTGAGGGGAGTGGGTATGATCACTTTGGTGA
Organism: Limnobaculum xujianqingii; assembly: GCF_013394855.1. NCBI lineage: Bacteria > Pseudomonadati > Pseudomonadota > Gammaproteobacteria > Enterobacterales > Budviciaceae > Limnobaculum > Limnobaculum xujianqingii. Next base: position 1,450,306 of record NZ_JABMLK010000001.1, on the reverse strand, counting down.
GTAGTATTGAGATTTAAGTAGGTTTCGTCCGCAAATGATGTAGTGTCTTGCTTGACTAATGTGCGGCGGCCGAGCAAGAGGCGTTAAGGCGAACGCCTCCTGCACCTCCGCGCCTTCGCACACGAATCCAGGTCGCTACGCGACTGCCCTCCGCCTTCATTCGGGCTTACGCACCGGCGCAGAGCCGCTCCAGACGTCGCTGCGCCTCGACCAGCATCCCTGCTGGTCGTGCTACCCTCATTCAGTTGTCGGCTGAATTCCAGTGCTCTTAAAAGTCAAAAGATGAAGGTCAAAATATTGGTTAGCATTCTGGAGCATTGCCCCTGAATATGGGTTTTGGTTTTGGTTTTGGTTTTGGTTTTGGTTTTGGTTTTGGTTTTGGTTTTGAGTTTTTTAGCCGAATTCAATCGGAGGGAGAGATTTCCGTTGGGGTCGACTTGGCGTAAGCCAACGAAGTGCCCCTAGGGAATCTAGGCCCGACGCACGCCGGATTTAAGTACAAATTGTCTTCCGGCCGAGCACCATATTTATATGAGTAATATGGTTTTTACGGCCGGAATATTCTCGATAGCCTATTTGATGAAAAATATCAGTAATAGCTAAGATAAACGGGTCTTCCGGCCGAGCACAGCGATTATATAATCACATAGCCATTACGGCCGGAATACCCTCAGAAGCCGATTTGCAAAACAATTAGCCAAACTACTATTTGCTACACCATTCTTGATACTGCGCAACAATCCCATCGGCATCCAACCCCAATCCCGCCCGAACCTCTTCCTGCCCACCCTGAGCAATAAACTCATCTGGCAATCCAAGATTCAATACCGGAACGGTCTTACGATGTGCCATCAGCAGTTCATTTACGCCGCTACCAGCACCGCCCATAATGGCGTTCTCTTCCAGTGTAATCAGTGCATCATGAGATTCTGCAAGCTCAAGAATCAATGATTCATCCAGAGGCTTCACGAAACGCATATCCACAACGGTAGCATTTAATTGCTCGGCGGCCTGTAATGCGTCGGGCAATAAAGTACCAAAGTTAAGAATTGCTACTTTTTCACCGTTACGACGAACTTTAGCTTTGCCCATCGCCAACATAGCAAGCGGTTCCAGCTCAACGCCAATACCATTACCTCGTGGGTAACGCACTGCAACCGGACCATCCTGATAGTGATAACCGGTATACAGCATTTGACGACATTCGTTTTCATCGCTTGGGGTCATCACCACCATCTCAGGAATACAGCGTAAATAGCTGAGATCAAAAGCGCCCTGATGGGTTGGTCCATCGGCTCCGACAATGCCGCCGCGATCGATAGCGAACATCACCGGTAGCTTCTGGATAGCCACATCGTGAATGACCTGATCGTACGCCCGCTGCAGGAAAGTCGAGTAAATTGCTACAACAGGATTGTATCCACCAATAGCCAGCCCGGCAGCAAAAGTAACCGCATGCTGCTCTGCTATAGCAACGTCAAAATATTGATCCGGATATTCGCGGGAAAAACGTACCATACCTGAACCTTCACGCATGGCGGGAGTAACTGCCATTAGCTTTTTATCATTAGCCGCTGTTTCACACAGCCAGTCACCAAACACGCTTGAATAACTTGGGTGAGCGCTACCACCTTTTTGCTGAGTGCCGGTTGCCGGATCAAACTTCGGTACACCGTGCCAGCCAATAGGATCTTTTTCCGCTGGTGCATAGCCTTTACCTTTTTTGGTCATAATATGCAGTAATTGAGGCCCTTTCAGGTTACGCATATTTTTCAGGGTTTGGACCAGCGCCTGCACATCGTGTCCGTCAACCGGACCAATATAATTAAAACCGAACTCTTCAAACAGCGTACCCGGTACCACCATGCCTTTCAGGTGCTCTTCGGTGCGTTTGACTAATTCTTTGATTGGCGGTAAGCCAGACAGCACCATTTTTCCGCTTTCACGTAAGGTGGAGTAGAGCTTGCCGGAGAGAATTTGCGCTAAATGATTATTCAGGGCACCTACGTTTTCTGAAATCGACATTTCATTGTCATTCAGAATAACCAGCATATCAGGTTTGACATCACCGGCGTGGTTCATGGCTTCAAACGCCATACCAGCGGTAATAGCACCATCACCGATAACGCAGGCAACGTGGCGACCTTTAGCTTCACGCTGGGCAGCAATAGCTAATCCCAGGCTGGCACTGATTGAAGTAGAAGAGTGGCCTACAGACAGCACATCATATTCACTCTCTTCGCGCCATGGAAAAGGGTGCAGTCCATCTTTTTGACGAATAGTTGGCATTTGATCGCGACGACCGGTCAGGATCTTATGGGGATAAGCCTGATGCCCTACATCCCAAACAATATGATCGAATGGGGTATTGTAGACGTAGTGTAACGCGACCGTCAGTTCCACAGTACCCAGACCTGAAGCCAGATGACCGCTGGAGCGACTGACGCTGTTCAACAGATATTCACGTAGCTCATCACAGAGCTTAGGTAGGTTATCTTTTGATATCAGGCGCAGGTCGTCGGGGCTATTTACTAACGCCAACAATGGATATCGATTTATATCAAGACTCATCCAAAACTCGTCTAAAATTATTTGCTTAAATGTGCAGTTTAGTTATCGCGTTCAATAACAAAACCGGCCAGTGCTTCCAGCGAAGCCGTATTATAAGACTGTGATGCTAATTCCGATAGTGCATCCATTGCTTCCCGGTACAAGTCCAACGCTTTTGCCTGTGCGCCTTCAATTCCTAGCAGGGCAGGGTAAGTGCTCTTTTCGTGTTGTAAATCGGACCCCTGACGCTTGCCGGTTTTCTCGGTAGCACCAACTACATCGAGAATATCGTCCTGTACCTGAAAGGCTAAACCAATGGCATTAGCATAACGGTCCAGAATTGGCAGGATAGCTCTACCGCGCTCACCGGCAGCCAGTGCTGCAAGGCGTATAGCAGAACGAATCAAGGCACCAGTTTTATGGCGGTGAATACGTTCCAGTTCTTCTAAATTAGTTTTTTTCTTTTCAGCTTCCAGGTCCAATGCTTGTCCGGCGCACATACCAGCGGCGCCACTGGCACAGGCCAGTTCACTAATCATGGCCAGACGAGAGGTGGTTTGCACTTCGGGCATTGGTGCATCGCTCAGGATAGAAAATGCCAGAGTCTGTAACGCATCTCCCGCCAGAATAGCGTGTGCTTCACCAAATTTAATATGGCAAGTTGGCTGACCGCGACGTAAATCGTCATCATCCATCGCAGGCAAGTCATCATGAATCAGTGAGTAAGCATGGATACACTCGATGGCTGCAGCAGGAGCATCCATATTTTGAGCACTTAAGCCAAGCATTTCACCGGTAGCATAGACTAAAAATGGGCGCAGACGTTTTCCACCCAGTAGGGCACCATATCGCATGGCTTCTACCAGCGGGGCCTGATTGAACGGTAAGGCAGAAAGATAATGCTCCAGCGCCCGATCGACACGCTGGCGATGTTCAGATTGAAGCTGGGTAAACGATGACATCAGGCTTCATCCTGATCAAAAGGAGACAACGGGGCCTCAGGCTCGCTGTTTAACAGGATCTGAACTCGTTGTTCAGCCTGTTGCAATTGCTGTTGACCCTGACGCGCCAGCTGAATACCGCGCTCAAACTCGTTTAATGCTTCTTCCAGTGGTAGGTCACCACTTTCCAGACGATTCACAATTTGTTCCAGCTCACCTAATGCAGTTTCAAAACTGGCTGGTTGAGGCGTTTTTTTCGGCATTTTTGGCATATCTAATAGTGGCTTCGATTAAATGTTATCTTTAATAAATAACCGCATTAGCGGATTCTGAAAGCATCAACCAGCGCAAACTCAGCAAGGATGCAGGGCATTGCGCAGATAATACACCGCTCATACCAACGATGCTGATTATTTTGTCGGCTATGGTTAAATAATACCTAAGTTATGGGGTGGAGTTTACCATTAAATGACTCATAAAAATGATAATTAACCATGAAATTGTGCAGTGGTACATATTATCAAGATTTTACTCATAAGGAGTGAGGGCCGAGTGGCAGGGGCTGGAAAGAGAAACTCAACAGAAAGCGATAATCTCCCTACATTTGGTTGGTGTTAATTCTGTCACCTGCGCACTACACTGGTTTTATCTCAATTGATGTCGATACCAGCGCCAACTATGTCAACTATGCCAAAGTTTATTCACACCTATTATGATGAACTCCCCGGGTTTTATACTGAATTGGCTCCAACACCGTTGAGCCAGGCCCGGTTGTTGTACCACAGCCAACCATTGGCAAAAGAGCTGGGGTTGGAGGATTCACTGTTTTCCGGCGACAACCAGAAAATCTGGTCAGGGGAGAAATTACTGCCGGGAATGAAACCGCTGGCTCAGGTATATAGCGGCCATCAGTTTGGCGTTTGGGCCGGGCAATTGGGTGATGGTCGTGGAATTTTATTGGGCGAGCAACTAACCGACAGCGGAAAAAAGATGGACTGGCATCTGAAAGGTGCCGGTCTGACGCCATATTCCCGTATGGGGGACGGTAGGGCAGTCTTACGGTCGGTAATCAGGGAGTTTTTAGCCTCTGAAGCGCTCCATTGTTTAGGTATTCCTACTACCCGGGCACTATCCATTGTGACCAGCCAACAGCCAGTGTTTCGTGAGCAGCCCGAACAGGGCGCAATGTTAATGCGGATAGCTGAGAGCCATATTCGCTTTGGTCATTTCGAGCATTTTTATCACCGTAATCAGCAGGAGCAGGTTCAGCAACTCGCAGATTATGCTATTCGACACCATTGGCCTCAATGGCAGGAACAGTCAGAACGCTATTTTCTTTGGTTTAAAGATATTGTTGAGCGAACGGCGGAAATGATTGCGCTCTGGCAGTCAGTTGGCTTTGCTCATGGGGTAATGAACACTGACAATATGTCGATTTTAGGTATTACTATCGATTTTGGTCCCTATGGTTTTCTGGATGATTACTCCCCCGAATATATTTGTAATCATAGTGATTATCAGGGGCGCTATGCCTTTAGTAATCAACCTGCGGTGGCCTACTGGAATTTACATCGATTGGCTAATGCGTTGTCTGGTCTGATGACCATGGAGCAGTTACAGGCTGGTTTAGCTGCGTATGAACCAGCGTTGATGGCCGCCTATGGTCGACTGATGAGAACTAAACTGGGCTTTTTCACTCAGGATCCGCAGGATAATGATTTATTGAATCAGCTGTTAGACATGATGGCAAAAGAGAAGCGTGATTACACTCATACCTTCCGCTTGCTAAGTGATGTTGAGCAAGGGAGTCCTGCCATTGCTTTACGTGATGAATTTATTGATCGCCAGAGCTTTGACAACTGGTATCAGGCATGGCGTAAGCGTTTACAGCAAGAACAGGTAGATGATGCTCAGCGTCAGCAGGTGATGAAAACGGCTAACCCACAACGCATATTACGCAATTATCTGGCACAAAAAGCGATTGAAGCTGCTGAGAAAGGGGATGTCAGCGTACTGGCTCATATTCATCAGGGCTTAATGAATCCTTATACGGATGCCTCTGAATTTAACGATTTAGCTGAGTTACCTCCGGATTGGGGAAAACGACTGGAAATCTCCTGCTCCAGCTAATTTCAGATCCGAATCAATGAAATATTCTGTCGGCGCAGATTGTTTAGTGCGCCGATTGCCTTTCCGGGTGTATACTCCACGCCCAGAAATCTATCATCCTTTTCATTCGATTTAACGACGTAAGTACTCGCAACTATCATGAAGTTTATCATTAAGCTGTTCCCTGAAATTACTATCAAAAGCCAATCTGTGCGTATGCGCTTCATCAAAATTCTGACCGGAAACGTGCGTAACGTTTTAAGGCAGCGTATTGAGGAGTGTGCGGTGGTCCGCCATTGGGACTTTCTGGAAGTCAGAACCAAAGATCCGGCTAATGGCCCGATTATTCGGGATGCACTGACGCGAATCCCCGGTATTCACCACATTCTTGAAGTGGATGAAACCCCTTATACCGATATGCATAATATCTTTGAACAGACGCTGGCTAACTATCGTGAACAGCTGGAAGGTAAAACCTTCTGTGTGCGAGTTAAGCGCCGTGGCAAGCAGGATTTTAACTCGCAGGATGTGGAGCGCTATGTTGGTGGTGGACTAAACCAACATATTGAGTCGGCTAAAGTGAATCTGACCAATCCGGACGTAACCGTACGTTTAGAGATCGAAGACGATCGCCTGATTATGGTTCAGGCCCGCTACGAAGGATTAGGTGGTTTCCCGATTGGGACTCAGGAAGATGTGATGTCACTGATTTCCGGTGGCTTTGACTCTGGTGTTTCCAGCTATATGTTGATACGTCGTGGTTGCCGGGTTCACTACTGCTTCTTCAATCTGGGTGGTGCAACTCATGAAATTGGTGTTAAGCAGGTAGCTCACTATATCTGGAGTCGGTTCGGTAGCTCTCATAAGGTTCGCTTTATCTCTGTCGATTTTGCTCCAGTGGTGGGCGAAATTTTGGAAAAGGTGGACGATGGTCAAATGGGTGTCGTGCTTAAACGTATGATGGTCAGAGCTTCTTCAGCTATTGCTGAGCGCTATGGTGTTCAGGCCATTGTAACCGGTGAAGCATTGGGACAGGTTTCCAGCCAAACCTTAACCAATCTGCGTTTAATTGATAATGCCTCTGATACCCTGATTCTGCGTCCGCTGATCTCCCATGATAAAGAGCACATTATCAATATGGCTCGTCAGATCGGCACTGAAGATTTTGCCAAAACCATGCCAGAGTTCTGTGGTGTGATCTCAAAAAGCCCAACGGTGAAAGCGGTGAAGGCTAAAATTGAGGCTGAAGAAGCGAACTTTGACTTTGGTATTCTGGATAAAGTCGTTGAGCAGGCGGTAAATATTGATATTCGTCAGATCGCGGAGCAAACCCAACAGCAAATCACCGAAGTAGAAACAGTGGCGGCTTTTGGCAGCAATGATGTGATCATTGATATTCGCTCATCTGATGAACATGAAACCAGCCCGCTGAAACTCACGGAAGTTAGTGTAAAACATATTCCGTTCTACAAGTTGGGCACGGCATTTAGCGAGCTGGATAAATCGAAAACCTATTTATTGTATTGCGACCGTGGTGTGATGAGTCGCCTGCAGGCGTTGTATTTGCAGGAGCAGGGATACAGTAATGTGAAGGTTTATCGCAAGACAGCATAAGCGAATATATTGGTTAGATATTTTCCTTTAGATTACACGATGCCTTTACGACTGGAATATTTATTTATGACAACGTTTGGCAGTTTGGTTTCGTATCTTAAGATAGCTAATCGTTGGGAGGGACGGGTGTTGGGGTCGACTTGGCGTAAGCCAACGAAGCGCCCCTAACCCGGCCAGGCCCAACGCACTCCGTAGTTGAGTGCAAATGGTTTACCGACCGTTACTAGTGCCGATATAAGCACATTGTTTTTACGGTCGGAATATTTGCAGGTGCTGATTTATCCGGTTTCCCAGCAGTCCTAAAGGCCCACAATCGGGCCTTTTTGCTATATAAAATAAACAATATCAGAACTGATACACCAAACCGGTCGCTACGATATTATCGGTAGAGATACCGTTATCCTTGTAGAAACTGTTGTCGTCTAACAGGTTAATTTTGTAGTCAACATAGGCTGAGAAGTTTTTGTTGAAGTATTGGGTTACGCCAACATCAGCATATTTCACCAGATCCTGGTTGCTATTGTACTGACCATTGTTGGTGTTTAAGTCTTTGCCCTTGGATTGCAGATAGGCAAGCGAAGGGGCTAAGCCAAACTCAAACTGGTATTGAGCGACTATTTCGTAGTTTTGAGTCTTGTTAGCGATACCATCGCCACCATAGGGGGTCATGTTATTGGTTTCTGAGTACATGGCGGCCAGATAAACGTTATTCGCGCTATAACGCAGACCAGTGGTCCAGGCTTGGGCATTGTCGCCTCCGGCAATATTACCGCCTGTGTTTTTTTGTTCTCCGGTACGGTTAGATGAGCTGTAAGCGGCACCTAAACTAATACCTTCTCCAATATCGTAAGTAGAGGAGATTCCCCAACCGTCGCCGTTTTGATGCTGGACATCATGAGGGTTACGGCTCAAATTTTCACATACCGAGGTGCCACCAGATTCTTCACAATTCTGTCCGTCATTTTTACCCTGATACTGAACGGCAAAGTTTAAACCTTCAACCTGGCCAAACAGGTCAGTGTTACGGTAAGTTGCTACACCATTAGCACGACTTACCATATAGTTATCTGCCCCGGTGTAACTGTCACCACCAAATTCTGGCAGTACGTCGGTCCAGCCTTCAACATCGTATAAAATGCCGTAGTTACGACCATAGTCCAGCGAGCCAACGGTACGATGCTTTATTCCAGCATAAGCCAGACGGGTGAAGCTTTGGTTGCTGCTACCTTCGGTGTTACTGGCAAGAACGTTGTACTCCCACTGTCCAAAGCCAACTACATCTTCATTGACCTGAGTTTCACCTTTAATACCAAAACGAGTGTAGGTCGCATCGCCATCCTGACTGCTGTCTGATGAGAAATAATGTAAACCATCTATCTTTCCATACAGGTTAAGTTTGTTTCCATCCTTGTTATAGATTTCGGCCCCATGAGCTGCACTGGCAGCAACAATGGTTGAGATGAGCACTGCTATTACTTTTTTCATATGTTATGGCCTGTGGTGATAACGATAAAAATAAGGAGTGAGATTAAATTTTGCCACTTGCCGTTTGAGCTTAGTAATTAAATAAAAATAGGGTTATTAATAAAATGTAAATAAAGGATAAAGAATAAATATAAATTTTTCCGGATATCATTAATAAAACTTATGGGTGAAATTACATGAGGGTATTTTTATGATTTATTTAAATAAATTTATTTAAGTATTAAAAGTACAAAGCGTAAGATTACCTCACAATAACTATTGTGAATAAATTTAATTTTCAGATAACTAATATTAAAAAAACTTATAGACCACATAAATTATATGTTATATATCAACTGATTTGCACGATGTTAGTGCAGGTAAGAGAGGGTGATACTAATACTATAAAATTAATCTGGCTTGAAAGTTGAACGTTAATTACTCTTTGAATAATAAAAATAACGTTTTTAATCATTAATATTTATCCATCAGGTGGCGAGCTTTTTATTATTAATTTAATAAATGCACTAATTGCTTTTATTCTTCTTTATTCGCTTTGGTTTATTATAGTGCAAGAATGCACAAGTAAAGTGCAGGAAATATATTCTTTATGCTGACTAAAGATATTTAATAATTAAAATTTGTCTCTGATAAGAAATATCTCAAGTTTTAATCAAAAGAAGAGTAGGGTGCGGAGCAGAGGTGCTCCGCAAAAATGGCTTAAAGGTAGGCATATATTCCCGGAGCAACGATAAGTTGCCCGGCAACTTCAGCAGCTTTATCCCGGTTGACTAATAGCTCAATTAATTTGAGACCAAAATCGATTGAGGTTCCAGGCCCCTGACTGGTGACCAGATTGACACGCTCATCATAATTGACCCGTCTGTCCACCCACTTATTCTCCGGAATCATATGTTTAAAACCCGGATTAACCGCCATATTTCCGACAGGAAACAGCTTATGGTGTTCCAGTACTAAGGCAGGCGCCGCGCAAATCGCAGTAACAATATTACCGCTAAGGTGAGTCTGGCGAACTCTTTCTACTAACAAAGGGCTATCCCGAAAGCATTCGGCACCTTTTACACCGCCAGGAAGAACCACAGCATCATAATGCTCATCAGCGACATCAACTAATGCATGGTCGGCAATTAATTTTACTCCCCGTGAACAGACAATATTCAGGCAGCCATCCCCTTCGACACTGGCGGTGATAACCTCGATTCCACCGCGAACCAGCAGGTCAATAGTGGTAACTGCTTCGGTTTCTTCAGTGCCGTGAGCCAGGCAAACCAGTGCTCTAGGTGCCATTTAGTACTCCTTAATCAATAAGATTGTCTACCTGACAGGTTGTGCAGGCGTGAATATAACCGTTATCATGCATAACATTATTTGTTATTAAAAGAGCCATCATAAAAAAGGAAGAAGTTATGCCATCTTTCGATATTGTATCTGAAATTGATATGCCTGAAGTCCGCAATGCGGTGGAGAATGCCAGCCGTGAGCTGACCAACCGTTGGGATTTCCGTAATATACCCGCCAGTTTTGAGTTAAACGAGAAGAGTGAAAGCGTTAAGGTTGCCAGTGAGTCTGAGTTTCAGGTTCAGCAATTGCTGGATATTCTGCGCGATAAATTTGCTAAACGCGGTATTGATGCCGGGGCGTTAGAAATCCCTGAGGAGATGGTACACAGCGGTAAAACATACAGCGTAGAGGTTAAACTCAAGCAGGGTATTGAAACTGACGTGGCTAAAAAAATTATAAAGCTGATTAAAGATAATAAACTAAAAGTTCAGGCTCAAATTCAGGGCGATCAGGTCCGTGTTACCGGCAAATCCCGCGATGACTTACAGGGCGCAATGGCGCTGGTGAGAGGGGCTGAGTTAGGACAGCCATTCCAGTTTAATAACTTCCGCGATTAAGGGAATGACTCAGATACCAGACAGCACTGTTGAGCTGTCTGGTTTAATTGAAATGGAGTTTGTATGAGTAAAGCTGGCGTGCTGAAAAATTATTCCCGGTTATTGCCGCTGTTTATCGGCGCAGGCATTCTGTCAGGCGGATGCAGTAACAGCTATGAACAGCAACAGCTTGAATTTGCGGAATATTGCGCGCAGGTTGAAACACTGGGCGGTATAGATTTTTCCTTCTCCGGTTTTACTTATGATGAACTAAAAGAGGTGGCGGTAAAGCATGAACGGGATGGAGAAATTATCGATCTGTTTACTTTACACGTTGATACCTACAGCTTTAAATCCGGTGAAAATAACTTTTCTCTGTATGACTATAGTCGGAAACTGTATGTCCGGGATAAGTACACCATCAAGGTTTCAGACCAGCAAGTTTTTGTATTAAACGGTATGAAAACCAAGGTGATACAGCAGCCTGACACTGTAGTTAAAGGGGATGGATGCAACCTGAGTGGCTATTCATTGAATGGTATCTCGGTAGAGAGTTATGCTTCACCCGTATTTACGAAGCTTGAAGTTGCTGACAATAAAAATATTAAAAAAAATAGAAAGAGTAAGAAGAGAAGAGCCAAAAGATAGTTGGTATTGAGTTGCAATTTTAATACGGCCCGGAATTCATATTCCGGGCTGTATGCTTTTCGGAGATATTGGCTTATCGCCCAAACAGTCTGGAGAGGTTAATACCTTTCAGGAAGATGAAGGCCAGTAATAGTCCTCCCCACAGCGTCATAGTAATGTAGCTGCTTACTCCCAGAATATTCAGTCCGCTTTCCAGCATTTGTAATAAAATCAGCGCCATTACCATGCCGAACACTTTACCAAATCCACCGTCCGGGTTTATTCCACCTAATACTGCTGCCAGAATTGAAACCAGTAGGTAGGATTCACCATACGATGCTTTGGCTGAGTTGAGCTTGGACATCATTAGCAGCGCAGCAACCACGCAGAGTATGGACGATAGGATATATACCCAAACGATAGTTTTGCGGGTGTTAATACCAGAGTAGTGAGTTGCCTGTTCATTAGAACCGATCAGATAGATGGTGCGACCAAATGCAGATTTCTCCAGAATCACCCATATCACAGCAACCACGGCTAAAAAGACTAGCAACGGTAGAGGAATACCAAGCAGATTAGTGCTGTTAATCGCCAGAATATAGTCAGGGAAATTAGAGATAGCCGATCCACGCGATATTAAAATATTGATGCCGTTGAGTAACGTCATAATACCGAGGGTTGCCAGAATAGGTGAGACTCTGACTACGGCAATCAGGAAACCGTTCACACTACCGATAACGATAGCCATTGCTAAGCCAGCAAGCAACACCAGCGCTACGCTGCCAATGCTTGGTGGGTAGTTAGTCGCTACCCAAGCCATCACCAATCCACAGGCGTTCATGGTGGCAATAATCGACAGATTAATCCCACCGGTAAGCATAGTGATGGCCATTGCCAGTGCCAGTACGCCAAGTACCGGCATTTGTGATGCGATAGACTGAAAGTTAGCTGATGACCAGAAAATATCAGGAATCAGAAAACTGAAGGTAATAACCACCAGGCCAATTAGCAGGCTCAGGTAAATCTCTACGTTATCTTTTACTTTTCTTGCGCTCATGGTTATACCCCCTGACCCTTACGCTGGCTCCAGGCCGTCATACTGACACTGATAACGATTACCAAACCGGTAACCACGGTATGCCAGTAAGAGGAGATACCCAGCAGGTTCAGGCCGTTTTGCAGAACAGCTAACAAAATAACCCCCAATAACGTGCCTAACAGCGTCCCTCGTCCGCCCACAATGCTGGTACCACCTAACACTACGGCAGCCAGTACCGTTAGTTCATAGCCCAGCAGTGAGTCTGGTGCTACGGTTAAAACTGTTGCTGATTGAACCACACCCGCTACTCCGGACATTAGTCCCATATAGCCATATACAAACAGCTGAAGTTTAAAGATGCCGAATCCCATACGGGAAGCCGCCTCTTTATTACCACCCATAGCGTAAATCATGCGGCCGATGCTGGTTTTATTCATGATGATGCCGGTCAGGGCGATCACCACAATCAGGGTGATAATTTGCAGGCTCAACCCATAATCATAGCCATCTGCAGCAGTGAATTTAAACAGCATAACCCCTTGTTCAAACCACTCCGGATAACTGTATAACCATACCCCTTTGGTGAGATAGAGCAGTAATCCGTAGAAGATATTCAGGGTTGAAATAGTAATAATAATCGAAGGAACTTTAAGTCGATTAACCAACACGGCGTTAACCATACCCAGCAGTAAACCAATACCGCCGGACAGAGCAAAAGCGATGGCAAAGTTGCCGGTAGTGCCCTGAATAAGGCTAACCATGACATATTGAGAGATAATGGTCATTGCCGGGAAGGAGATATCAATACCGCCAGAGATCAGAACAATAAACAGACCGCAGGCCAGAATGGTCAGCATGGCGTAGTTATTGACCAGATCGTAAATATTGCCAAAAGTCATAAAGTCCGGGCTGGCAAAAGAGAGATAACCACCAATCACCAGAATGGTTAAGCCTAAAAACAGTTCATGCGGCTTAATGCCTAATTTATTAACCATTGACCACCTCTGCCAGAGCTGCTTCCGTTGTTTCTCCCGGTAAATATTCTGCGGTGATTTCACCTTTACGCATTACTAAAATCCGGTGGCTGTTAAAGAAGGCTTCATCAATTTCATCGGTGATCATCAGTACCGCAATGCCTTTTTGTGATAGCGCCGAGATAATCTGATAAATACCGGCTTTATTGGCGATATCTACCCCAACAGTTGGGGAGTCAAGGATCAGAACTTTAGGATTAATTGCCAGCCATTTGGCAATGGCGACCCGCTGGGCATTACCGCCTGACAGGGTATTGACTGGCAGATTTACGCTGCCAATTTTAATGGTTAGCTGTTCAACTAAATCCACTACAACGCTGTCGGCCTTAGGCCTGTTTAACAGTTGCAGCGGAGTTTTTAAGCGGTTTAGTACGGTGGAAATAATATTGTCATTAATGGATTGCTCCATGACCAAACCGGTACTCATTCGGTCTTCTGATACGTAACCAATACCGGCTTTAATTGCTTCCCGATTGCTGGAGAAGTTAATTGATTTGCCTTCCAGCAGGATTTCACCAGAATCAGGTTTAGTAAGGCCAAACAGGCTAAGGCAAAGCTCAGTGCGCCCTGCGCCAAGCAGGCCAGTAATAGCAACAATTTCGCCTTTATGCAGGCTAAAGGATATTTGGTTATATTCCTGACCACGGCAAAGGTTTTTCACTTCCAGCGCAATAGCATCCTTTTCCTGTATTGGAGGTAGCACTGCGTAGGAGAACTCTTTACCGGTCATCAGGAAGGCCAGTTTTTTATTATCGATTTCTGTGGCTGGGTAGGTGCCCACCAGCTTGCCATCTTTTAACACGGTAATGCGATCGGAGATTTCCATTACTTCATCTAACCGATGGCTAACGAATACTACACAGATATTTCTTTTTTTCAGATCGTGAACCACCCGTAACAGGCCTTTTACTTCCTGCATAGTCAGAGAAGCGGTAGGTTCATCCATAATAATCAGTTTGGCTTCTTGCGACAGTGCCCGACAAATAGCGACAATTTGACGCTGGGCAATGGGCAGGGATTCTACCGTAGCATCAAGATCCAGTTGGGCATCGATGCTTTTAATCGTGAGTTCGGCGATGCGGCGAATTTCACGCTTATTAACCAATAAGTTATGGTGATATTGGTTAATACCGATGTTTTCAGCAACGGTTAAATTGGGAAACAGCGATAGATCCTGATAGATAACCTGAATACCGGCTTTCACTGAATCAATCGGGGAAAGGTGAGAGTATGATTTACCATTAATGGTAATTTCTGCCCCCGCATCTGGTTGGTAAACGCCAGAAATAATTTTTATCAGCGTCGATTTTCCACAACCGTTTTGTCCGGCCAGACAGTGAACTTCTCCCGGCAACAGTGTCAGGGCAATGTTATCCAGCGCCTTAACACCATAGAAGGTTTTGCTGATATTACCCAGTGAAATAAAGGGTTCCATTTTTACCTCTTGTTAACTTGTCACCCATTTGTAGCAAACTGCTGTGTTTTTGCTTCCCCTGCCGTGGGTTACCGGCAGGGGAGGTAGAGCGATTAATACAGGCTATCGATGTTTTCTTTGGTAACGCGCAGAACTTTATGGAATTTGATAATGCGCTTATCCATATCCACATCGGCTTTACCCAGATTTGGAATGTCCAGATCTTTGGTGATTTCTTCGCCTTTAAGGATTTTGTTAGCCACTGCGGTCAGCGCATAACCCGCTGAAGCCGGGTCATAGGTTACGCCCATGGCGATATCACCACTTTTAATCAGTGATGCTGCCTGAGATGGGATCATCATGCCGTAAACGAAAACTTTACCGCGAGCGCGTTTCTCTTTAACTGCACGGCCAGCACCGATAGGGCCTTGTGAACCAAAAGCTACCACCCCTTTCATGGCCGGATAGGCTTTCATCAGATCCAACGTAGTGCGACGAGCATCATCAATGTTTTCTGCTACCGGCATACGGCTGGTCACTTCAAACATGTCCGGATAGTGCGCTTTTTGGTATTTAACAAACAGATCGGCCCACAGGTTATGTTGAGGAACGGTCAGGCTACCAACATAGATGACATAACCGCCTTTGCCGCCCATGGCTTTAGCCATTTCTTCTACGTTATCGGCAGCAAATTTTTCATTATCAATAATCTCAACATCCCAGTTAGCGCTTGGCTGTCCTGGTGATTCGTTGGTTAATACCACGATGCCTTCACTACGAGCTTTTTTGAAAACAGGCTCCAACACATCGGCGTCATTTGGCACGATAGTAATAGCGGAAACTTTCTTGGCGATTAAATCTTCAATGATTTTAACTTGTTGAGGCGCATCGGTACTGGATGGGCCAACCTGATAGGCTTTTATTCCCAAATCTTTTCCTGCATTGGTTACCCCTTCACCCATCCGGTTAAACCATGGCATGCCACCAATTTTGGAAATATTAACCACTTCAACTTCTTTTGCCATTGCGGCGGTAGAACAAACCATTAACCCCAATAAACTGGCGGATAATAGTTTAGCCAAATTCATTTTACTCATTTCATACCTCGGGCTGGTGGTAAAAATAATTCACGTTAATGATTTTGTTTATGCAGAGATAAACAAAATACCCATTTCTTTTTTGCGCACAGTTACATCATATTCAGCGATAAAGGAGTGAATTTACCGTAATTAAGGTGCCTTTTTATGTAAAAGTTGGCTATAAAATAATTATGGATAGTATCGAAGATTTTAAAATATTGTCTATAAACCCCGTCAATACTCCTTTCCGCCAAAGGACTGTAGAGTTTTAATGTTAAAATAGTTATGTATTTATTAGCTGTTTATATGGATATAAATGCCGCCATTCTATTTTGAGACTTGGATCACAATTGAGGTTGGTTATTTTATCTGCTATCTGAAATTTTATATCGTTTATTCAAGTTATAAATTATTTAGCCATTAACTTATTGATATATGTTTTGGCAGCTAATTAATATTTATAAGGTTGGGTAAATGATCTGAATGTCAGAAATAAAAGAGTAGTTTAATATAAAAGCTGAAACGAGAAACTAATGTATATAATAATGAATGAAAGAAAAAGATATCCTGAATATATAAACGGAACAGGATCAGCGAGATAGCTGACCCTGTTTAAATTGTGCTTAAAGCGTTACTTCTGTCGACATTGGGTTATCTGCATCAGGGTAAGTCGTCAGTTCCATATTTCTACGACGGAAATCGCTGGGGCTAACGCCGACACGTTTGCGAAACACGCGGGAGAAATAGAGCTGATCGTCATAACCCACAATGCGCCCCACACTGGCGATAGATTCCTGAGTGGTTTGCAGCAGCAATTTGGCGCGAATCACTCGCTGGTCTTCACGCCAGCGTAGCATATTAATGCCAACCTGCTCGCGAAACAGATGCGCCAGACGAGAAGGGGAGAGACAGACGTGGTTAGCAATATCTTCAATACGCACATCATCCGATAAGTTGCTGGTCATATACTGACAGGCTTCAATAATTCGCGGGTCCATAATTTTCTGTGGTGATTGAGGGTCTTCTTCAATACAACGCAGCAGTAATCTTTCCAGCAGATTCATCGATAGCTCTTCAGACAGGCGTCTGCCGGACTGATGGGTTTGTTCAATGGAAGTAAACAGCTGTTCGAACTCTTCCTGTAGTGCTTCCGTTGGTAGAGTCAGGCGACCAACGCGATTAGTCTGACTATACCACTCCAACCAGTCAGCCCAGTAGGCGCGTGGACGGAAATAAATCCAACGGTGATACCAGCAATCACTGTTAGGCGAACGGCCATAATAGTGAGCTTCTTTTGGTTGAAATAACAGCATATCGCCGGGATTACAGTAAAACGCATTCTCACCGTCAAAAATTTGTCCCTGGCCTTTAATCGTCAGGTTCAGGATATAGCCCTTCATGCCGTTAGGGCGGTCAATAAAGAAATCGAGAGGACCATCAGTGACGATAGGGGTCAGCCCGGCCACCAGGTAGGCGTTAAAGGAGTATCCGGGTAACAGTGGGTTAGGTTGTGAGTCAGAGACAATGCGCTGGTACAATCTTACCTCCTCAGGCTGGCATTAGACGGTGTAACATACCATACCGGGTTAAACCCGGTATGGTAATGGGGTAATTATACTTTCTGTTTCGCCAGTTGCTTATAGCGGTCGAAGATAACCGCAGCCAGCAGGATCAGACCACGCACAACATATTGATAGAATGGCGAAATATTTAACAGGTTCATCGCGTTTTCTACCGTACCCAGAATCAGAACACCAGCAATAACATAAGATATTTTACCAATACCACCTTTTAGTGAAACCCCACCTAGTACGCAAGCAGAGATAACGATCAGCTCATAGCCCATAGAGGTCATTGGTTGTCCGCTGGTCATCCGCGAGGCTAAGATAATGCCTGCTGCCGCAGAGATTAAACCTGTCAGAGCAAAGATGATGATCTTAGTACGAATTACCGGTACACCGGCCAGACGGGCCGCTTCTTCGTTACCGCCAACGGCCAGAGTGTTGCGGCCAAAGGTGGTTTTATTCAGCAGGAAGCCAAACAGAATAAAGCAGAACAGAGTGATCCAGATAGGAACCGGAATGCTAAACCAACTGGTATTACCTAATTCAAAGAAACGCTCATCTTCGATACCAACTGCTTTACCATCGGAGATGATATAGGCTAAACCACGGGCAATTTGCATGGTGGCAAGAGTGGTAATCAGGGCGTTAATTTTCAAACGGGCAATGACGAAGCCATTAAGTAAACCAAATGCCAGACCCAGTAATAAACCAGCACCGATACCGATAGCCAGACTTTCTGTATGGTTGATGACCACCGCAGTGGTTACACCGGCACAGGCAATAACGGAAGCTACCGACAGGTCAAAGTCACCGGATGCCAGACAGAACAGCATACCGCAGGCCACCATACCGGACATGGAAATCGCCAGACCCAGACCGCGCATATTAATCCAGGAGGCAAAGTTAGGTACAAATACCATACAAGCAATAAATAGTACGGCGAACACCACCAACATCCCGTAGCTATCCCAGATACGGCTCAGGCTGTTGCCTGTATTGTTAGCCGATGCTTTTGCCGGTGATGGGGTTGTAGTTGTTATCGACATGAAGATTTTCCTTCTCTTAGGCAACCGCATCAGCGGTGGTATTTAACATGGCTAAACTCAGGGCTTTTCCTTCAGTAGCATCGTCATGGGCTAATTCCCCGGATAATGCACCTTCGCGCATGACCAGAATGCGATCGGCAAGGCCGAGAACTTCCGGTAAGTCACTGGAAGCAAAGACGACGGCAATGCCCTGTTTTGCGAGTTCATAAATAACGTTATAGATTTCGTGTTTAGCACCAACGTCAATACCGCGCGTTGGTTCATCTAACAAAATCACTTTCATCTCTTCTGATAACCAGCGACCGAGAATGGCTTTTTGCTGGTTACCACCTGACAGATTCATAATCAGCTGCTCTGCTGATGGCGTTTTGATGTTGAGTTCATTAATGCGCCGTTCGGCGTTGCTGTTTTCCCAACTGTTATTGATCAGGCAGCCTGCACTAAGGGTTTTGCGGCGGGCGCTGATATTGATATTGTCTTTTACGGAGTGGACCGGAATGATGCCCTCGGCTTTACGGTCTTCCGGGCATAACATAATACCCTGACTGATGCCTTCAATCGGAGAGCCAATTTTCAGCGTTTTGCCATCCAGTTCGACGCTACCGCCAGTAATACGGGTAGCACCAAACAGTGATTTTAAGAGCTCACTGCGGCCAGCGCCGACCAGACCAAATAAGCCGACGATTTCTCCCTGACGTACCTGAAAACTAATTGGGTGCTTAACACCCGGTGCTTTGACGTTTTTCAGTTCAAAGCGGACATCCCCTAAAGGACGTGGGCTATAACCATAGATGTCACCAATATCGCGTCCAACCATGGTTTGAACCAATTCATCATGGGTCAGGTTAGGAATATCGGTAAAGGTTTTCATGTAGCAGCCATCTTTAAATACGGTAATGGCATCACTAAGAGCGAAGATCTCTTCCATACGGTGGGATACATACAGAATGACCCGACCTTCAGCTCGAAGTTCACGAATAACACGAAACAGCTGTTCGATCTCTCTGGCTGACAGTGAGCTGGTTGGCTCATCAAAGGCAATGATCTTGGCGTTACGCGCCAGTGCCTTGGCTATTTCCACCATTTGCCATTGGCCGATGGAGAGATACTTAAGCGGAGTATTTGGGTCAATATCCAGCCCCAAATGCTCCAGTTGAATACTTGCCTCATAGTTGAGGATTTTTTTATTGACTACGCCGCCTTTGGTTGGCAATTGTCCTAAATAGATATTTTCAGCAACGGTCATTTCAGGAATTAAATGTAGTTCCTGATAAATAATGGCAATGCCGGAATTCAGGGCATCCATGGTGTTATTGAATTTTACTGGTTGTCCCTTGACCTTAATTTCACCCGTAGTTGGGATATAGTTGCCACTGAGTATTTTAAGCAGCGTTGATTTTCCAGCTCCATTCTCTCCCATCAGCGCATGGACCTGACCTGGGTGACAGTCAAAGCTAATGTTTTGCAGCGCTTTTACGCCTGGAAACGTTTTACTGATTTGACAAAACTCGAGATAAGGTGATTGCAGCGTAGGCATAATAAGTTCCTTAATGCTCGTACCACTTATCCGCAGGGGGCTTTTAATTGTAAACGGCCCAAAAGAAGCGACTGACGGAATAAGTATATTTTTCGATAATACGGTGTCGTATAAAGCGGGCAGATGGTTAACCATCTGCCCAATGGACAATTACAGTCCTTTCTTTTGCAACTCAACTTTGAAGTTTTCGCGAGTAAGCAGTACTACGTCGGTAACTTCAGTGAATTTAGCTGGTTCAACACCTTTGGTTTCCCAGTTGTAGAGCATTTCAATACTCTTATAACCATGTACGTCCGGGCTTGGTAACAATGAACCATAGAAGCCAGTAGCGTTAGCTTTTGACAGCTCGTTTACCGCATCCACACCGTTGATACCAATACCGATAACGTTTTCAGGTTTGAAATTCTGACCTTCTGTTGCTCGTACGCCACCCAGAATGGTGTTGTCGTTAAAGCCAACAATCAGCCAGTTTTTCACTTCCGGATGCTGCACTAACATGGAGTTAGCCGCATCAAAAGAACCCGGGATATCGTTTGATTTGCTTGGTACCTGATAAATTTGTTTCTCAGGGAAGCCAGCAGCCTTCAACGCATCCATAGAACCCGAGGTGCGGCGGCGAGCAGTATCCAGTTCGTTAGAAGTAATCGCCATCACCCCTGTTTCAGCGATGTTCCACTTACGTTTGGTCATCTCTTTCCATAGTTCTTCCCCCTGACGCTCACCAATTTTGGTGGCAGCCATCATGACCAGAGGAACCGTATCCATCGGTTTACCTTTAGCGTTAACGAACTGGTCATCGACGGTGATAACTTTCAGGTTGTAGCTTTTGGCTTTAGCAATAATTGCCGGCCCTAATTTCGGGTCTGGAGTACAAATAACAAAACCTTTTGCTCCATTAGCTGCCAGACTATCAATCGCGTTTAGGGTTTTTTCGCCGTCCGGAACGGCAATTTTGATTACGTCAAAACCGAGATCTTTACCTGCTTTATCAGCAAATGCCCACTCGGTTTGGAACCAAGGTTCTTCAGGTTGTTTAACCAGAAAGCCGAGCTTCATCGTTTCAGCGATAGCTGAATGTGACATAATTGCCGACAATCCTACAACAGCAAGGGCCTTAGTAAATTTATGCATATGTTCTATCTCTCCTGTACTTGGTCTATATAGCCTAATTGGCTGTATTTATGATATTGACTCAGCGAGATCTACTATTGTTATAACAACGGATTTTTATTTAACACGCTTACTGACGCTATTTTTAAGCCTGTTGATAGAGAATCCATAACAAAGTGGCGTAAGTTTTAACGTTTATTCGATATGATTTTTTAGAGCGCCATCACAATTGAGAATTACAGCAAGATCGTTCATATATTCAGTGAAAAAGTGATGCATTTTGATTTTGAGGTAGATCATACTCCATCTTAAGAAAGCAAGATTGTGCATATTTCTAGCTAATGCATCCTCGCCGATTTGATGGGATTTTTTTATGGTATCCCCAAACAAAAATCACCATTAATTCGTATATGAGGTTTTTATGTCAAAAGGCGCTATTGCTCTTGGGCTTGACTTCGGTAGTGACTCTGTTCGCGCTTTGGCTGTTGACTGCATAGAAGGCTCCGAGATTGCAACCGACGTCGTCTATTACCCGCGCTGGAAGCAGGGGCTATTTTGTAAACCATCTGATAATCAGTTCCGCCACCATCCTCAGGACTATATTGAGTCTATGGAGCAGGCGATTAAAGCCGTGGTCGCTATGCTGACACCGGAACAGCGCAAAAGCATTGTAGGTATTGGTGTTGACACTACGGGTTCAACGCCGGCGCCAATTGATAATGAAGGTCAGGTGTTAGCGCTGCGTCCTGAGTTTGCAGATAACCCGAATGCTATGTTTGTGTTATGGAAAGATCACACCTCTATTGAAGAAGCGGAAGAGATTAACCGCTTGTGCCATAGCGGCAAGTTTGATGACTACACTCGCTATATTGGTGGTGTTTATTCATCGGAATGGTTCTGGGCCAAAATTCTGCACGTTTCCCGGGCGGATGCGGCTGTACGCAGCGCGGCAACCTCCTGGGTTGAGCTGTGTGATTGGGTTCCTGCATTGTTAAGTGGTACTCAGGCTCCAACTAATCTTAAACGCAGCCGTTGTGCCGCAGGCCATAAAGCATTGTGGCATATGGACTGGAATGGTTTGCCACCGCGCGACTTCTTACAGGCATTAGATCCTATTCTGGTTAATGACCTGACCTATCCAATGTTTACTGAAACTCACACTGCTGAGAAACCGGTAGGGCAAATCACTAAAGAGTGGGCTGCACGTTTAGGTCTGCCTGAAAACGTGATGATTTCTGGTGGTGAGTTTGACTGCCATATGGGCGCAGTGGGAGCAGGTGCTCAACCCTATACGCTGGTGAAAGTGATAGGGACTTCTACTTGCGACATCCTGCTGGCGGATTATCAGCTGGTGGGTGACCGTGCCGTTGCAGGCATTTGTGGTCAGGTGGACGGTAGTGTTATTCCGGGCCTTATCGGGATGGAAGCCGGGCAGTCTGCATTTGGTGATATGTATGCCTGGTTTAGCCGTTTGCTGTCATGGCCATTGAATCATGCTGCAGAGCAGAACCCTGAGTTAGCGCCAGCGCTGAAGCAAATCGAATCTAATTTATTACCCGCGCTGACTGAAGCCTGGGCTCAACAAACCTCATTGGAGAAGCTACCGGTGGTACTTGACTGGTTCAACGGCCGCAGAACGCCATTTGCCAACCAGCGCCTGAAAGGTGTTATCACAGATTTAAATCTGGGTACTGATGCCCCAACCCTGTTTGGTGGATTTATTGCTTCTACGGCATTTGGTGCCCGAGCCATTATGGAGTGTTTTATCGATCAGGATATTCCTGTGGAAAACGTACTGGCATTAGGCGGTATTGCCCGTAAATCTCCGGTAATTATGCAAGTTTGTACCGATGTCATGAATCGTCCGCTGCAAATCGTTGAATCCGATCAGTGTTGTGCTCTGGGTGCCGCTATTTTTGCTGCGGTTGCCGCGGGTGTTCACGCCACAATTCAGGATGCTCAGCAGCATATGGCCAGCCCAATTGAGCGCACGTTGACGCCAGATCCACAGCGTGCTGAGCAGTATGAAAAACTTTATCAGCGTTATCAGCAATGGGGCAAAGTCGCAGAGCCTTGCTATGCGGCTAAAGCCGAATAATGCGGTACTACATTTTGAATTGGCCTGCTGAAAAGCAGGCTCTCTATAGGAGTTTATATGAACGTCTTTAATCAGTTAGAAGTTTGGTTTGTTATTGGTAGTCAACATCTGTATGGGCCAAAAACACTGCAACAGGTGAGTCAACAGGCTCAGGAAGTGGTTGATGGCTTAAATAAGCAAGCAGGATTACCGATCAAGTTAGTGATCAAACCTCTGGCGACCACGCCGGATGAGATTATAAACCTGTGCCGGGAAGCGAACTACGCGCAAAGCTGTGTGGGTATCGTTACCTGGTTACACACTTTCTCTCCAGCCAGAATGTGGATTGCCGGTTTAAGTCTGCTGGAAAAGCCGTTATTACAACTCCATACCCAATACAGTAATGAAATTCCATGGGGCACCATTGATATGGACTTCATGAACCTGAACCAAACTGCCCATGGCGGCCGTGAGTTCGGTTTCATTGGTGCACGTATGCGCAATGAGTACACCGCAGTAGTG
This sequence comes from Limnobaculum xujianqingii, assembly GCF_013394855.1. Lineage (NCBI taxonomy): Bacteria > Pseudomonadati > Pseudomonadota > Gammaproteobacteria > Enterobacterales > Budviciaceae > Limnobaculum > Limnobaculum xujianqingii. The sequence continues at coordinate 1,426,680 of NZ_JABMLK010000001.1, read as the reverse complement.
GGTTCATGGAAAGATAAAGAAGTACACCACAAGCTGGACCGCTGGATGCGTGTTGCTGCTGGTATTTATGAAAGCAAAAACCTGAAAGTTGCTCGCTTTGGCGACAACATGCGTGAAGTAGCGGTAACGGAAGGTAATAAAGTTTCTGCACAAATCAAATTTGGTTATGCGGTAAACGGCTATGGCTTAGGGGATTTAGTATCAGTCGTAGATGCCATCTCTAAAGGTGAGATCGACGCGCTGGTTGAAGAGTATGAAGCTACCTATCGTCTGACTGATGTGGTTAAAGTCAATGGGGCAAAACGTAGCAACCTGTTGGAAGCGGCCCGCATTGAACTGGGCCTGAAGAAATTTCTGGAGCAAGGTAAGTTTGGTGCTTTCACCACCACGTTTGAAAACCTGTACGGTTTAAAACAGCTGCCGGGATTATCGGTACAGCGCCTGATGCAACAGGGTTATGGCTTTGGTGCCGAAGGTGACTGGAAAACCGCAGCGTTGCTGCGCATTATGAAAGTCATGGCCAGCGGTATGAAAGGGGGGACTTCCTTTATGGAAGACTACACCTATAACTTCGCGGCGGGTAATGACCTGGTATTAGGTTCTCACATGTTGGAAGTTTGTCCGTCTATCGCCAGCGAAGAGAAGCCATTGCTGGATGTCCAGCATCTGGGTATCGGCGGTAAAGACGATCCAGCTCGTTTGATCTTCTCTGCTCCGGCAGGACCAGCGCTGAACGCCAGCCTGATTGATATGGGCGATCGCTTCCGCCTGCTGGTAAATACGGTTGATACCGTTAAACCACCACATGACCTGCCTAAGCTTCCGGTAGCTCATGCAGTCTGGAAAACTCATCCATCACTGGATGTGGCAGTTGAAGCCTGGATTCTGGCTGGTGGTGCGCACCATACCGTGTTCACTCAGGCGCTGGATGTCGAGCATCTGCGTATCTATGCTGAAATGTGCGGCATTGAGATGCTGGTGATCGGTCAGGACACTGAAATTCCGGCATTTAAGAACGAGATTCGCTGGAATGAGGTTTATTACAAGCTGTGTCGCTAAGCGATATCTGGTGATAAACAAAACACACGTTGATGAAAATGGGTGTTTGAATTGAAAGAGTAATAAAGCTAAGCCCTCAGGCATAACCGTCTGGGGGCAATCCTCTTTCAGTAGTGAGCTGAATTTAACTGCTAATTTAGAAAGAAAAGATTAAAAGGCAAAAGAATATGTATCAGCAACTGAAGAAACAGGTTTTAGAAGCTAATCTGGCGTTACCTCGTCATAATTTAGTGACCTTTACCTGGGGAAATGTTAGTGGAATCGATCGTGAGCGCGGAGTGATCGTGATTAAGCCGTCAGGTGTTGAATATGAACATATGACTGCTGATGATATGGTGGTAGTGAGTCTGGAAAGTGGAAAAGTTGTAGAAGGCAGCAAAAAGCCTTCATCAGATACCGAAACTCATCTGGCGCTGTATCGGGCATTCCCTGAGATTGGTGGAATTGTGCATACTCACTCTCGTCATGCCACCATTTGGGCACAGGCCGGACGTGATTTACCCGCATGGGGAACCACCCATGCAGACTATTTCTATGGCCCGATTCCGTGTACCAGAAGAATGACACCGGCAGAAATAGCCGGGGAGTATGAGCTGGAAACGGGTAACGTTATTATCGAAACTTTCAAAGTTCTGGGTATTAGCGCTAAAGATATTCCGGCAGTGTTGGTGAACTCTCATGGTCCTTTTGCCTGGGGAACCGATCCAGATAATGCGGTACATAACGCCGTGGTACTGGAAGAGATTGCCTATATGAATCTGTTTACCCGCCAGCTAGCGCCTGATTTAGGTGAAATGCAGCAAGAGCTGTTGGATAAACATTATCTGCGTAAGCATGGTAAGAATGCTTATTACGGGCAGTAAAATTAACTACATCTTGAAGCACCCACCTATTGTCAGGGTGCTTCCCATCTATTTATCGTTTGGCTTATCAAGAAAATTATTTTATATAATCTTCAGATGTTATTACGTTACTAATCACCAATCCTGAATAATTCTATTGATATTACTGGTAAATCTATTATTACTGGCAATGTTATCAGCTGTAGCTATCCTGTTTTCCTATTACATTGGCGCAGGCATACTGAAAATCTATTAAAAATAGTAGAGTAATTATGAAATTGAATAAAAAAGGTTTAGTTATATTGAGTATTGTATTGCTCATTATTTTCTATTTCAGTCGATTGGCCCCAACAATTTATTTACATAATAATACTAACAAAGATTTATATATCTATACGATGCAGCACACAGGCAGTATGGAGCCAACATTAGAAGAGTTACAGCAATTAAAACGAATCAAAGTTATTAGGCCAAATGAACAGTTATCACTACCTGTTTCAACATCTTATTCAGAAGATACTGAGTTATTTTCAAAATGGAAAATAGGCTCTCAATCAGGAGGTGGCGGCAGTATCATTGCGCTTATTAATGATTCAAAAGGGGGTTGTGCTATTGATATCTTCATAAAAGAGAATTCAATAGAGGTAATAGATAAAGAGGCTATTTACTGCACTCAAAAAGTATTGATTTCTCAAAAAACGATCGGGGATCAAATCGTAGAATAGTTAAACCAATCTCAAAATTGTCAGGATGATGAAAGGATTGGATGTAATTGCGAGCGTTTTGAAATTTATTATCAATATGATAATAAATGTTTTTATTATAGATTTTAGAACACCTGTAATTCAGGTGCTCTAAAGTTATTCTATGCTTTTAGTCACTTCTGATGATTCTTTCCTGATGGATTTATAATCCAACCAGCAGCCTATCAATATCCCCATCAGGCACAGCAGGCCACCAATATTTAGTAGCGCTTCTTTTATATAATAGAGAGAACTGAATTCAGTTGCGGACTCGAACAGCAATACCAGCCATGCCCCCAGCATAATTGCACCGGCGATAACTAATCGAATTGCCAACTGGTACTGACGGGAAAAATGTATTCTGGGCATAAAGCTATCTGTCTGTTGGGTATGTTCCAGAGTCTGACGACATACCGCCAGCAACAGCAATCCGGGAACTGCCATTACAATGGTAAACAGATAGAACAGCGGCCAGTTGTAATGCTCAACAAACCAGCCTGCAACCGGGCCAACGTAAACACGCCCAACAGCAGATAACGCTGAGAGTAGGGCAAACTGAGTGGCAGAGAATGATTTATTACACAGGGTCATCAGCAGAGCAACAAAGGCTGCGGTACCCATTCCCCCACACAGATTCTCAAAGAAAATTGCGCTGCCCATGGTGATAATGTTTTTATCGGTCACCGCCAGAATCCAGTAACCAAAATTGGATACCGCCTGCAAAATACCGAACAGCATCAGCGAGCGAAATAACGTTAGCTTTTGCATCAGAATGCCGCCAATCAGCACGCCAATAATTGTGGCAAACAGGCCCAGCGTTTTATTTACCAGACCCACTTCGCCAGCGTTAAAACCGACGCCGCGAATCAGGAACGTGGTACTCAGGCTCCCGGCGAAGGCATCACCCATTTTATACAGCACAATCAGTAACAGAATCAGCCAGGCATTATTACGACCAAAGAAATCTTTTAATGGCTCAACTACCGCCTGTTCAATGGTTTTAGGCGTAGAGGTTATGGTTTCAGGTTCTTTTGCCCATAACGTGGCAATAATACCGATAACCATCAACAGCGCCATCAACCAGTAAGTTGCGCGCCATCCCAGATAGTAATGAGCAATCCACAGGGCCAGTCCGCCAGAAACTAACATGGCTAAACGATAGCCTAATACTGAGATAGCCGCTCCGTTTCCCCGCTGCTCTGCTGGCAGAACATCGGTTTTATAAGCATCAAACACAATGTCCTGAGAGGCGGAGAAGAAGGCAATCATTACCGCCAGTGCTGCCATTAACCATAAATCGTGCTGAGGATTCAGGCAACCAATGGCAAAAATCAGAATAACCAGTGCAATCTGAGTTAGCAGCATCCAGCCACGACGACGGCCAAGCAATGGCAGGCTGTAGCGGTCCATTAAGGGTGACCAGAGAAACTTGAAAACGTAAGCTTGCCCGACTAAAGAGAAGAAACCAATGGTGGTTAAATCCAGACCAGCTACAGTCATCCAGGCTTGCAGAGTGCCGGAAGTTAAGGCCAGAGGCAGACCGGATGCAAAACCAAGCAATAGCAATACCGCGGTATTACGCTGAGTAAACGCCTTAAAATAATAATTAGTCATAGAATCAGAAACCCCTGCCGGTTTGAGCAGGGATTAGTACTGGATTAACTACGCGCATTTTGACGGATAAAGTCGCTGATGCTGGTATCCTGCGCCATTTCATTAATCATATCGGTGAGGGCCGCATTGATAACATCTTCGATGTTCTTATTGCTGGCGGTGAAGGGCCCTTTGGTATTGTGAGTCGTACGGAAGTTTTTAGTTTGTTGCTGGCCATTTTTTGCCTGGCTGACAATCGAGATATCCACTTTAGTAACGATGTTATAGCGCAAGTCACCTTCCTGAACATCGGCGTACAGATTATTGATAATGATCTGTACGTTAACGCTACCTTCAGGACCTACCATATAACCACGGGCACGCAGTTGTTTCTCCAGCGCTTCCTGTAGCAAGAAACGCATATCTCTTGACGGAGTTAAGGTTAACAATTGACCATCGCGATTCACTTTGGCTAAAGCGCTATCCTGGCGCTGGTCTGCACTGGTGATACTGATAGTTGCTCCCATCAGCGATGGATCTTGCTGAGGAAGGTTCATGGTTGGGTTGATGTTTAATGTGTTATCTGAACCGGCACAGCCGGCCAGAATAAATAGCGCCATTAATGGAAACAGAATACGCTGTGGCAGAGTCATTTTTTTCACGGTAAACCTTTTAAATTCAATTTATTATCCATATACCGCTTCGATGATAGTATTATCAGCTAATACCTGAGCCTAATCAGAGGTCAGAGCGGCTTGTGAGTTGGTTTAGTCACCTGCATTGTCAATCATACTGCCGAGATAAACCGTGGTACAAATAAGACCGGCGCCTATCATATCATTGCTCTGGTGATGGGGAAGAGGGGAAATGATAATATCGCGCAGGTTAATGTGTTTTTTTGTGGATGGTTGCCTGCGGTCAGGTCGATTGCCGATTCAGATGAGGTTATGTAGATCGGATAACGCTGTTTTGCGGTGGAATGTGATTTTAATAAAAGACCACTTTTCTCGGGCAAAATGACCGATGCTGTACTTTAATTGCAGGGACAATAAAATGTCGATGCTGAATAATGCAAGAATTAATCATCAGGAAGTAAGTTGGGTAAGTCAATCATGATGCAAGAGATTATCAAAAGTAAGTTAGCAGTGCTGAAGCCGCTGTTCATTGAAGTAGTCAATGAAAGCTATCAGCATAATGTGCCTGTGGGTTCAGAGAGTCATTTTAAGGTGGTGATTGTCTCTGATAGTTTTGCCGGGCAACGTCTGCTGGCCCGCCATCGTGTAATTTATCAATTGCTGGCTCAAGAGATGCAGCAGCCAATCCATGCGCTGGCTTTACATACCTATACGCCTGACGAGTGGCAAAAACAGCAGGATTCAGTGCCAGATTCACCCGAATGTCGTGGCGGTAGCCGTTTTTCATAACGATTGAATCAAAATGGAAATCGAGTCTGATATCCATAAAAATAGGGCAATAACCGTCGGTTGGGTAAAGTTTCGGGAACTGAATCACGATTTATCTGGTACTAACCCCCTCTCTTTTCTCGACTCATCATCAATGCGCGGCTATAATGCTGCGTCTAATTTTCCGGACTTTATTCGGGATGCTTCCGACAATAAGGGATAGGGTACCGTAAGCGCGGCCGTCCCGGTCTTAAGAATCGTTTTCAAATTTGCCTGTGCAATATTGAAAATCGCTTCTGGAGTTGACCGAGCACTGTGATTTTTTGAGGTAACAAGATGCAAGTTTCCGTTGAAACAACTCAAGGCCTAGGGCGCCGTCTATCAATCGCTGTTGCGGCTGACGTGATTGAAGAAGCAGTAAAAAAAGAGCTGGTAGATATTGCCAAGAAAGTACGTATCGACGGCTTCCGTAAAGGAAAAGTACCAATGAACATTATCGCTCAGCGTTATGGTGCTTCTGCGCGCCAGGACGTGCTGGGTGAACTGATGCAGCGTCATTTCATTGATGCCATCATCAAAGAAAAAATCAATCCAGCAGGCGCACCGAAGTATGTACCGGGCGAATACAAGCTGGGTGAAGACTTCAGCTATGCCGTAGAGTTTGAAGTGTATCCGGAAGTAGAACTGAAAGACTTAAACACCATCGAAGTTGAAAAACCAGTGGTTAACGTGGGCGATGCTGACGTTGAGACTATGCTGGATACTTTACGCAAGCAGCAAGCAACCTGGAAAGAAACTGATGACCAGGCTAAAGCCGAAGACCGCGTAACTGTAGATTTCACCGGTTCTATCGACGGTGAAGAGTTCGAAGGTGGTAAAGCATCTGATTTCGTTCTGGCCATGGGCCAGGGCCGTATGATCCCAGGTTTTGAAGAAGGCATCGTGGGTCATAAGAAAGGTGAAGAGTTTACTATCGATGTTAACTTCCCTGACGATTACCATGCAGAAAACCTGAAAGGTAAAGCGGCTAAGTTCGCTATCGTTCTGAAGAAAGTTGAAGAGCGTGAGCTGCCAGAATTTACTCCAGAGTTCATTTCTCGCTTTGGTGTTGCTGATGGTACGTTGGATGGCTTAAAAGCCGAAGTTCGTAAGAATATGGAACGTGAGCTGAAAGGCGCTATCCGTAACCGCGTTAAGACTCAGGTTATCGACGGTCTGATCAAAACCAACGAAGTTGACGTTCCTGCGTCACTGGTTGATGGTGAAATCGATGTACTGCGTCAACAAGCGGCACAACGTTTTGGTGGCAACCAACAGCAAGCGATGGAATTACCTCGCGAACTGTTCGAGGAGCAAGCTAAACGTCGTGTTGTAGTGGGTTTACTGTTAGGTGAAGTCATTCGTAAGCATGAACTGAAAGCTGACCAGACTCGCGTTAATGCACTGATTGAAGAAATGGCTTCTGCGTATGAAGATCCACAAGAAGTAATTGAGTTCTATAATAAGAACAGCGAACTGATGAACAACATGCGCAACGTTGCTATGGAAGAAGAAGCAGTGGAAACTCTGCTGTCTAACGCTAAAGTAACTGAGAAAGCCATGTCATTCAGCGAGCTAATGAATCAGACTCCAGCTGCATGATAATGCTTTGAGAGCAGACAGAAAGTTGACTTAGTCGCTATTCTTCTGCAAATATGGCTCGGAGGCTCTGTTTCCGGGCCATTTTTCTATCAGGAGACCCCAATGTCCTACAGTGGCAAGTTAGATAATTTTTCATCAGATATGGAACAGCCTATGGCACCTCACATGGCGTTAGTACCAATGGTGGTTGAGCAGACTTCCCGGGGAGAGCGTTCTTACGATATTTTCTCTCGTCTGTTAAAGGAACGTATCGTTTTCCTTAACGGTCAGATTGAAGACCATATGGCTAATCTGATTGTGGCTCAGTTACTGTTTCTGGAAGCTGAAAACCCGGAAAAAGATATTTTTATGTATATCAACTCACCGGGCGGCGTAATTACTTCAGGCATGTCTATTTATGACACCATGCAGTTTATTAAGCCGGATGTCAGCACGATGTGTTTAGGTCAGGCTTGTTCAATGGGTGCATTCCTGTTAACGGCTGGCGCAGCGGGCAAACGTTTATGTTTACCGAATGCTCGCGTCATGATCCATCAACCATTAGGCGGCTACAGAGGCCAGGCTTCAGACATTCAAATTCATGCGGAAGAGATCCTGAAGATCAAAGCCAAAATGAATCAACTGATGTCCCATCATAGTGGAAAGCCACTTGAAGATATCGAGCGTGATACCGATCGTGACAGATTCCTGTCCGCTCAGGAAGCGTTAGAATACGGTTTGATCGATGAGATCGTTACCTCAAGGGTATAATCATTATCCCTGACATTGAGTCTATTTAGCGCCTACACTTATATAAACAGGTAGGCGGCAATAGCTGCCGAATATTGGTATGCGTCAGGGAAAGTGAAGCAGGATGCACAAAGAAAGTTTAAATTTATGAGGTTTACTGATGACAGATAAGGGCAAAGACGGTTCAGGAAAGCTGCTGTACTGCACCTTCTGTGGTAAAAGCCAGCACGAAGTTCGCAAGTTAATCGCTGGTCCGTCAGTGTATATCTGCGATGAATGTGTCGACTTATGTAACGATATTATTCGCGAAGAGATTAAAGAATTAATCCCACACAGAGAGCGCAATGCACTGCCTACACCACATGAAATCCGTCAGCATCTTGACGATTATGTGATTGGGCAAGAGCAGGCTAAAAAGGTTCTGGCGGTTGCGGTTTACAATCACTATAAGCGTTTACGCAATAGCGATAGCAGCCAGGAAGTTGAATTAGGTAAAAGTAATATTTTGCTGATTGGCCCAACGGGTAGCGGTAAAACATTACTGGCGGAAACGCTGGCACGTTTTCTTGATGTGCCATTCACTATGGCGGATGCAACCACATTAACCGAAGCAGGCTATGTGGGTGAAGATGTTGAAAACATCATTCAAAAGCTGCTGCAAAAATGTGATTACGATGTTGAGAAGGCTCAGCGCGGTATCGTTTATATCGATGAAATTGATAAAATTTCTCGTAAATCAGACAATCCGTCCATAACCCGTGATGTTTCCGGTGAAGGCGTACAGCAAGCGCTACTGAAACTGATTGAAGGTACCATTGCGGCCGTTCCTCCACAGGGTGGACGTAAACATCCACAGCAAGAGTTCTTACAGGTTGATACTTCTAAGATTCTGTTTATCTGTGGTGGTGCGTTTGCCGGGCTGGATAAAGTTATCGGTATGCGTATTGAAACCGGTACTGGTATCGGCTTTGGTGCGACAGTGAAAAAAGCATCCGATAAAGCAACCGAAGGCGAACTGTTTAAGCAGGTTGAACCGGGTGACTTGATTAAGTACGGTTTGATTCCTGAGTTTATCGGTCGTCTGCCGGTAGTGGCTACGCTGGGTGAGCTGGATGAGCAGGCGCTGATTCAGATTCTGAAAGAGCCTAAAAATGCGTTAACCAAGCAATATCAGGCGTTGTTCCACCTTGAGAATGTTGAGCTGGAATTCCGTGATGAAGCGCTGGAAGCCATCGCTAAAAAAGCAATGTCGCGCAAAACCGGTGCTCGTGGTCTGCGTTCAATTGTGGAAGCTGCATTGCTTAACACTATGTATGACATTCCTTCTATGGAAAATGTCGATAAAGTGGTAATTGATGCGTCGGTTATTGAAAATAACACCGATCCACTTCTGATCTACAGCCAGGCTGAAGCTCAGGCGTCAGGTGAGTAACTGATAAAATCATCGTCAGTTTTCAATAAAATTCGGTTGAGAATGGCGTTGTAACCAGTAAAAAGAACAGGGGGATAATATCCTCCTGTTTTTTTATCTTTATCTACCGTTGAATGTAATTGAATAGTCCCCATATACTCTTTCATGTACTACGTTAATAACGTATCCCCCCATTTCCGTTAATGTTTTTTAGTTGGCGGAAAACGAACAAAGAGAGAGCTCTATGAATGCTGAGCGTTCCGAACGCATTGAAATCCCTGCGCTGCCACTAAGAGACGTAGTGGTTTATCCACACATGGTTATTCCACTGTTTGTTGGAAGGGAGAAGTCTATTCGTTGTCTTGAGGCGGCGATGGATCAGGATAAAAAAGTTCTGATGGTCGCACAGAAAGATGCCACCATGGATGATCCTGGTGTTAACGATCTGTTTTCGGTGGGAACCGTTGCCTCTATTTTGCAAATGCTGAAACTGCCTGACGGTACGGTAAAAGTACTGGTTGAGGGTTTACAGCGTGCCCGTATTACTATGCTGGCCGATAACGGCGAGCATTTCTCTGCACAGGCAGAATACATGCCGAGTGCCAGTATTGATGAGCAGGAGCAGGAAGTTCTTATCCGTACTGCTATCAATCAGTTTGACGGTTATATTAAGTTAAACAAAAAGATTCCACCGGAAGTACTGACTTCCCTGAACGGAATCGAAGATCCTGCCCGTCTGGCGGACACAATCGCTGCACATATGTCACTGAAACTGAGTGACAAGCAAACCGTGCTGGAAATGGTTGATGTCGGTGAACGTCTGGAATTCCTGATGGCGATGATGGAGTCTGAAATCGACCTGTTACAGGTTGAGAAGCGTATTCGAAATCGCGTTAAAAAACAGATGGAAAAAAGCCAGCGTGAGTACTATCTGAATGAGCAAATGAAAGCCATCCAGAAAGAGCTGGGTGAGATGGACGATGCGCCAGATGAGATAGAAACCCTTAAGCGTAAAATTGAAGCGGCAAAAATGCCGAAAGACGCACGGGAAAAAACCGAAGCCGAGCTGCAGAAGCTGAAGATGATGTCGCCAATGTCCGCTGAAGCCACTGTTGTACGTGGTTATATTGAGTGGATGCTTCAGGTTCCATGGAATTCCCGCAGTAAAGTGAAAAAAGATCTGAACAAAGCACAAGAGATTCTGGATACCGATCATTACGGCCTGGATCGGGTCAAAGATCGTATTCTTGAATATTTAGCGGTTCAGAGCCGGGTTAGCAAAATTAAAGGGCCAATTCTTTGCTTAGTTGGACCTCCGGGCGTAGGTAAAACGTCACTGGGCCAATCTATTGCTAATGCGACAGGTCGTAAATATGTGCGTATGGCGTTGGGTGGCGTGCGTGATGAGGCCGAGATTCGTGGCCACCGTCGCACTTACATTGGTTCAATGCCGGGCAAGCTGATTCAGAAAATGGCCAAAGTTGGGGTGAAAAACCCGCTGTTCCTGCTGGATGAAATCGACAAAATGTCTTCCGACATGCGCGGTGACCCGGCTTCTGCTTTGTTAGAGGTTCTGGATCCGGAACAAAACGTAGCGTTCAACGATCATTATCTGGAAGTGGATTATGATCTGTCCGATGTTATGTTTGTTGCGACATCTAACTCCATGAATATTCCAGCGCCACTGTTGGATCGTATGGAAGTGATTCGTCTGTCGGGCTATACCGAAGATGAGAAGTTGAATATCGCTAAACAACACCTGTTGACCAAACAGCTTGAGCGTAATGCGCTGAAGAAAGGTGAGTTGACGCTGGATGATTCAGCGATTGTTTCTATGATTCGCTATTACACTCGTGAAGCAGGGGTTCGTAGTTTAGAGCGTGAAATCTCCAAAGTTTGTCGTAAAGCAGTGAAGACCTTGCTGATGAACAAGAGCATAAAACATATCACGGTAAACGCAGATAACCTGAAAGAGTTTTTGGGTGTTCAGCGCTTTGACTATGGCCGTGCGGATAATGAAAACCGCGTAGGTCAGGTAACCGGGCTGGCATGGACTGAGGTAGGCGGTGACTTGCTGACTATCGAAACCGCCTGTGTACCGGGCAAGGGTAAGCTGACTTATACTGGTTCGTTGGGTGAGGTTATGCAGGAGTCCATTCAGGCTGCGCTTACTGTTGTGCGTGCTCGTGCTGAAAAACTGGGTATTAACGGTGACTTTTACGAGAAGCGTGATATCCACGTTCACGTACCGGAAGGTGCAACGCCGAAAGATGGTCCAAGCGCCGGTACTGCCATGTGTACTGCGCTGGTTTCTTGCTTAACCGGAAACCCGGTGCGTGCAGATGTTGCTATGACGGGTGAGATTACACTACGTGGTCAGGTTCTGCCAATTGGGGGCCTGAAAGAGAAGTTACTGGCAGCTCATCGTGGTGGAATTAAAACCGTGCTGATTCCGGCAGAAAATAAACGTGATTTGGAAGATATTCCGGAAAACGTCATTGCCGATCTGGACATTCATCCGGTAGAACGCATTGAAGAAGTGCTGACGCTTGCGTTACAAAATCCACCGTTTGGCGCTGCGCCAGTAGCTGTAAAGAAGGCTGCGACGGCGGCAAAAGCATCAAAAAAGTGATGTAGAGCAAATATTCTTGATAAAACTAGGGCTGGCAAGGGATTTCTCTCTTGCCAGTTTTTTTATGTACCGTTAAATTAGTGCGCAGGCTGACTTGCTATCGCTTGTTTTGCTTGATATAACAGCAGTGGCGTCGTATCCCTATCGATGATCAGGGACGACAATTTATCGTAAAGGGGATTTTATAGTGAACAAATCACAACTGATCGACCAAATTGCTGCGGGAGCAGATATTTCTAAGGCTGCAGCTGGCCGCTCATTAGACGCAATTATTGATGCAGTAACTGACGCGCTGAAAAATGGCGATCAAGTTTCTCTGGTTGGTTTTGGTTCATTTGTTGTTCGTGAGCGCGCTGCCCGTACTGGCCGTAACCCACAAACTGGCAAAGAAATCAAAATTGCAGCTGCAAAAGTTCCGGCATTCCGCGCAGGTAAAGCGCTGAAAGACGCCGTTAACTAAGATTTTTTGGGTTTTTGCCATGTAAGGTATTACCTTAAGGCAATGAACTGATAGAATAGAGGCGCATCAAATGATGCGCTTTTTTTACGCCTTTTTTTGAAGGTTAATATAAACTTATAGCCATCTGTCAGATAAGCAGTAATTCTGACAGTAAACATATAGCCCGTTGGTAAATCGTCAGATGGCGGTCAACCATATCTATGTTTCATGGTTTAGCCCTATTACAGCGGAGAGTTGTCACCCTATGATGGACAATCTACGCGCGGCCTCGAATAGTGTCGTGCTTAAAGTTATCCTTGCTTTGATTATGCTATCGTTTGTTTTGACCGGCGTGGGTAGTTACCTGGTTGGCGGTTCAAACTCTTACGTTGCCGAAGTAAACGGACAAGAAATTGATCGCGCCCGGTTTGAGCAGTCGGTCATGAATGAACGTGCTCGTTTACAACAACAGCTTGGTGAACAGTTCTCTCAACTGGCTGGCAATGAAGCATATGTGAAGCAAATGCGTCAGCAGGTGCTTAACCGCATGATTAACGATCTGTTACTTGACCAATACGCGGCCAAAATTGGTATGGCGATTGGTGACGATCAGGTTAAAGTTTCTATTCAGTCATCTCCTGAATTCGCGACTGATGGTAAGTTTGATAACAGTAAGTATCGTGACTTATTAAATCGCTTCCAGATTGCCCCTGAACAATATGCAGAAATGACGCGCAAACAATTGCTGAGTCAGCAACTGCTGGCGGCATTTGCCGGAACTAATTTCTCTCTGCCGGTTGAAACTGAATCCGTTGTGGCGTTGATTCAACAGCAACGTGATATTCGCGTTGCCAGTATCGATATGAAAGCGCTGGAAGCCAAAGCTGAAGTTACCCCGACGGCAGCGCAAGTTAAAGCATTCTACGATCAGAATAAGAGCCGCTTTACTGCCCCAGAAATGGCCCGGGTTAAATATATTGAAGTAGATGCGGCTAAACTGACTGACGATATTAAAGTGAGCGATCAGGAAGTTGCGGATTTTTATGCTAAGAACAAGCCGCTGTATATTCAGGCACCTCGTTCCAGCTACAGCATTATTGTGCTGTCTAAAGAGAGTGATGCTAAAGATGTATTAGCTCAGCTAAAAAGCGGTGGTGATTTTGCCGCATTGGCAAAAGAAAAATCACTGGAAAAAGATTCTGGTGCTAAAGGCGGTGATTTAGGTTGGCTGGAAGCAGCGGCCGTGCCTGATGATATTGCTAAAGCAAAATTAACCGAAAAGGGTCAGCTGTCTGATGTAATTCACTCTGATATGGGATATCTGGTTGTACGTCTGAACGATATTCAGGCTGCAAAAGAAAAACCGTTGGAAGATGTGAAAGCTGAAATTACTAAAAACCTGTTACAGGATAAGTCTTATAACAAGTTTGAAGATATTCAGACCAAATTGATGGATGGTGCAGCCAGTAATAACCTGTCTCTGGATGCAGCAGAAAAATCGTCGGGCCTGAAAGCGGTAGAAAGCGGCTGGTTGTCTCGTGACAATATGCCGAAAGAGCTGGCTTATCCTGAAGTGGTTCAGGAAATTTTTGGTGGCGATCTGTTTGGTGTGAAAGGTGCTCCTGGTCCTAACTCTGACTTGATTACCGTAGAAGGGGATCGTGCATTTGTTCTGCGTATTGTTGAGCATCGTCCGGAAGCCGTGCAGCCGTTTGAAGAAGTGTCTGCTGACATCACCGAGTTGCTGAAACGTCAGAACGTAACTAAGATGGCGCGTGAACAAGCAGACCAACTGGTAGCTGCACTGAAAACCGATAAAGGCGATGAAGCGCTTCAGGCCGCCAAAGTTAAATTTGGTGATAAGAAAGTGATTACCCGTATGTCTGATGATGCCCAACTGGCCGAGAGCGTATTTGCGCTACCGCTGCCGAAAGATGGTAAACCTTCATACGGTGTATCCAGTGATAAGAACGATAATATCGTTTTAGTTGCGCTGGACGCGGTTCATCCTGGTCAAATGGATGCTGCATCATTAAAAGCATTTAGTGCTCAGATGGCTAATCAGGATAGTGGTGTGGTATTAGATGCTCTGATCAGCAATCTGCGTCAACAGGCAAAAATCAAAATGGGTGATTTAGCCAACGTACAGTAATCTGTGCGGCATGCATCGCATTTATATGTAACGTCTCATCATAATTAAAGGCCGCTTTCGCGGCCTTTTGCATATCTGAAATCCTTGGGTTTAACTGAATTACAGGGGCGGGCAATCTGTTATGACTGTGACCATAAGGCACAGCTTAATAATCAAAGGATATGTATATGAAAAAATCAGTTCTGACTCTACGCCAATGCCTGTTTCTCGGCGCGTTGTTGCTACCGCTTAGTGGCCCGGTTTTTGCTGATAAAGCGCTGGTGAAAGAGAGTGCTCCTCCGACATCGGTAGTAACAGCACCAGCGCCAGAAATGGTGAACGCTGGTAAAGGGAAAAAAGGATTAGATAACGCTCAGGTAAGTATTAACCAAGCCACAGCGGAGCAACTGGCAGAAGTGATGTTAGGGATAGGGCTGAAGAAGGCGCAGAGTATCGTCAGTTATCGGGAACAGCATGGGCCTTTTGCCAGCATTGAACAGCTTCAGGAAGTACCCGGTATTGGTGCTGCAACCATTGAGCGTAACTTAACGCGCCTGAAGCTTTAAGTTTTATAACAGGCTAGTGAAATAACACAACGACACCACGCCTGTATAACGTGGTGTCAATCAAAAGACACTTAACTTAATGCCAGTTTGCTTTTTAACTGCACCATAACCTGCTGGCGATTATCCTGATAAGTTTTTAACCCATTAGCACGCAAATGACAGGCCGGGCACTCACCACAGCCATCACCCTGAACGCCGTTGTAACAGGTCAGAGTTTGGTGGCGGATTAACTCCAGTTTGCCGTAATAATCGGCCAGAGCCCAGGTTTCAGCCTTATCCAGCCACATTAACGGGGTTTCAAATTTCACCGGATAGTCCATACCTAACGCAACCGCATGGTTCAGTGCTTTAACAAATTCATCTCGACAGTCAGGGTAGCCGGAAAAATCGGTTTCACATACGCCAGTAATTACTGTCTGCGCTTTGATCTGATAGGCATAAATTGCCGTGAGAGTCAGAAACAGGATATTTCTACCGGGTACAAAGGTGTTAGGGATACCATCATCCACACTGACAGGAACGGGAATGTTATCGCGAGTTAAGCTGCTGATAGCTAATTGATTCAGTAAGCCTGTATCCAGCACTTTATGAGCGGTGGCTCCAAGTTGTTTAGCCAGCGTTCTGGCTACATCAATTTCAGCCTGATGACGTTGCCCGTAATCAAAAGTGACGCAATGAACTTCGTCATACTGTGTGAGTGCCTGAATCAGGCAGGTTGTAGAGTCCTGACCACCGCTAAAAACAACCACCGCACGTTTCATAATCACTCCATCAACTGTTTCTGTCTGTTATCCCTGCAATCGGGGAAATAGCATATACATTCAGGGTATTCTTCATTACATTGTTCTGGATTGTCTGACTGACAATATGGCAAATATAGTGATATCAGGGATACCCATCATCTGAAAAGCAGCTAATAATAGTGATTCGTCGGTGATGTTGCCATGTTTTATTATGGATAGCCTTCAATCTAAACCAACGATTTCTGCTGATGCGGAACAGATAAGAGAAAAATAACGTGAAAATTCTGGCTGATGAAAATATGCCTTATGCCCGTGAACTTTTCGGGCAGTTGGGAGAGGTAACTCTGGTTGCCGGACGGCAGCTAAACACCGAGCGCTTAGCGGATGCTGACGTGCTAATGGTGCGTTCCGTTACCAAAGTTAATGGTGAGTTGTTAAGTGGTTCTCAGATTCGCTTTGTGGGTACGGCAACAGCGGGTACTGACCATGTTGATGATATCTGGCTTAAACAACATGGTATTGGCTTCTCAGGAGCGCCGGGCTGTAATGCGATTGCTGTTGTTGAGTATGTTTTCTCTTCCTTGCTGATGTTGGCTGAACGTGATGGTTTTCAACTCAGAGATAAAACCGTTGGCATAGTTGGTGTTGGTAACGTTGGTTCAAGATTAAATAACCGACTGAAAGCATTAGGCATAAAAACACTATTATGTGATCCACCCAGAGCACGCAAAGAAAAAAGTGCTGAGTTTTTACCGCTGGAAACACTGGTACAGCAGGCTGATATTCTGACTTTCCACACCCCTTTGCATAAAGATGGGGAGGATAAAACTTTCCATATGGTGAATGAATCAGTGCTGGCTGCTATGGCTCCGGGACGTATATTGATTAATGCCAGCCGTGGTGCGGTGGTAGACAATATCGCTTTACTACGGGCTCTGGAGAAAGGGAAACAGCTGAGCACTATTCTTGATGTTTGGGAACCTGAACCTGATTTACTATTACCGTTATTGGCGAGAGTAGATATTGGTACTCCTCATATAGCGGGTTATTCGCTGGAGGGTAAGGCTCGTGGTACTACCCAGATTTATCACGCATTGAGCGAATATATAGGGCAACCGAAAAGTATTGAGCTTTCATCGTTACTACCGCAGGCAGAGTTCAACCATATCACTTTTAACGGTGAATTAGATGAACACAGGCTAAAACGATTAGTTCATCTGGTGTATGATGTGCGCCGTGATGATGCGCCACTGAGAAAAGTGGCAGGCCAGCGCGGTGAGTTTGACCGTTTACGTAAAGAGTATGTCGAACGCAGAGAGTGGTCCTCTCTGGTCGTTGAGTGTGACAATGTTGATACTGCCACTCAGCTTCAACAACTTGGTTTTAGCGTCAGATATCGATAACACCTGATTTAAAATGATTTTACGGTGCGTTCTTTTTTCTTAATGTGGAGAAGGGACGTGCCGTGATGTGCATATATGTAACGATTTGGAGAGTTCAGCATGACTGATGGTTGGCAAGTTGCGGTACTTGGGGCGACAGGCGCAGTAGGTGAGGCCTTGCTTGAGTTGTTACAGGAGCGCAATTTCCCCGTAGGAGAACTGTATCTTTTATCCAGTGAACGTACAGCCGGTGAAACGCTGCGTTTTAATGGTAAAAGTATTGTGGTACAGAATGCGGCTGAATTTGACTGGTCACAGGCTCAGCTGGCGTTCTTTGTTGCTGGAACCGAAGCGGCAGTGCGCTATGCTGATGAAGCGGCGAACAGCGGATGTCTGGTGATTGATAACAGCGGTGTATTTTCCCTTGAGCCGGAAGTGCCTTTAGTGGTGCCTGGGGTGAATAATCATGCGCTGTCAGAGTACCGTAACCGTAATATTGTTGCCGTAGCGGATAGTTTAACCAGCCAATTGCTGACAGCTATTAAGCCACTTTCTGAAGCGGCAGGGCTTTCCAGACTTCAGGTTACCGCCATGTTATCGGCTTCTGCACATGGTAAAGCGGCAGTAGACGATCTGGCTGGCCAAAGTGCGCGTTTGCTAAACGGTTTACCGGTAGAAGAGGGTTTCTTTAATAAGCAGTTGGCATTTAACCTGCTGCCACTGTTACCTGATTCAGAAGGAAGCGTGAAAGAAGAGCGCCGCATGGTGGATGAGACCCGTAAAGTATTACAAGATGATGGGTTGGCAATTTCAATTTCTTGTATTCAGTCTCCGGTATTCTACGGTAATGCGCAAGTCGTACATATGGAAGGGCTACGCCCATTGTCGGCTGAAGAAGCTTACGATGAGCTTTCTAATGCTGAAGATATCCAACTGAGTGAGAATGATGATTATCCGACTCAGGTTGGTGATGCGACAGGTAATCCACACCTGAGCGTTGGTTGTTTGCGTAATGACTATGGTATTCCTGAACAGATCCAGTTCTGGTCAGTGGCTGACAACATCCGTTTTGGCGGTGCATTAATGATGGTTAAAACGGCGGAGAGCCTGACTCAGGAGTATTTTTACTGATGTCAGAGGCGGGAAAAATCAAGGTTGCATTAGGTATAGAATATGATGGCAGCGCCTATTACGGCTGGCAGCGCCAACAGGAAGTTGCCAGCGTTCAAGGGCATCTGGAACAAGCATTAACTCAAGTCGCTAATCAGCCGATATCTGTTTTTTGTGCTGGTCGCACTGATGCTGGAGTACATGCTACCGGGCAGGTTGTCCATTTTGAAACCAATGTTCAGAGGCAAGATGTTGCCTGGACAATGGGTGTGAACGCCAACCTGCCAAAGAATATTGCCGTACGTTGGGTTAAGCGGGTTGATGAGGATTTTCATGCCCGCTTCAGTGCAACGGCGCGCCGTTACCGCTATATTATTTATAACCATCGTTTTCGTCCCGCCATTTTAAGCAGCGGTGTTACCCATTTTCATTTACCGTTGGACGAAATGCGTATGCATCGTGCCGGTCAGTATTTGTTAGGTGAAAATGACTTTACCTCCTTTCGGGCAGTACAGTGCCAATCACGTACGCCGTGGCGAAATGTAAATCATTTAAATGTCACGCGACAGGGGGCTTATGTAGTGGTAGATATAAAGGCCAATGCGTTTGTGCATCATATGGTGAGAAATATTGTAGGCAGCCTGCTGGAAGTGGGTTGCGGTAATCAGGATGAACACTGGATAGCCGAACTACTGGCAGCGAAAGACCGCACACTGGCCGCCGCAACGGCAAAGGCGGAAGGTCTGTATTTAGTGGCCGTAGATTACCCGGAGCGCTTTGAGTTACCAGACTTACCCTTAGGCCCGCTTTTTTTAGATAACAACCTTTGTGGATGATTAACACCTGCTATGGATTACATTACTTATTTAATTGATTTTATTCTCCATATCGATGTGCATTTGGCACAGATTTTTGAAAATTACGGTATGTGGGTGTATGGCATTCTATTTTTGATTCTGTTCTGTGAGACCGGTTTAGTCGTAACACCGTTCTTGCCAGGAGATTCACTGCTATTTGTTGCTGGCGCACTATCAGCGTTGCCAGGAAATGATATTAATGTTCATGCCATGGTCGCATTAATGATTACCGCCGCTATTTTAGGCGATGCGGTAAACTACACCATTGGTAAACTGTTTGGTGAACAACTATTTAGAAACCCTGACTCTAAAATATTTCGCAGAAGTTATCTGGTGAAAACCCATGAGTTTTATGAGCGTCATGGTGGAAAAACCATTATTTTGGCTCGATTTGTTCCGATCGTCAGGACATTTGCGCCGTTCGTTGCCGGTATGGGGCATATGAGCTATCGTCATTTTGCTGCTTATAACGTGATTGGTGCGGTGGTCTGGGTTGTGCTGTTCACCTATGCAGGATATATTTTTGGCGATTTAAAGATTGTGCAAGATAACTTAAAATTATTAATCGTAGCGATTATTATTATTTCCGTCATGCCGGGGGTGATCGAAGTTATTCGCCATCGTCGTGCGGCAGCAAAAAATAAAAATATCCAATAATTCATATTGTTATGATTTTTGCTATACAGAATAAAGGGTTCCGATAAGTTTTTAGTCCACTCTATCGGAGCGTTATGGTTTAATGGGCGATTATTTGTGTCATATACCTGTGTCAGACAATGACTGTCATTATCACGGGAAGATATCCGTCTGAATAACAGACCAGCGGTATGCTCGGTTTAAACAGAAAGGTCATCAATGAGCTGGATTGAAAGAATTTTAAGTAAGAGCAGCGCTCCAACGCGCAAAGCTAGCATCCCTGAAGGGGTTTGGACCAAGTGTGACAGCTGTGGTCAGGTGCTTTATCGCGCTGAGCTGGATCGTAATCTGGACGTTTGTCCTAAGTGCGATCACCATATGCGAATGAGTGCTCGTGTGCGTTTGCATAGCTTCCTGGATAAAGGCAGCGAAGTTGAGCTGGGCAGTGAGCTTGAACCTAAAGATCTGCTGAAGTTTAAAGACTCTAAAAAATATAAAGACCGTCTGTCTGCAGCTCAAAAAGAGACTGATGAAAAAGATGCGCTGATCGTCATGAAAGGTACCCTGTATGGAATGCCGGTAGTGGTTGCATCGTTTGAATTCTCTTTCATGGGTGGTTCAATGGCGTCAGTAGTTGGGGCCCGTTTTGTTCGCGGTGTTGAGCAGGCACTGGAAGATAATTGCCCACTGGTCTGTTTCTCTGCCAGTGGCGGTGCCCGTATGCAGGAAGCGTTGTTCTCCTTGATGCAGATGGCTAAAACCAGTGCGGCATTAGCTAAAATGCAAGAGCGCGGTTTACCTTATATTTCAGTATTAACTGACCCTACTATGGGCGGTGTTTCTGCCAGTCTGGCAATGCTGGGTGATATCAATGTGGCAGAACCAAAAGCATTGATCGGTTTTGCCGGTCCACGAGTTATTGAACAAACCGTTCGCGAAAAATTACCACCGGGCTTCCAGCGCAGTGAGTTCCTGATTGAGAAAGGGGCAATTGATATGATTGTCCGTCGTCCTGAAATGCGTCAGCGTTTAGCTGGCTTGCTGGCAAAAATGACCGGTAAACCTCTGCCTCATGAGGGTGAAATTCAGGCCGAACCTTCAGAGCCCGCACAAGAAGCGGAAGAGTAACCGGCGATTTACTAATGATAATTGCACAACCCGGCCTTTTGGCCGGTTTGTGCAAAACAACACCGTAGCTAAGTGAACGGGAATCATGAAAGATCTGGAAATACCACAAGCCACGTCGCCTCTTGCCTCGTGGCTTTATTATCTCGAACACCTGCATAGCAAGGCTATTGAATTAGGTTTGGAACGGGTTCGTTCCGTGGCCGAACGCCTTGACCTGCTTAAGCCTGCCCCTTATGTGTTTACCGTTGCCGGAACTAACGGCAAAGGTACCACCTGCCGAACGTTGGAAATGATTTTGATGGCTGAAGGCTATCGCGTTGGCGTTTATAGTTCTCCCCATTTAATTCGTTATACTGAACGGGTACGAATTCAGGGCCAGGAACTGGCAGAAAGTGACCATACTCAGGCTTTTTCTCTGATTGAACAGGGAAGGGGAGAAACCTCTCTGACCTATTTTGAGTTTGGTACCCTGTCAGCGTTTCAACTGTTTAAGCAGGCCAAACTGGATGTGGTTATTCTGGAAGTAGGATTGGGCGGTCGTCTGGATGCAACAAACATCGTTGATGCTGACGTAGCCGTTGTTACCAGTATTGCGTTAGACCATACCGATTGGTTGGGTTTCGATCGCGAGAGCATTGGTCGTGAAAAAGCGGGTATTTTCCGTTCAGGACGTCCGGCCGTGGTTGGCGAACCGGATATGCCACAAAGTATTGCCGATGTTGCCCATCAGCTCAATGCGCCTCTCTACCGTCATGGTCATGAGTGGTCATTCAGTGTAAATCCTGCGGGTGATAGCTGGAGCTGGCAGACTAATGGAGAACAGCTCAGTTCATTGCCACTGCTAAACGTTCCATTAGCTAATGCGGCTACGGCTATGGCTGCTCTGCATTACTCTTCTCTGAGTCTGGGCGATGGCGCAATTCATCAGGGGCTAAAACAAGCCACACTCCCGGGGCGTTTCCAGACGATTGGTCAATCGCCATTAAGAATTCTTGATGTGGCCCACAACCCTCATGCGGCAGGCTATTTAGCCGAACGTTTAGCCGCATTACCTAAGCAGGGTGGAAAGGTATACGCCGTTGTTGGCATGCTGTCGGATAAAGATATCGAAGGCACTTTAGCATTGCTGAAACCTCAAGTGGATATATGGTATTGCGCTCCTCTGGAGGGGCCTCGCGGGGCGACAGCAGAGCAGTTGGCACAATATTTACCGCAGCCGCATATCTTTTCTGATGTTAAGCAGGCCTGGAATCAAGCGCTGCAGAATGCAGGTAGTCAGGACACCATTATTGTCTGTGGTTCCTTCCATACGGTTGCACATGTGATGGAAGCGCTGGAGTCATGTACAGGAGAACAGGATGGCTAGTCAATTTCAGAACCGGCTGGTGGGGGCAGTGATTATTGTCGCCATTGGGGTCATTGTTATTCCCAGCCTGTTTGATGGTAAGAAAAAACATTACGAAGATGAGTTTGCATCGATTCCTCTGGTGCCTAAAGAGGGGGACGATCAAAACACCGAAATTTTGCCTTCGGTAAACCACAATTTACCGCCGGTAAATACAGGAGCTACCGCACCGGACGCGGGTAACGGTTCTGAGCCAGGTGCTATAACCCCTCCACCACTGACAACCGATAATGGTGGGGCGACATTACCTCCGGAAGTTGTACCGCCAACGCAAAAGCCAGAAGTTAAACCTGAACCGAAGCCCGAACCAAAACCAGAGCCTAAGCCGGAGCCAAAACCGACGGTGAAGCCAGCGGACCCTAAACCAACGGTTAAACCGACAGAGCCAACCAAACCGGTAGAGAAACCGCCTGTTGGTCAGGCTTATATTGTTCAGCTTGGCGCATTAAAAAATGCCGACAAGGTGAATGAACTAGTTGCTACCTTACGTTTGTCAGGTTACCGGGTATATACGGTGCCAACAACACCGGTTCAGGGGCAGATTACCCGTTTAGTGGTGGGTCCGGATCCTTCAAAACAGAAGCTTGAAGCATCACTATCGGATTTACATCGACTGACTGGCCTGAGTGGACAAGTTAAAGCATATAGTACTGGACGATAACGTTTGCTTAAGTGGAAAAACGATACGCGAACGTTTTCTTTTTCTGTTAGAATGCGCTGCAAATCAGACGGCGTAGCATTTACATAGGCTGATTTTATGAAGTACCACATTATGAATACATGGATGTACATATGTTGAACTGGGTTGACTATGCCATTATCGGCATCATTGTTTTTTCAGTGCTGGTTAGCCTGATTCGGGGATTCGTTCGTGAAGCGTTGTCATTGGTAACCTGGGTAGCGGCATTTTTTGTAGCCAGTCAATTTTACCCTTACCTGACAGTGTATTTTACGCAGTTTCAGGACGAGTTGGTACGTAATGGAATTGCTATTGCCGCGCTATTTATTGCGACATTGATTGTGGGTGCTATTGTTAACTATGTGATAGGTTCCCTGGTAAAACATACCGGACTTTCCGGCACGGACCGCGTTTTAGGTATCTGTTTTGGTGCTTTAAGAGGCGCGCTGATTGTGGCGGCGTTACTGTTTTTCCTTGATTCATTTACATCGTTTTCTCAAAGTACAGACTGGGTACAGTCCCAGTTGATTCCGCAATTTAGTCATATTATCAAGTGGTTCTTTGACTACTTGCAAAGTTCGTCGAGTTTCTTGCCTCACGTTACGCAATAGACATTTTCGTCAGGGTGGACGTGGGGTGATACTGATGAGGAAAAGACAGCATGTGCGGTATTGTCGGTATTGTTGGTTTTACACCAGTCAACCAATCCATCTATGATGCGCTCACGGTGCTACAGCACCGTGGGCAGGATGCAGCGGGTATTGTTACTATTGATGAAAATAACAATTTTCGCTTAAGAAAAGCCAACGGTCTGGTAAAAGACGTGTTCGAGATGCGGCATATGCAGCGCCTGCAGGGGAATATGGGTATTGGGCATGTTCGTTATCCTACGGCGGGTGGTTCCAGCGCTTCTGAAGCTCAACCGTTTTATGTTAACTCCCCTTATGGTATCTCTCTGGCACACAATGGCAATCTGACTAATGCTCATGAATTGAAGCAGAAGATGTTTGAAGTGGCGCGTCGCCACATTAATACCACCTCCGATTCTGAAGTCCTGCTGAATATTCTGGCCAGCGAGCTGGATAACTTCCGCCACTATCCATTAACACCTGAGGATATTTTTACCTCGGTTCGCAATACGCATAAATTAATCCGCGGTGCTTACGCCTGTGTAGCCATGATTATTGGCCATGGTATGCTGGCATTTCGCGATCCTAACGGTATCCGTCCATTAGTGATTGGTAAACGTAAACTGGTTGATGGTCGTATCGAGTATATGGTCGCTTCTGAGAGCGTGGCGCTGGATACCTTAGGCTTTGAGTTCCTGCGCGATGTCGAACCGGGAGAAGCTATCTACGTGTCGGAACAGGGGCAAATGTTTACTCAGCAGTGCGCCGATAATCCGCAAAGCCATCCTTGTCTGTTTGAGTATGTTTACTTCGCCCGCCCGGATTCTTTTATCGATAAGATTTCCGTATACAGCGCTCGTGTTCGTATGGGTAAAAAGCTGGGTGAGAAAATTGCCCGCGAATGGGACGATTTGGATATTGATGTAGTTATTCCTATTCCGGAAACTTCTTGTGATATCGCGCTGGAAATTGCCCGTATTCTCGACAAGCCTTATCGTCAGGGTTTTGTAAAAAATCGCTACGTTGGTCGGACGTTTATTATGCCGGGCCAGCAGGCACGTAAGCAGTCAGTTCGCCGTAAACTTAATGCAAACCGTGCTGAGTTCCGTGATAAGAATGTACTGTTGGTGGATGATTCTATTGTTCGCGGTACCACTTCAGAACAGATCGTGGAAATGGCGCGCGAAGCAGGGGCGAAAAAGGTCTATCTGGCGTCAGCCGCCCCTGAAGTGCGTTTCCCTAACGTTTACGGTATTGATATGCCTACCGCCAATGAGCTGATAGCCCATGGCCGTGAAGTAGACGAGATTAACGCCATCATTGGTGCTGATGCGTTGATATTCCAGAATCTGGATGATCTTGTTGATGCAGTGCGTGAAGATAACCACGATATCGAGAAGTTTGAAAGCTCAGTATTTGACGGTATTTATGTCACGCGGGATATCGATCAGAACTATCTCGATTATCTGGATACTTTGCGGAATGATGACGCTAAGGCGGATAAGGATCATCATAATGCAGAAAATCTGGAGTTGTATAACGAAGGGTAGATTGATGGTTATTAGTGATTGAACATTTGAGGCTGCCTGCAAACCTAATAATCAGCATCTGTGAATATTCCGGCCGTAAAAACGATTTGGCTTAAATCACTTTTGTGTTCGGCCGGAAGACCATCTGTACTTAACTAAGGAGCGCTCCGGCAGCTAAAGCTGCTACGACCCCAACGGCAATCTCTCCCTCCGATAGGCTCTTGCTAAATATAGATACTTATTAGGTTTTGTCATCAACCTGAAATGCCGTATTGAAATTTTTAGTGCGGCATTTCGTATTAATGGCAGCACCGATAATTTAATTTCATACTCCAAAATAGTTAATCGGAGGGAGAGGGTGCCGTGGGGGTCGACTTGGCGTAAGCCAACGACAAACAGGCAAAGCTTGTTTGAACAGCGCTTGCGCTGGCCCGTCAGGGTGAAACACCGCAAGGTGTTTCATAACTGCCCGTAGGCAGCCTAGGCCCGACGCACTCTAAAGTGGAGTACGAATGCTTTTCCGGTCGAGCACAATATTTATATAACTATAATTGCTATTACGACCGGAATATTCTCAGTAGCTGATCCATTAGGTTTGCTAGTAATCTGAAAATAATCAACGTAGTATTTTACTCAATCACATAGGATTTCCCATCCCAATCAGAATTCTAATTGATAAACTACAGTGATTACGGCAAAGTCCTGTCATTATTCAGCGAATGCGAAGAGTTTTCTTATGAAACGTTTGATTGTCGGTATTTCCGGTGCCAGTGGTGCGATTTATGGTGTCCGCCTGTTACAGGTTCTGCAAGGTTGTGCAGAAGTAGAAACCCATCTGATTGTCAGTAACGCTGCTCGTCAAACGTTGGCGATGGAAACGGATTATGGTCTGCGGGATGTTACTTCATTGGCCTCGGTGGTACATGATGTACGGGATATTGCAGCTTCGGTTTCTTCCGGTTCGTTTCGCTGCCACGGTATGGTGATTTTGCCATGTTCGATGAAAACGCTGTCGGCTATTGTAAACAGTTACACTGATGATTTATTAAGTCGGGCAGCGGATGTGACGCTAAAAGAGCGTAAACCTCTGGTGCTGTGTGTGCGGGAAACACCATTGCATCTGGGGCATTTGCGTCTAATGACACAGGCTGCGGAATTGGGTGCGGTGATTATGCCTCCGGCTCCGGCCTTTTATCATCGACCTCAAAGCGTACAGGATATAGTTGATCAAACGGTGAATCGGGTATTGGACCAGCTTGATATTCAATTAGAGCAGGACCTGTTTGATCGTTGGCAGGGTAGTAAGCCATAAGGTAATCAATCAAGATGGTTTTCTGTTTCCGGAAAACTTGATTATTTCAGTACTCTGAATACTGAAATAGCCATCAATAATTACTCATCATATAACCCGTCATTACGTACTGCCGTATGGTTTTTCGTTGGGCGAATGCGGCGTACCGACTCCCGTATGACCAGAGTACCATTTAGCAATAAGTTACCCACGGGAGCCTGTGGACGTATCAGACGCTGTTGAAGAATATGTACTGCCTCTTCGCCTAATTGATCGCGTGGAACGTGAACGGAAGTCAGAGGTACATCGTGGATCGCGGCCAGGTTGAAACCATCAATACTCATCACCGAAATATCATTAGGAACCCGCAGTCCTGCTTTTTGTAGTGCACTGACGGCACCTGCTGCCATAAAATCCCCACCCACCAGTAATGCGCTGGGCAGTTTATCCCGTGGCGTAACAGCAAGAAAATCACTGATTAGCTGCTCACTTTCTTTTGCGCTAAAGCTTTGCGCAGTAATCAGGTGTTTATCGTCATCGAACGCAAGGTTATGGGCTTCCCAGGCGTCCCGAATTCCTGTCAGACGCAGCTCCATGGTGTGACGCCTCAGACACAGCAGATTAACAACCGATTTATGCCCCAGCTCAAAAAGATAACTTGCGGCATATTCACCGATAAGTTGGTTGTCGGGAGATACGCCAGGCAGGCGCATTTTGCGATCGCGGCAGTTTATCAGAACGCAGGGTTTACCCAAGTCCACCGCCAAATCATGAATATGGGGATCGTCAATACCCAGCAGCATCACTGCCTCTGTATCTGGTTCATTCATTTTTGTCAGAAACAGGTTGGTATCGCTGTCCAGTTCTTCTAATGCACAATAGCGTAGCCGAACTTCATGAGTGCTAAGTGCCTTGCTGATGCCCTGAATAACACGGTAATAGAAAACATCCAGACGCTCATCAAAGGCCCGCTGGGGCGCAAATACCATCAGATTATTAAGCAATAAACGTCCTGCAGCCATTCCTTGCAGTACGCCATTTTGCTGTGCGCAAGCCAGAATCCGTTGTTTTGCCGCTTCACTGGTATTAGCTTTGCCTGCCAATACTCTTGAAACCGTACTGATCGATAACCCGGTTTGGGTAGCAATTTCGCTTATTTTTAGCTTTTTACTCATTCTGTGATCTATGCCCATTTTGCAAATGAAAATTTTTTCATCTTTTAGCATTCACCATTCTCAAAGCCGTTTAACTAAATGTTTATTAGATTATTTCAGGCTGATGAAAATTATTGCAGCAAATCTGCTATTGGTCGATTTATAACTCATTTAGGCTCAATTTGTCGAATTGCTTTTAGCTTTTCTACGCAAAAAATTTAAATAAAAAAAACAATTAATCAGATGGTTAAAGAGAGTGGCTGCCAGAAGGTTGCCATACCAGAGCTGATTCTTATCGTTGCAAGGAGGAGATCAAAATGAGTTCTGAAATAAATCAGGATGTGACTGCAGTGAAGGCCACGCGAACCATCCGCAACCTGCGTTGGTGGGTATTAGTACTGTTTTTGATGGGGGTTACCGTTAACTACATTACCCGTAACTCGCTTGGTATTTTGGCTCCGGAGTTAAAAAACAGTCTGGGGATTACCACCGAACAATATTCATGGATTGTTGGTGCGTTTCAACTGGCTTATACCGTTTTCCAACCAATATGCGGCTGGTTAATTGATGTAATAGGGCTGAAGCTGGGTTTTCTGGTATGTGCAATTGTCTGGTCAATTGTTTGTATGATGCATGCGGGAGCGGGAAGCTGGCTACAATTAGCTATTTTACGATTTATGATGGGCGGTGCCGAAGCAGCAGCTACGCCAGCTAACGCCAAAACCATTGGTGAGTGGTTCCCTAAAAAGGAGCGTCCGGTTGCTGCCGGTTGGGCGGGGGTTGGTTTTTCCATTGGTGCGATGCTGGCACCGCCTATTATTTATTTTGCACATGCCTCTTTTGGCTGGCAGGGTGCATTTATGTTTACCGGTATTCTGGCGATGGTGTGGGTCATTCTTTGGTGGCTGTTCTATCATAACCCAGAGCAACATCCGAATTTGAGCAAAGAAGAGCTGGCATTCATTAAACAGGATAACGAAGCGCCTGCGGTGAAACTGCCATTCTTTACTGCGTTGAAAACCGTGTCGAAAAACAAACGTTTTTACGGTATCGCCATTCCGGCATTTATGGCCGAGCCTGCCTGGGCGGTACTAAGCTTCTGGGTTCCGCTATATCTGGCTAACGAGCGGGGTATGGATTTAAAACAGATTGCCATGTTTGCCTGGCTGCCATTTTTAGCTGCGGACCTGGGTAGCGTTGCCAGTGGCTATCTGACTAAATTGTATGTTCGTTGGTTTGGCTGTTCACGTACTAACTCGGTGGTCGCCAGTTCAGTTACCGGGGCATTTATGATGCTTTCTCTGGCACTGGTTGCAGTGACGAAAGATCCTTATATCGCTATCGTACTGATCTCTATCGGCGGCTTTGGCCATCAGATTATCTCTTGTATGTTGAGCGCCCTGGTTGTGGATTCTTTCGATAAAGGCCAGATGGCGACGGTTAATGGTATGCGGGGTTCGGCCGCCTGGATCGCCAGTTTCTTGTTTTCGTTGTTGATTGGTGTTACCGCAGACAAGATCGGTTTTAACCCTCTGTTTATTGCAATGGGATTCTTTGACCTGATTGGTGCAATATTCCTGGTGTCTTTTATTGCCGAGCGTCGGACTAAACGCGCATAAGGTAAATAGCGAATACCAGCTTACGGGGCCTGAACACCTATAAGCGCCAGAACTGGCTTATAGGTGTTTAACTTTAGAGAGATGATGGATTTTTGTTCCCCAATGATTAATCTTTCGGAAATAGGTTATCAAACGCCTTCTCTAAGTCGCTAAACTCAAAATGGTATCCAGCTTCTTCCAGCCGTTTAGGTAATGCATGCTGACCGCCAAGTACTAATACCGCTGATTCCCCCATTAATAAACGGATAACAAATGCCGGAGTGCGGAAGAAGTGCGGCCTGTCGATGGCTGAGGCCAGCAGGTCGGTAAATAATTCATTGTGCACCGGATAAGGGGATACCATATTAAATGGGCCTTCCAGTTTAGGCGTGGTCAGTAAAAACAGAATGCCATTAACCATATCGTTAATGTGAATCCACGGCATATATTGCAGGCCGGAACCCAATGGCCCCCCCAGACCCATTTTGAAGATAGGTAGCATCTTGGCCAGCGCTCCACCTTCAGCGGATAACACAATTCCGGTACGTAGCAGACAAACTCGGGTACGATCGCTTTTTGCCAGCAGGGCTTCTTCTTCCCAACGCTGACAGAGAGTATGGGTAAATTCAGGATGAGGCGTTTCGTCTTCGGTGACTACGCTTTGGCCCTGATCGCCATAATAACCAACGGCAGAACCGGAAATGAATACTGCGGGGGGCGTATGACTATCGGCAAACAGCTTGCTGAGATGAGCCGTTAATTGCCAGCGGCTGTTGCACAACCGTCTTTTCTGTACGGCTGTCCAGCGTTTATCGGCAATGGGTTCACCCGCCAGATTTATCACCGCGTCGAAATTATCGAGATTCTTCAAATTATCCAGTGCATTGATATAGCTGACACTATCACCAAATAGTGCTCTGGCTTTTTCAATGCTGCGGCTAACCACGGTAATGGTATGGGACTGCAATAACAGGCTTTGGGTCAAATGGCGACCGATAAGCCCGGTAGCGCCGGTAATAAGTATATGCATGGGCGATCTCCTGAAGCAGTCGTAAGGAATAAAACCGTCTAGCATCTACTTATCATAGCGGATAGTTGACATAAAATATTATGATTGCTCACAACTTTGTGTTTTTACTCTATTTTGCTTTTTAATCGCCATTCGGTATCTATTCGTCGTGCGATAATTACAGCCTGTCGTTTGCTGATACGTTGATACCAGTTATTGACGGCCGGGTAATTTTGTAAATCTATACGCTGCTTTTGATAATCATCAATCAAAGGATAAAGGGCAATATCTGCGATGCTGTAGCGATCGCCAGCAATATACATATTCTTGATCAGATTTTGTTCAAGAGATTGATAAACTCCAACGGTTTCAGTTTGGTAAAGCTCAATAGTTGAAGGAATGATGCGCTTAGAGTGGTGGCTGAAATATTCCATATTTTCAAGCGTTGGCATTAATTTGTTTTCTATCCAAAATAGCCATTGTAGTACATCATAACGATGACGAAGCCCGGCAGACATAAGATGACCGCTCTTTTCAGCCAGATACACCAGAATAGTGCTTGCACCATATAACGTTAAAGGCGGTTCTCCAGTATGCGGCTTAGGGTCAATAATTATTGGACCTCTTTCTTCAGGGGACAATGTTGTGAGCGTTTGCAGTGGGTAATCGACATTACCAAGTTTGAAAGGATGTATACTGTAAGACAGCTCGAGCTTTTCAAGGAAGATAGCAATCTTTTTTCCATCAGGAATTGGGGTGTAATAAAATTTAATCATAGTTCCCTCCATGTCATAAATTTTACTGGCTTAATACAGTTACTGGTTTTTTCCCTGTGACCAACAGGTATATTATGCCGGGAGAAACCTTTTTTATTCAGTAAAATGTGCGGTAACCTTAGATAATATTTTTTAATGTATCGTTATTGCACAAATTCCAACCTTGATTGGTTTTATATTCAGGAATATTCACTGATGAAATTGATGTTTGCATCTGATTTACATGGTTCTTTATCAGCAACTCAATTGGTATTAGAACGCTTTGAGCATTCCGGTGCTGACTGGTTAATTTTACTGGGGGACTTGTTGTATCATGGCCCGCGTAACCCATTGCCGGATAAGTATAATCCTGCTGAAGTGGCGCTGTATCTTAATCAGTTTGCTGATAGAATCATGGCTGTGCGGGGTAATTGTGATAGTGAAGTAGACCAAATGCTATTACACTTTCCAATAGAGGCAACATGGCAACAGGTGTTACTTGAACAACGCCGGTTGTTTTTAACTCACGGACACCATTATCATCCCGATAAACTCCCTGCGTTACGTACCGGGGATGTGTTTGTTTATGGTCATACGCACATACCTCAGGCTGAAAAACGTGAGAATATTTACGTATTAAATCCGGGATCTGCCAGTCTGCCTAAAGGTGGATATCCGGCTAGTTTTGGTATGCTGAGCGATGGTGTGTTACAGGTGTTAAGCTTACAACAACAAGAGCCCATCATTCAGGTATCTTTAGAGAAAAGGTTTTAACAGATGGAAGAACAAGAGCAGACCGAACAAGTCGAGTGGGTCGATGTTGTTGATGAAAATAACAATGTGATGGCTCAAGTGACCCGCCAGCAAATGCGGCAGAAGAATTTGCGCCATCGGGCAACCTATATTGTGGTTCATAATGGTATGGGAAAGATTTTGGTGCAGCGTCGTACTGACATTAAAGATTTCTATCCGGGGTGGCTTGATGCCACAGCCGGTGGCGTAGTTCAGCAGGGGGAAGACATGCTGGCTTCAGCACGCCGTGAAGCGGAAGAAGAGCTGGGGATTGCTGATGTTCCATTTGCCGATCACGGTACCTTTTACTATGAGTCGGACAACTGCATGGTTTGGGGAGCGCTGTTTAGCTGTATTACCCATGGTCCATTTGCCTTGCAGGAAGAAGAGATTGAAAGCGTGCATTGGCTGACGCTGGAAGAGATCAATCAACGAGCCGATGAGTTTACTCCAGATTCTGTAAAGGCACTTAATCTCTGGGTGACGCGTAATCCAGAGCAGCAAGAGATTGCAGAAACGGTTGAACATCAAGCCTGATATCTGACGATTTTCATTCGTATTAGCTGATTTCATCAAATAAAAATGCCGGGTATTAAACCCGGCATTTTTTTCACCAACAAACGAGAGAATTAACCTTCGTTTTGAGCAGCCTGAATAGCTGTCAATGCAATGGTGTACACGATATCGTCTACTAATGCACCACGAGACAGGTCGTTAACTGGCTTACGCATACCCTGTAACATTGGACCGATAGAAACCAGATCGGCTGAGCGCTGAACCGCTTTATAGGTGGTGTTACCGGTGTTCAGATCAGGGAAGATGAATACCGTAGCTTTACCTGCAACCGGTGAATTTGGTGCTTTAGATCTTGCTACGTCTTCCATAATCGCTGCGTCATACTGTAACGGACCATCGATTACCAGGTCAGGACGTTTTTCCTGCGCCAGACGAGTGGCTTCACGTACTTTATCAACATCGCTACCGGTACCGGAATTGCCGGTAGAGTAGGAGATCATTGCAACGCGAGGGTCAACGCCAAAGGCTGCAGCAGAGTCAGCAGACTGAATAGCGATTTCAGCCAGTTGTTCTGCAGTTGGATCCGGGTTAATCGCACAGTCACCGTATACCAGAACTTGTTCAGGTAACAGCATAAAGAAGATTGAAGAAACCAGAGAACTGCCCGGTGCGGTTTTGATTAACTGCAACGGCGGACGAATAGTGTTAGCCGTGGTGTGAACCGCGCCGGATACCAGACCGTCAACTTCATTTTGCTCCAGCATCATGGTACCCAGTACCACGTTGTCCTGCAGTTGCTCACGAGCAACCACTTCGGTCATGCCTTTGCTCTTACGCAGCTCGACCAGACGTGGAACATAGTTTTCACGTACTTCAGCCGGGTCAACAATTTCTACGCCTTTACCCAGTTCAACGCCCTGAGCTTCCGCAACACGTCTGACTTCTTCCGGATTACCCAGCAGAATACATTGTGCGATACCACGGTCAGCACAGATAGCCGCTGCTTTAATGGTACGAGGCTCATCACCTTCCGGCAGAACAACGCGCTTACCTGCTTTACGTGCCAGCTCAGTTAACTGGTAGCGGAACGCAGGAGGAGACATGCGGCGTGAACCTTCACTGTTTGCCGTCAGGGTATCAATCCATTCGCTGTTGATATGGTTAGCAATATAGTTTTGCGCTTGTTCAATGCGCTGATGGTCATCCGCCGGGGCTTCCAGGCTGAGGCTTTGCAGCGACAGCGAAGTTTGCCAGGTGTTGGTATCAACCATGAACACCGGTAAACCCGTTTCAAACGCTTGCTCACACAGTTTGTGTACACGTTCATCAATGGCATAACCACCGGTTAACAGTACTGCGCCGATTTCTACGCCGTTCATCGCTGCCAGACAGGCAGAAACCAGAACATCAGGACGATCGGCAGAGGTCACTAGCAGTGAACCCGGGCGGAAGTGCAGTAACATATTAGGAATGCTACGCGCACAGAAAGTCACGTTCTTAATACGACGGGTACGAATGTCACCTTCGTTGATGATACGTGCTTTCAGGTGATGAGCCATATCGATTGCACGGGTCGCAATCAGGTCCAGATTCCACGGAATGCAGCCTAAAATTGGCAGTGAGGAATTAGTGAACAGCTGAGCGGTATCAACCACACTGATTGCTGGTTTACTGGCTGAATCATCAAACATCTCTGACAGATCGGGACGAGTACGGCCCTGCTCATCAACCGGAGCATTCAGCTTGTTGATGATAACACCAGTGATGTTTTCATTTTTGCTGCCGCCGAAGTTAGAACGCGCTAAATCAATACGCTCTTTCAGTTGGGCAGGGGAGTCATTACCTAATGACATCACAAAAACGATTTCTGCACCCAGCGTTTTAGCAATTTCATAGTTCAGAGCATTAACGAACTGATGATGAGAAGTAGGCACTAGACCTTCAATCAGAACGACTTCAGCGTCCTTTGCGCACTCCTGGTAACGTTCAACGATCGTTTCCATCAGTACGTCTTGTTTATTGTTACTGAGCATGCTCTCAACCTGAGCCATGCTCAGTGGTTCAGCCGTTACGGCGTTGGAGTTAGCACGCAGAATAGTAGTAGTCTGGTCAGGCACATCGGCACCCGAGCGGGACTGTGCAATCGGCTTAAGAACACCTAAACGGACACCTTTGCGCTCCATAGCGCGAACGACACCAAGGCTGACGCTGGTCAGCCCGACGCTGGTGCCGGTAGGAATTAACATAATTGTACGAGACACGACGAAACCTCTTTAGGTTATGCTTTGGCTAAAACAACACCGCCAGCCTGAGCTGACGGTGTTATTGTCGTTATTTACGCGGTAAGACGAGATGCGTCCTGAGCGATCACCAACTCTTCGTTGGTTGGAATGATCAGTGCTGCACGAGTGCCATCTTTTGCGATGTTACCTGACTTACCAAAGCGGGCTGCCAGGTTGCGCTCGTGGTCGACTTCAAAGCCTAACAGAGCCAGTTTACCCAGTGCCAGTTCACGAACCATTGCAGCGTTTTCACCGATACCACCGGTGAAGATAACTGCATCTAAACGACCGTCCATCAGTGCAGTGTAAGCACCGATATATTTTGCTAAACGGTGACAGAATACATCCATCGCACGCTTGGCATCTTCTTTCTGTGTATAGTTATCTTCAACATAGCGGCAGTCGCTGGTGACTTCAGTCAGGCCTTGCAGACCAGACTCTTTGTTCAGCATTTTGTTGATTTGTTCCATGCTCATTCCCATCACATCATACAGATGGAAAATGATTGCAGGGTCGATATCACCGCTACGGGTACCCATAACCAGACCTTCCAGCGGGGTCAGACCCATAGAAGTATCTACACATTTACCGTTACGAATAGCTGCAACAGAACCGCCGTTACCTAAATGGCAGGTAATCACGTTCAGCTCTTCTACCGGTTTGTTCAGCATTTTTGCTGCTTCACGGCTGACATAGTAGTGGCTGGTACCGTGGAAGCCATAACGACGAATACCGTGTTCTTTATACAGGCTGTACGGCAGAGCATACAGGTAAGATTCAGCAGGCATTGTTTGA
Source organism: Limnobaculum xujianqingii (assembly GCF_013394855.1). Taxonomy (NCBI): domain Bacteria; kingdom Pseudomonadati; phylum Pseudomonadota; class Gammaproteobacteria; order Enterobacterales; family Budviciaceae; genus Limnobaculum; species Limnobaculum xujianqingii. The sequence continues at coordinate 1,391,201 of NZ_JABMLK010000001.1, read as the reverse complement.
TGGAAAGCGGTATCAAAAACGGCCACGTTTTTATTTTTAAGAGATGGGAACGCTTTGAATGCTTCTTCGATGCCAATCAGGCCAGCTGGGTTATGCAGAGGTGCGAATGGAGATGCAGCCTGAATACCTTTCAGCACATCAGCATTGATCACAACTGACTGAGTAAACTGCTCACCACCGTGAACAACACGGTGACCGATAGCGGTCAGGTTGTTTGACAGTTCTGGTTTTTTAGCCAGAATAGTATTAACGATGAATTTCAGAGCTTCGCTGTGTGCAGCACCTGCTCCAAGGGCTTCTTCGTGTTTGCTTCCGTCCATTTTCCATTTGATACGGGCTTCCGGAAGGTGGAAACACTCGGCTAAACCAGAAAGGTGTTCTTCGCCATTGGCAGCATCAATGATGGCGAATTTCAGAGAAGAACTACCGCAGTTAAGAACCAGAACCAGCTTACTCGACATGAGAAGTACCTATTTAATTTTGTGATTTGGAAAACGAAAATAGGGCAAGCGTAGCGTTAACTGGTAAGGACGAACCTTTATCACCAGGTTATGCTGCGTACCCGCGTCTTATTATTGTACACAATTGCCTGAAAACAGGTTATTGGTATTATTTTATCCCTAACAAAAAAATTGGCCGTAAGGCCACGACCAGAATAATACCTGGCTAAGTAAAAATAAAACAGAAATGCAAATTAAATTGATATTTATTAAACTGCATCAAGTTTTTTGTGCATTTATTTTAAAATTTACAGAATTTTTTGAATGTGCATTATAATCCGGAACGCAACATAATGTACATATTGATAGATCTGGAATCAAAGGCGGCAAATTAAATGCTACGTTCATCAGGTCCTATCCGTTGGATTCAGATATTTCAGCGTGGGCAGACTTACATGAAGACCTGGCCAAACGAAAAACGTTTGTCCGCGGTGTTCCCGGAAAACCGTATCACTACGGCAACGCGCTTTGGTGTTCGCTTTATGCCGCCTGTCGCTATCTTTACCCTTGCCTGGCAAATTGCCATGAGTGGCCAACTGGGGCCAGCGGTTGCTACCGCTATTTTCGCCTGCAGTTTGCCAATGCAAGGGTTGTGGTGGTTAGGTCAGCGTTCTATTTCAACATTACCGCCATCGTTGAAGCAGTGGTTTCTACAACTGCGGGAGAAGCTGGCTGAAGCCGGGCAGGAGTTTGCACCTTTAGAGCAAGAGCCAACTTATCAACATTTGGCCGAACTGCTTAAGCATGCTTTTAATCAGTTAGATAAAACTTTTCTGGATGAGCTCTGACTAAACGCGCGGGCTTCTGACATTGCTCAGAAGCTACGCCGCGGATTGATTTTCCTTCCTTTATTCATCACCTGTTCGGGTAAACAAAAAATTACACTGAATGGGTATCACTCTGTTGCGCAATATGCCATTCTCTATCCATTCGTGATGACGTTTATTCACATACAGAATTCTTTTTTGTTTTTGAATCTCAGGAGTTGTTATCGTGGAAATGACTAATGCCCAACGGCTAATCCTTTCAAACCAATATAAAATGATGACCATGCTGGATCCGGATAACGCGGAACGTTATCGCCGGTTACAGACCATCATTGAGCGTGGCTTTGGTTTGCAGATGAAGGAACTGGAACGCGAGTTTGGTGAACTGTCAGAAGAAACCTGTCGCACTATTATTAATATTATGGAAATGCATCACGCGTTGAGAGTCTCCTTTGAGAATCTGCGTGAAAATCTGAAAGATAAAGCCGAAATTGATGAGCGCCGGATCAATTTCCTTGGTTTTGACGCAGCAACTGAAGCCCGCTATCTCAGCTATGTTCGCTTTCTGGTAAATACTGAAGGGCGTTATACCCACTTTGATTCAGGAACTCATGGCTTTAACTCACAAACCAAAATGTGGGATAAATATCAGCGTATGCTGGCCATCTGGCAATCCTGTCCGCGTCAGTATCACTTATGCGCTATTGAGATTTCTCAAATCATTAATGCCTGATGTTTTCTCTTTCTTCTTATTACGATAGTGACCGGCTAATGTCGGTCACTGGTTTTTCTGTTTTGTCAGTGAGAATATTAATTTGAATTGCAAAGGTTTTCTTTTTGATTTGGACGGTACGCTGGTTAGCTCTTTACCTGTTGTTGAACGTGCCTGGTTAGGGGTGGCTGAACGCCTGAATGTTGCACCACAGGAAATGCTCGATTTTATTCATGGTAAGCAGGCAATAACTTCGCTACGTCATTTTATGGCCGGTCAAAGTGAAGAGGCGATCAAAAGAGAGTTTGACCGACTGGAACAAATAGAAGCGACCGACACTGAAGGTGTTGAGGCTCTACCCGGTGCTATTGAGTTACTTAATCGACTTAATGAACTGAAGGTGCCTTGGGCCATTGTGACCTCCGGCACTATTCCGATTGCTCATGCTCGTAGTAAAGCAGCAGGAATACCTTTCCCTGAGGTGTTTGTTACCGCTGAACTGGTTGCCAAAGGTAAACCTGAGCCTGATGCCTATTTGCTGGGCGCAGAGCGTTTAGGTTTGGCTCCGTCCGACTGTGTGGTGGTTGAAGATGCCGCCGCAGGACTCGCTTCCGGGCTGGCTGCCGGTTGTCAGGTAATAGCGGTCAATGCACCGGCGAATACGCCTGAACTGTCCCGGGTAGATAAATCGCTAAAAACGCTGCAACAGTTACAGGTCAGTTATGCAGATAACATTGCCAGAATTCAATTTGATTAATTAAATGAATGATTAGCGACATAAAGATAAGAAAGCTCCATAATTTGGGGCTTTTTTATTAACATGCTGATGACATTTATGGCTAATCTCCTTGTTTATGCTGAATGTTTCGGTTTTTGATTGATATAAGGTTGACGATGTGTTTTATTCTGTTTTAATCAGTTAAAGCGCATATTTTGTTCCTTTATTGAGGGAAAAATAGAGTGACTTTATAGGCAGACTGAAAAAACATCTTAAAGCCAATGTTTTATCACGATTAGTATTCGATAATATCTTTGTGTGGGGCAAAAACGTTCAGATAACCAGTAAGGGAGCCGCAGTGATCGAGCGATTATTGACAACGATGGGTACGTTAGCCGATAGCCAGCTTTTCTGGGTGGTGTGCTTTTTATTTATCGCAATAATCCTGTTCATATCCAATAAAGTTCGAATGGACGTGGTTGCTCTGTTATTGATTACCGTTTTTGTTACCAGCGGTATTTTGACACTACCTGAAGCTATTTCTGGTTTCAGCGATCCCAACGTTATTCTGATTGCATTGCTGTTTGTCATCGGCGAAGGGCTGGTGCGTACCGGTATTGCCTATCAGGTAGGTGACTGGCTGGTTCGGGTTGCTGGCAGCAGTGAAACCAAATTGCTGGTGTTGTTAATGTTAGCGGTGGCCGGATTAGGTTCCGTGATGAGTTCCACCGGCGTGGTGGCTATCTTTATTCCTGTGGTGATGAGCGTTTCATCACGGATGGAAAGAGAGCCTGGCCGCCTGATGATGCCATTAGCTTTTGCTGGATTAATCAGCGGCATGATGACGCTGGTAGCCACACCGCCAAACCTGGTGGTAAACAGTGAACTACAACGTTATGGCGTAGGGCAATTTGATTTCTTCAGTGTTACCCCCATTGGTATTGTGATTCTGGCGATGGGGATTGGTTATATGCTGCTGGTTCGCCCATGGCTGGTGAAGCCAGCGAGTCAGGATAAGGCTAAATCCCGTACCCGTCGTACCATGCGCGATCTGATTCATGACTATAAGTTAAGCGGTCGTGCTCGTCGCCTTTCTATTCGCCCCGGTTCTCCACTAATTGGCCGTACGCTGGATGAACTGCATCTGCGTTCCCGTTACAGTGCCAACGTGGTGGGTATTGAACGCTGGCGTAAATTCCGTCGGGTGATGATAGGCGCTTTTGCTGCCACTGAACTTCGGGTGCATGACATTCTGCTGGTGGATATGTTTGACCCGGAAGCGGACGTCAGGCACTTTTGTACCGAAGAGCAATTAGAGCCAATGATTTTGCGCGGTGAATACTTCTCTGAACAAGCGCGTGAAGTCGGTATGGCGGAAGTATCGCTGGTTCCTGAATCTGAATATATTGGTAAAACCCTGCGACAGATGGGTTTTCGCACTCGTTATAATCTGAATGTGATTGGTATCCGACGCAACGGTAAACTGATTGAGGCTAATCAGATTGATGAAGAGCTTAAAGTCGGTGACATGATGCTGGTGATTGGCGACTGGCGTCAGATTCGGCAATTACAGAGTAATACCCGAGATTTCCTGGTAATGAATCTGCCCGCTGAGGTGGATGAAGTCGCCCCGGCTACCAGTCAGGCACCTCATGCTCTTCTGTGCCTGATTCTGATGATTTTCCTGATGGTAACGGACATCGTGCCTAACGTTATTGCGGCGCTGCTGGCCTGCTTATTGATGGGTAAATTCCGCTGCATCGATATGGAAAGTGCCTATAAGTCGATTCACTGGCCAACGCTTATTTTGATTGTCGGTATGTTGCCTTTCGCTCATGCATTACAAAAAACCGGTGGTATCGATCTGGTGGTAAAAGGATTGATGGATGCCGTTGGCGATATGGGACCAAGGGTGGTACTGCTTAGCCTGTTTGTTCTGTGCGCGGTTATAGGACTGTTTATTTCCAATACTGCCACTGCCGTTTTGATGGCGCCGATAGCCATTGGTGCGGCAAATCAGATGGGGGTTTCCGCTTTACCGTTTGCTATGGTGGTAGCAATCGCCGCTTCAGCAGCCTTTATGACGCCGGTATCTTCACCGGTAAATACCATGGTACTCGGACCTGGTAGCTATAAATTTAGTGATTTCTTACGCATCGGCGTGCCGTTTACCTTATTGGTGATGGTGGTGAGTGTCATTATTATTCCGCTGTTGTTTCCATTCTAAGACATAAATTGGACATATATCGTTCATAAAACTGACATTCAGCCTGAGTAATCTGCTCCTGAAAAATAAAAATCAGGAGAATGTTATGAAGGCAAGTTGGTTGATTCCTCTCACTTTTGCGTTAGTCCCTGTGGTTATTCCCGCAACGGCATCCGCCGTAAATATCTATCCTATTGACCGTGCGACCATGTTAACCGGCGGCAAATTTGACTTTAAGGTTGAGTTTGATAAGCAGGTAGACCCGGCTCAAGTCAGTATCAAAATTAATGGCAAAGCATATCAACAGGTATGGGACCAAAAAAGCGAGTTTATTAAAGACGAAGATGGTCTGAATGCTTCTTCACTGGTAATCAAAAATGTCGATATCACTACGCCGGGTGATTATAAAGTTGAAGTTTCAGCTGGCGATGAAAAGGGCTCGGTAAGCTGGAATGTTTACCAAACGCCAGAAAAACGCCAGGCTAAAAATGTCATTCTGTTTATTGGTGATGGTCTGTCGGTTGCTCACCGTACTGCTGCCAGAGTGATGTCAAAAGGCATTACTGAAGGTAAAGCCAACGGTCGCCTGGCCATTGATGACTTAACCAATATGGCATTTATTGGTACCTCAAGTACTGACTCTATTGCTGCTGACAGCGCTAACACCATGAGTGCGTATATGACCGGTCATAAATCGGGTGTGAACGCGCTGGGGGTCTATGTTAGTCGGGCTAAAGACTCCCTTAATCATCCAAAGCAAGAAACGCTGGGCGAACTGATTAAACGCACAACCGATATGTCGGTAGGTATTGTCAGTGATGCAGAACTGGAAGATGCCACGCCAGCAGCGGTGTTGTCCCATACTCGCCGCCGTGCCGATAAAGCAGAGATCGTCAGTATGTTCTATGACGTTAAGCCAGATGTTCTGTTGGGCGGCGGCTCAGCCTACTTCCTGCCGGAAACCACGCCAGGTTCTAAACGTAAAGATAACCAAAACTATGTTGAACGTTTCCAACAGGCCGGTTATCAGCTGGTTACTAATGCAGATGAACTGAAAAAGCAGGGCTCCGGGGCGGATAAGCTACTCGGCCTGTTCCATACCAGTAATATGGATGACGTACTGGACCGACGTTTCCTGAAAAATGATGTCACTAAAAAGTTTCCCGATCAGCCAGATCTGACGGAAATGACCCAAACTGCGCTGGATGTGCTGTCAAAAAATCAGGATGGTTTCTTTCTGATGGTTGAATCAGCGCTAATTGATAAAGCCTCACATCCGCTGGATTGGGAGCGTGCGGCATATAACACCATCATGCTGGATCAATCTGTAGCCATTGCGAAGAAGTTTGCTGAAACCCACCCGGATACATTGATTATTGTTACCGGTGACCATACTCACGGAATTTCCATTGTCGGAACTGTCGATGATGATAAACCGGGCAACGATATGCGTGAGAAGGTAGGCGTATATGAAACAGCAGGTTATCCAAATTATGAGGATAAAAACGGTGACGGCTATCCGGACAGAGTTGATGTCTCTAAACGTTTAGCGGTGTTCTTCAATAACTTCCCTGACCATTATGAAACCTTCAGACCTAAGCTGGACGCTCGTTTTGTGCCCGCCATTCAAAATGAGAAGGGAGAGTATATTGCCAACGCGATATACAAAGATATACCGGGTGCAGTACTGAGAACCGGTAATATCCCGCGTAATACCGACACCGGCGTGCACTCCGTTGATGACATGATTGTTCAGGCATCGGGCCCCGGGGCTGAACGTATTCATGGCTATATGGATAACACCGAATTGTTTCGCGTGATTGTTGATTCGCTGTCGTTAGGCCATGGAAAACAGGGGTGATAATGACAAGATACTCTGTTCTTAATCGCCGGGGTTCCCCCGGCGTTTTTTCTGGCTGGCGTCACAGCCTGTGGTGGTTATTGATACTGTTTATTGCATCACCATTAAAAGCACAGCCCACACTCTCTTTTGATCAGTTTTATAGCAAAGTAAGCGTGTTGGGACTGGAGTTTTCCGATCGAGTGAAGCAGCTATCGGGTCAGCAGATAGAAATCACCGGCTTTATGGCGCCTCCTATCAAAGCAGAATCCCAGTTTTTTGTCTTAACCAAAATGCCGATGGCGATTTGTCCGTTTTGCTCTTCAGATGCCGACTGGCCGGAAGATATTTTGGTGGTCTATCTCACCAAACGCCAAACCTTTGTACAAAATAACAGCATGATAAAAGTGACAGGGACTCTGGAGTATGGAACCTGGCGAGATAAAGAAACGGGGTTTGTCAGTCTGCTGCGCCTGCGAGATGCGCAATTTAGCGAGCTTTAATCGGGAGTCTGTATATGTCAGAACTGTTTATTAATCAGTTGCAGGTCAGGTTTAATGGCAGCGCTCAGGCGGCACTGAATATTCCTCAGTTGGTGGTATCCAGCGGGGCTCAGGTGGCAGTTACCGGTGCTTCCGGTAGTGGAAAAACCACATTGGTTAATGCCATTAGCGGCCTTGAGCGTAGCGATAGTGGGAAAATTTTCTGGAACGGTAAAGATATTGGTCGTATGTCGGAACGTCAGCGCGATCGCTGGCGGGCACATCATATAGGTCTGGTGATGCAAGACTTTCATTTGTATCCAGGATTGAGTGCGCTGGACAATGTTTTACTTCCGGCACGATTTCACCACTGGCGCTTGCCCGCATCATTGAAAGCACGTGCTGCTGAGTTACTGGAGCAGGTTGGTATTCAGCAACACAAACAGGTGGTAGATACGTTATCTCGCGGAGAGAAACAGCGGGTGGCAATAGCCAGAGCGTTATTGAATAAACCAGAAATTGTCATTGCCGACGAGCCTACCGCCAGTCTGGATGCAAATAATGGTCTGGAAGTTATTCGCCTGCTCACTCAGTTTGCAAAACGGTCGAAAGCGACCCTGATATGTATTACACACGATCCCCGTTTGAGCGATGAAATGCGTCGGCGAATTACGCTGGAAAACGGTCGCCCGGTTAAAGATATCACTACAGGAAGAGCGCTATGATCCCCTTTAAAATTATCTATGCCGATTTTAAACGCCTGTGGGGTGGAACACTGATTCTTACCCTGTTGATTGCGACTGCCGTGGCTTTCAGTATGGTGGTTAACCTGCAGGAAAGGGCGCTACGCGAAGGAAGCGCCAGAGCGGCCGACCGTTTTGATTTAATCGTTGGGGCTGCTGGTAGTGAAACTCAACTGGTGTTATCCAGCGTGTTTTTACAACCTTCGCTATTACCGCTGTTACCTCATCATTATCTGGATGAATTAAAACAGCATTCGTTAGTGGAATCAGCTTCGCCGTTAGCCTTTGGTGATAGTTATAAAGGTATGCCAATTATTGGAACCGATGATGACCTGTTACGGGGCAGGGATATACAGTACGGTAATGACGGCCAGAATCATAGAGACTCGGTATTTGGTAGTGAATATGGTGCTATTGTTGGCGTGGCAACAGGGCTTTCGATAGGTGATAAGGTTATCCCCATTCATGGGCAGGTTGGCAGTGAAGGCGCCCATCAACATGAGTCGGTCAATTATACCGTTACCGGCGTATTGCCAGCCTCTGGTGATGCCTGGGATAAAGCCATTCTGGTTCCCATTACTGCCGTATGGGCAGTACATGATGCTCAAAAACATGAAAACCATGCCGATGATGAAATACACCATCATGTTGGCGATGTCTCCGCGGTAGTCGTTAAGCCGAAAAGTATTGCAGGAGCCTATCAGCTCAGGTCGCAATATCGTTCAGGTGAAAGTCTGGCGGTTTTCCCCGGAGAAGTATTAACACGTTTGTACGGTACGCTAGGGGATGCTCGTCAGGTTCTCTCCCTAATGGCAATTGGAACTCAGGTTTTAGTAGTCATTGCCATTTTGATGGTAATCGTCGTGCATCTTGAACAACGCCAACGGCAATTTGGTGCATTACGTGCCTTCGGTGCACCGCAACGTGGCATTGTGGCATTAATTTGGTGTGGATTGATGTTAATGATGAGTATCGGAATTATGCTGGGGGTTATTGTGGGCTATCTGGCAACGTTATGGATATCCCAACGTATATCCTCGCTGTATGGCATGAAGCTACCGGTAAGTATTCAACCGGAAGATGGCCTGTTGATTGCGGCAATATGGGGTATTATTGGTGTGGTCTTACTGCTGCCAGCGATATTGATCTATCGGCATTCACCGGCACAGGCATTGAAGACGGTATAAAGGAGTCCAGACTTAACGGCAGGTTTTGATAATTTCCCCGTTCGATTGTTCAATATTTTGGCAATTCAGACCATTTTCAACGATCGGGGGTTCTTGAGTTAGATAAAGAACACCGTCAATGGGTAGCAGCAAAGTATCCAGTACCAGTGAAAAGGGAAGGTCGAGCAGGGCGACAGGACGACTAAAATTATGTAGTAAATCTATGCAGAGCTGTTGATTGGATTGAGTAGCGCATTGTTGTTCATCACTGGTAAATAACCACTCGGCATTAACACTGGTTCCAGGATAGAAGGGGGCACTGGGCCCCTTAGTGGCCCGAACTACCGTGCTCATACAACCGGATAGCTGAAAGCTCATTAAGATAATAAAAATTAGTGTTAACCGCGGTGCCATAATAGAAATTTCTATTTCTTGTATTATATCGTTGTCTGAAAATAGCAAGCTGTCGATTGATTAAAGTGCTTGATTCAGATTTGACAATATTTTAAAGCTAACTGATTCGTTACAACTGGCTATCACTACTAATCTCATCCAACGACAAACTAAAACTCGGCACAAATACGTTAATGAAATACTCCATTTCCGGGCTGTGGCGGAGCTTTAATGTTTTTTCCAGACGTTGTTTTGCCAGAGTGAATTCATTATTTCCTGCGGATAACTCTTCCAGACTTTTCAGATAGGCGCAGAGCGCATCGGCCTGTTTGACCACCAGTTTTTCATCTTCACTGTAGTAGTTATCATCCAGAACAGAGCGGAAGTCTTGTTGTAATTCTTCGGGTAGCATTTCAATCAGCTTAAGCTGCGCCACTTTCTCTATTTTCTTATATTCATGGGCGATTTGCGGATTGTAGTACTTGATTGGTGTTGGCATATCGCCGGTCAGTACTTCGCTGGCGTCATGATACATGGCTAACAGCGCAATTCGATCGGGGTTCACATTGCCATTGAATTTTCGATTTTTGATTACCGCCAAAGCATGGGCGACAAACGCGACTTGAAGGCTATGTTCAGAAACGTTTTCAGTGCGGACATTACGCATCAGGGGCCAGCGGCTGATTAATTTCAGGCGCGATAAATAGGCAAAAAAGTGGCTTTGGGTCTGGCTCATGATGGTTCTACCTCTGTTGATACAAAAACAAGGCTAGATTGTGGGGAGTTATCGTGTTGAGTGCAAGCTGGAGTTAGTTTTAATAACATCAAATTGAATTATTCTTTCGATACTTTACCGGGGTGTCATTAACTATCTTTTTGAATTGCCGATGGAAGTAGTTAATGCTTTGAAAACCACACTGCGATGCAATAGCTGATAAAGAAAGTGAACTGGTTCTTAACAGAAAACTGGCCTTATTTATTCGCAGTTGCGATATATAGTCACTAAATGATAATCCGGCAAAAGTTGCTAAATCCCGTTTTACCGCGCTAACGCTGCAATGTGCATGATCGGCCACATGCTTTAGTGTTACTACGGTTGTGAAGTTATTATCAAGATAATTTAATATTTTCTCTACCCGCTGATTTTGATAGGGCAAGAGTGGATGCCTGTCAGAAATATACTCAACGCCTTTATCCCCGGTTAAAAGTTCAAACAGCAATATAAGCAGACTCAGGCGCGTCAGCGGTGAGTTACTGGCCACTATCTTTCTGAATAAAGACTCACTCTGTTTTGCGCACCGTTTAGAAAATTTAATAGCAGGTGATGCGCGTAAAAATAATTGATTCACTACACGGTATTCTTCCATGCCACTCAGTAATTGTCGGTTAATCCAGGTTTGCGGAATCAAAATGACAAAAATCTCACAGACAGAATCCATCCGAAGACTTTTCCATGAGTGAGGCTGATTGGGTGCGATAAATACAAGGTCGGGAGAACTAAAGTTGGAAGTATGATTGCCAATATAGCGTTTTCCTTCGCTGTTTAGCGTCAGAGTTAGCTCATATTCCTGATGATGATGCCACTTAAACGGTATTTCATATCCTTTCAGGTGTGTTGAAAACCATGAGGATGTTGTTTCATACCGGAATATTTCACGCTTGAGCACGGGTTACCTCACCTGCAAAATTAAGCTATTGGTTCACTATTTTGAGCTAATAGTGAATTTTAACATTATATTTTTCTGGAGAATGAATACAACTATTCCTGACGCGGAGCACATAAAATGATTACTGATTACTTTCAGACCAGTCTTCCTCATATCAACGACGTTTTACTGAACCAGAAAGATCAAATTGAGCGAGTGGCTGAACAGATGGTAAAAACCATTCGGGATGATGGCATTATCTATGCTTTTGGAACCGGTCATTCCCACATGATCCCAATGGAGTTGTTCGGGCGTGCAGGAGGATTAGCCAATGTGTGTGCGATGCTTGATGAAACCATCTTAAACGGTGGTGGAGCAAGACGTTCGAGCAGGATGGAGCAGTTATCGGGGTTGGCGGACATTATCTGGCAAAGTACGCCGCCAGGTCGTGGTGATATGATCTTTATTGTCTCAAATTCCGGCAGGAATGCCGCAGTTGTTGAAATGGCGATGAAAGCCAAAGAAGAAGGCATTTTTACTGTTGCCATCACTTCACTGGCGCAATCAAAGGCTAATGTGTCACTTCACCATAGTGGAAAAAAGCTTTATCAGCTTGCTGATATTGTTCTGGATAATGGTGCTCCTGACGGTGATGCACAAATGAAGTTTGGCGATTATGTCACCGGGCCTTTATCGACGCTAACGGGTATTATTCTTATCAATTCGCTGGTTTGTGAAAGCGTACGTTTGTGTCAGGAACGTAATATTCCTGTGCCGCTTTTTCAGAGCCAAAATACAGAAAGAAAGACCAATAATAATGCGTTGTTTGAGCGCTTTGAATCCCGTATTCCTCGTTTTTGAAACGAAAGTAACTCAATCTGTGCGGAAAATTAAGAGGGTAAATATGAATGGCGGTGTGGGACACCGCCATCAGAACATAATTACTGTTGCTTATAGGTTTCCAGGAACTTGGCAAACTTACCGATAGCCATTTCCAGCTCATCTACTCGTGGCAGGGTCACGATACGCACATGGTCCGGATAAGGCCAGTTAAAGCCAGAGCCCTGAACCAGCAGGACTTTCTGCTGTAGCAGCAGGTCGAGTACCATTTGCTGGTCGTTCTTAATATTGAATTTTTTAGCATCAATTTTCGGGAACATATACAGCGCACCTTTTGGCTTCACGCAGGAGACGCCCGGAATTTGATTGATCAGTTCCCAGGCGCGATCGCGCTGTTCATACAAACGCCCACCCGGTTGAATAAACTCATTAATGCTTTGGTAGCCGCCAATAGCGGTTTGAATAGCATGTTGCATCGGCACGTTAGCGCACAGGCGCATTGAGGCCAACATTTCTAAACCTTCAATATAACCTTTAGCGTGTTCTTTAGGGCCGCTTAATACCATCCAGCCCTGACGGAAACCGGCAACGCGATAGGTTTTAGACAGGCCGTTAAAGGTGATGGTTAGAAGGTCCGGAGCCAGGGCTGCGATAGAGTGATGTTGTGCATCATCATAAAGAATCTTGTCGTAGATTTCGTCAGCGAAAATTATCAGATTATGTTCACGGGCGATCTGCACAATTTCCAGCAGCAGCTCTTTGCTGTAAACCGCACCGGTCGGGTTATTTGGGTTAATGATTACAATACCGCGGGTGCGTGGAGTAATCTTTTTACGAATATCGTTTAAGTCCGGGAACCAGTCTGATTCTTCATCACACATATAGTGCACGGCATTACCACCGGACAGAGATACTGCCGCAGTCCAGAGCGGATAGTCTGGAGCAGGGATCAGCATTTCATCGCCCATATTCAGCAATGCCTGCATTGCCTGCACAATCAGTTCAGATACGCCGTTACCAATATAGATATCTTCTACGGTGATATCCCGAATTCCTTGAGCCTGATAGTGCTGCATAATGGCTTTACGAGCAGAGTACAGACCTTTGGAATCGCAGTAACCCTGTGCGGTTGGCAGGTTACGGATGACGTCCACCAGAATTTCATCCGGGGCTTCAAAACCAAAGGGGGCCGGGTTACCGATGTTCAGCTTAAGAACTTTGTTGCCTTCTTCTTCCAGACGTTTGGCTTCTTTCAGCACCGGACCGCGAATGTCGTAACAAACGTTTTCCAGCTTTCTGGATTTCTCAACAACTTTGTTTGAACTGGGTTCTGTAGATGGCTTAATGATTTTAGGTGCAGTTAAGCTTTGCTCTGCTGCATCCAGCATGGCATTAACCATAGCATCATCGCCTTTTGGCTCAGTCTGGTTTTCATCTGAAGCCACGATAATACCGGTATTGTCTGATAACAGACGCATGGTCGCACCTGATGCAAAGGCGGGAGCAGCATCCAAAAGTTCTTTTTTTAAACGTAACGCCTGAGAGTTACCGCTTTTGAAGGATGTCAGATCGATCCATTCATTTGACCCTGTCATGCCACACCGCCTTAATGCTTTATAGGTTGTATATTGTTGTGTAAGTTTTTGTATATGGCAAATCCTACTCTTGGATATACTTTATATCAAGACTTGGTTGATGAATTTCATTAAAAAAACTATTTGTAGGTGTTTTTTGGGGGTGTTTATGGTGGGTGTATATACATTTTTTTGTGTGGTGTTAATACCGAATGAATATTTATCATCGGTTACGGTGAATATTCCGGCCGTAAAAGCTAATTGTTTATATAACCAATGTGCCCGGCCAGAGGGAATGTTTAGCATTAGTGTGTGCCGGGCCAAAGCCCGGCATTCGATACTAAAAAAGTAATGTTTCTGCTACTTAAGATTGATGACAAAATCTGGTTTATACGGTTTTGTGTTCTAAATAGCTAATTGTCGGGAGGGGCTCCCGTGGGGGTCGACTTGGCGTAAGCCAACGAAGTGCCCGTAGGGAGACCAGGCCCGACACGCACTGAAGTCAAGTACGGATGGTCTTCCGGTCGAGCAATAAGCCGATATAAGCACTTCAGATTTTACGGTCGGAATATCCATTGATGCTGATATGTTTGATTTATCAGAAATAAAAAAAGCAGCGTTCCCGCTGCCTTTTGGTGTTCATATACAACTGTAATCAGTAGGCGACTGTTTTCTTATTGCCGGGAATCAGGAATACCAGCAGCATCACTATTGCTGTTGGCAGTACCCATGCCATGCCCTGAGCTGCCAGTGGCATATACTCAGTTTGTGAGTCCAGCAAAGATTTAATCCAACCCACGTTCTGTAAACCAGCAATGCCGCGCATACCGTCCAACAGGCTGAAAATCAGTGCAACAAACATTACGGTACGGAAGGCATATTTAGGGTTTGGTAACCATGGGCGAATAAACGTCAGGGCAACCAGTGCGATAGTCAGTGGATACAGCGCCAATAATACCGGTACAGACAGTGCAATTAACTGACTCAGGCCCACGTTGGCAACCAGCGCACAGATGATACATAGCACAATAACCCATTGACGATAGCGCAGTGGAGTCAGAGTTGAGAAGTAATCAGCACAGGCACTTACCAGACCAACCGCTGTGGTCAGACAGGCTAATAACACCACGCCGGAAAGAATCCACTGACCTGGTTGACCAAACAGTGCTTGTACATAAGCAGCCAGAACTACACCACCATTTTCTGCACCCGGAGCTACGGTTGAAGAAGTTGCGCCCAACCAGAACAGAGAGATATACACAAAGGCTAAACCAGCGGCAGCGATCAGACCGGCAATCACCAGATACTTATAGGTAGATTTTGGTTCAGTAACACCTTTACTGCGCAGTATATCTACCAGCAACATACCAAACATTAGCGCGGCGAAGGTATCCATGGTGTTGTAACCACCGATAAAACCTTTGGTAAACGCGTTATCCTGATAGCTGGCGGCAGGAGCAGAAAGAGCACCCTGTGGCGCAACGATGACACCAATAGCCAGACAGATAAGCAACAGGAACAGAGCTGGGGTTAATATTTTACCGATGTTATCAATCAGCTTGCCGCGGCTCCAGGAGAAGAACAACGTTGCCACGAAAAACAGACTGGTAATGATAGCCTGAGTTTTGTCGAGGATAATATCTGCAGACAACGTTAGTTGATTATCTTCCAGCGTGCCAACCAGCGGCTTGATTGCCATCTCGTAAGCTACCAGACCGGTACGAGGCGTAGCAAAAGCAGGACCGATAATGATAAACAGCAAGACTGCAGCAAAAGTACCGGTGCCTTTTGGCAGGTCGGTGGTCATCGAAGGCAAACCACCGCCAACACGAGCTACGGCAATAATCGATACCAGAGGCAGACCTACCGCCGTTAACAGAAAACCAAACATGGCATACAGTACATTGCTGCCAGCCAGTTGGCCTTCCAGTGGAGGGAAGATAATGTTGCCTGCACCTAAAAAGAAAGCGAAGGTCATTAAGCCTAAGCCAATGGTATCGGCGCGGCTCAAACGTTGATTCATGTGTCATTCCTTGTCTTAAATAACAACCAGTAACTTATTGATAATTTTTATAAAATTAATGACTTTTAAAAAGCCAAGTCTGGTTAAAAAATAGATTAATGTGTGGTTAAAAACGCTTAGCTTGCATTTAAATTCAGTTTTAATGAATAAACCCAATTTATTCACTAAAACTGAGCCTGTTATCCAGCGAATTACCATTCAAGGGGATAGTCTATGATTGGCGGCCTTTACGCAATAGTAGTAGCATAAAATATGCAAATATTTGGTGCTGAAACCAAATATTTGGTTTTAATCGCTAGTTTATTGTTGGCTAATAGGTGTTTAATCCAATTATTCTGCTTAATTGTGGTTGTAAGGGCAGTCAGGTTGCGTGTTAAAGATGAAATTTAGTGATTTAGCAAGGATTAACTGATTAAAAACCAATCAAATGATGCATTAATTTAATCAATTCGAGGTAATAAATATGTGGAGTATGATTCAATCAGAATAATTTGTTGGGACATTTTATCTTTTTTACCAAAAGCGTATTTTTTTAGTTAAACCAGCGGCTTTATCGACTTTGCGCTTGGCACAGGAGTAGGATAAGGTAACTCAACCCTGATTGTTACTGGCGTCAATAGCGATTATCACCTTACAGAGTACACCCCGTAGTTCTGTGGAGAAATGAAAGAGTTACACTATGGTACATCTGAAACGTCCGATTCCTAATCTTGAACTTGATCTGTTACGAACCTTTGTTGCCGTGGCTGAAGGTAATAGTTTTGCCGCCGCAGCAGAGTCGGTACACCGCACACAATCTGCTGTTAGTCAGCAGATGCAACGTCTGGAGCAGTTGGTTGGTAAGGAGTTATTTGGTCGTAGTGGACGGAATAAATCGCTAACCGAACATGGTGTAAAAATGCTGGGTTATGCCCGGCGTATATTGCGCCTGAATGATGAAGCATGTCTTTCTTTAATGTATGACGATGTGGATGGCGTTTTGCGTATCGGTTCACCGGATGATACGGCAAATACTATTTTGCCTGAGCTGCTCTCCCGTTTCTCTAAAGCTTATCCACGGCTGGTGATTGAGATTGTGGTTAAACGTAGTCCATTCCTGATGGATATGCTGAAAAATGACGTGGTGGATATGGCTATCTCCACGGTAGAAAGCGTTGATTACCCCAGTCTGGTACTGCGAGTCTCTCCTTCTTTATGGTACTGCGCCACCAATTATGAACTGAATATTGATGAACCGTTGCCGTTAGTGGTTCTGGATGAACCCAGTACTTATCGTAATATGGCGATTAATCATCTGGAGCAGGCGGGTATTGCCTGGCGAATTGCCTATGTGGCCACCACGCTCTCGGGTGCCAGAGCGGCAGTCAGGGCGGGGTTGGGAATTATGGCCCGCTCCATTGAGTTATTGGGTGATGATTTAAGGATCCTTGGTGAGGCGGATGGTTTACCGCGGTTACCGGATATTAAATATAATTTGTATATGCGGAGTAATAGTCCGCAGAAGGCGGCGAAGGTGTTGTTTGAGTCGTTGAAGGGGGATGATTATCATTCGGAGGAGATGACTGGCTAAGATATGAGCCAGTTTCGTTCACATATAGTTTTGCGTTAGTTTCGTCCACCAATAGTGCTGTGTTTGGATTGGCTATCGTGCAGGTGGCCGAGCAAAGGGCGCTGGGGCGAGCGCCCTCTGCACTCCCGCGCCTTCGCACCCGAATCCAGGTCGCCTGACGGCGACTTCCCTCCGCCTTCATTCGGGTTTACGCACCGGCATGGATTCGTTCCAGACGAAGCCATGCCTCGCCAAACATCCATGTTTGGCGTGCTACCCTCTTTCAGTTGTCGGCTGAATTCCAGTGCTCTTTGTTAAAAGACCAGATCTAGGGCAGTGAAAAGGACAAAGTTAAAAGAAGAGAAATATTTTATTACTCATGGACAGAAGAATAAAAAAAGGCCCCTGTCACGGTTAGAGTGAGATAGGGGCAAGGGGTATACAAGGAAATAACGTTTTTATTATTAGTATTACTTCACTGTGTCAGTGAGGAGTTTTGCCAGTTCGGTGACGGACTGGTTTTCCAGATCGCTGACCAGTTTAATGATTTTCTCTGTGGCTTCCTGAGTCAAAATGCCAGCTACGTTATCGCGGAACTTGCGCTCTACGTCGCTACGCTGCATGGGGTTGTCCGGGTTGCCATAGTTAATATCCAGACGTTTGCTGACTTTGGTACCGTCTTTCAGCGTCACATCAATGTAACCCGGGAAGTAAGTAGGGAAGGGGATTTCTCCTGGTTGGCAATAGCGGTAGGATACCTTGTTTGCCATCGCCAAAACTTCCGGGCGGGTTAGCTGCTGTGGCTGAAATGATGAAAGATTCAGACCGTCATCATAAATGCCGCTGGCCACCAGATAAGGCAGGCTGAATTTCGCGGCGTAGGGGGTTTGTGGAGCAAATTTGTTTTCCAGCGGTTCGCAAATCAATGCAGCAGCGATGGGGTCAACCACGCAGTGAATATTTTCAATATTATCCGGTGTGATACCTTCCTGACGCAGCATGCGGGCACAATCCACGGTGGCGTGGGCAAAGTGGCAGCAAGGATAAGGTTTGATTGAGACATGCATCATTTCCCAACGTTCGCCTAATTCAGAATATACCTCTGCCGGTTTGGCATTCTCTTTTATACCGTGGGTGACATACAGTCCGTAACGGCCTTCAAAAATAGTTAATGGACCAGTCATACCGCCTTTTGCCATATAGGCAGAAATCAGACCGGAATGAGCCGACCAACCGGCATGAAAACATTTTGCGGAAGAGCTGTTGGTCAGGTATTCCGCCACGCCGGAAGCCTGACTGCCGGTTAAGCCAATAGCATGAGCACAGGCCTCCGGGCTCAGTTTTAACAAATGTGCTGCGCTGCTTACTGCTCCAAATACGCCGGCAATAGCCGTAGAGTGAAAACCGCGCTGATGGAAGGAACCTTTAGACGCAATGCCCACCCGGGCTGCCACCTCCCAGCCAACAACATAAGCAGCCAGCATGGCACGACTATCGAGTTTCAGGTCTTCTGCCAGTGCCATCACTAATGGCGCCAGTACTGCACTACCGTGAACAATCGAGTCGGTATGGGTATCATCAAAATCTAAAACGTGAGAGGCAATACCGTTTGCCATTGCCGCATAGGCGGGAGAAAGGGTGAATGGACTTCCCCATATCCGGCATTCTCCCTGAGTGTGGGGCATTTCAACCAGACTGGTACGGCTGTTAATGCCATTAGCTTGCACAGAGCCAGCCAGTGCAACGCCAAAGGTATCCAATAAATGCAGTTTGGCCCGCTCAATAACCTGCGGGGAAATCGATTGAAAATTTTGTTGAGTAATAAACTGACTTAAATAT
Source organism: Limnobaculum xujianqingii (assembly GCF_013394855.1). NCBI lineage: Bacteria > Pseudomonadati > Pseudomonadota > Gammaproteobacteria > Enterobacterales > Budviciaceae > Limnobaculum > Limnobaculum xujianqingii. The sequence continues at coordinate 1,372,203 of NZ_JABMLK010000001.1, read as the reverse complement.
TCACTGTGGGTCATGATTGTGTTTCCAGATTCTTGCGAGTGATTCTCAGGGCTTATCTCACTAAGGCCGCTTACTGAGATTGGCTCTGCCAGCTTGAATGAGTGACAGGGGGGTTAACGATTTCCGCTGTCACTCATAACGTGGTTATTTCAGCCAGCCGCTGGCTTTGACTTCAGCTACTACGCGGTCAACTTGCTGTGGTGCATTACCAACATAGGTAGTTGGGTCCAGAACGGCATCCAGCTCTTCTTTAGTTAACGCCGCTTTAATCCGCGGATCGTCTGACAGCGCCTGACTAAAGGTGCCACCATCTTCTAAACCGTGCATTGAGGCTTCATATACCAGTTCATGGGCTGTTTGCTTACCCAGTTTTTCTGACAGCTCAAACATCACACGCTCTGCCAGCATAAATCCACCGAGAATATCCAGATTGCTACGCATCTTCTCTTTCTTCACTTGCAGACCGGACAGGGTGAACTTCATGTTATCCATAATGACGGACAGCATCAGGCAGATTTCCGGCAATAACTTCCACTCCATTTTCCAGATGGCACCATCACGTTCATGCTGATGTTTCATCAGATCTAGCAGAATCGAGACGTTACCTTTCAGGGTGTTACTGACGCAGGAAGCGTTTTCCGTAATGGCAGGATTACGTTTATGGGGCATGGTGGAAGAACCTACCTGGCCTTTGGCAAAAGGCTCTGCCACTTCATCAAATTCGTTATGGGCCAACAGCAGGATTTCATTGGCAATTTTACCTAATGTGGCGCCGATCATGCCCAGTACCATGCCGTACTCACAGAAGCGATCTCGAGCCGGTTGCCAGGAGATTTCTGGTGTACCTAAACCCAGGCGAGTCAGTACTCGCTGCTCCAGTTCATCGGCACCTTCACCAAATGAGGCTTTGGTACCAACGGCACCCACAACACTACCCACAAACAGACGTGGTTCCAGCTGTACCAGACGCTCGTGATGGCGCATCATTTCTGCCAGCCAGATAGCGGTTTTATGACCGAAAGTAATAGGTATTGCCTGAAGGGCTAATGTTCTGCCAGCCATTGGCGTGTTGCGGTGTTCTTCTGACAGTTTTAATAAAGAGCGGCCAATCTCTTTCAGGTCGCGCAGGAAGATTTTATGCGCCATTTTGAACTGCAATACCATACCGGTATCCATTACGTCCTGAGTAGTAGGCCCAAAGTGAACATATTCGCCAAAGCCGTTGGCACAGGCATGTTCAAGGCCGCGAATAGTTGGTACCAGCGGATGCTTAGTCAAGCGAACCTGCTCAAGAATGAAGTCCATATCCAGACGTTCAAGTTTGGCACAGGCAACGATTTCATCGGCGGCTTCCTGAGGAATGATACTCATTTTAGCCTGCTCAATCGCCAGGGCTGCTTCATAATCCAGCCACATCTGCATACGTACATTGTCAGAAAAAACCTGACGCATTTCTTCGGTAGACCATAGATTCTTCAGTAAAACGGAATCGAAAACACTGGTAGACATGATTTTATCTCCTAATTTAAATAGGTTTTTTAATAATGCGAAGGAATAGATAACACTCATTAGGGTGTTATTATTTTTTTAAATATTCTGTAATGGGTTTGTAAATTCAAATTATGGCTTGGTTTTAAGTTTCCAATAACGATAAAAGATAAACAAGGTATTTTGGATTAATATTCCATTAGTAATATTAATCCATTGTTAAATAATTTTAATGTGTCGTAAGAAGCCATTTCTGATGGCTTATTCATAACTGTAAGGTGATTTATTTATGATGGCTTTATTTAATATCTTATTGTTTTTATTTAATTAAATTTTCATATAAATTTAACTTCAACACTGTTTAAAATAATTAATGTATTAAAGTGAGATCGCGATCAATATTTCAATTTATTTGGTTTTTTTAGTTAATTTTTCGGTGGTAGTTTCAATTCAGGTAGCAAGGATATATTTGAATAATAATTGAGCTAAGATAATTTTTCTTTTATATGTCGAATGAATTTATAGCCCATTTAATTATGTTGTTCATTAATTCGCTATTTCTTATTTGTAATGAGAAATAAGGAAATATATCCGGAAATATTCTTTCTAAGGAGTAAATAATAATGACTCAAACACGCAAAACTCGTCTTATTCATGGTGGCAGAGGGCCCGCTCGGGACATTGGTCCGGTTAATCCGCCAGTAATGCGGGCCAGCACTATTCTTTTTGATTCAATCACTACCTGGCGTGATGCCCGTAAACGCAGAGAAACCGAGCGTTTACTGAGCTACGGTGCCCGGGGTACTGAAACGGCCTTCGCATTAGAACAATTAATTACCGAACTGGAAGGTGGTTATCGTGCCCAGCTATTCCCAACCGGGTTGGCTGCTATCGCCGTCACTATCATGGGCTACGCCCGGGCGGGAGGTCACGTACTGTTTGCTGACTCTGTATATGAGCCAGTACGTAAAATCTGTAGCCACTTTTTAAAACCAAACAATATTAGTTACGACTTCTTTAAGGCTGATGGCAGTGATTTTGAAGCCAAATTGCGTCCGGAAACTCAACTGGTATTCGCAGAATCACCGGGTTCTCTGCTGTACGAAATATTGGATCTGCCTGAAATCTGCCGCATTGCTCATGAGCGCAATATACCGGTAGCGGTAGATAACACCTGGGGTTCCGGCTGGTTATATAACCCGTTAGAACTGGGTGCTGACGTTTCGGTTATTGCCGCAACCAAATATCTGTGTGGTCACTCCGATGTGATGATGGGCATTGTCGTCGCCAATGAACAGGCATGGAAACAGATTGGTGAGCTACCGGAAGCGCTGGGTCAGGTAAGCAGCCCGGATGATGCTTCTTTGGTTCTGCGTGGTATGCGGACACTGTCTACGCGTCTGGCCGTTCATGGTCAAAACGCCATGACGGTAGCCAAGTGGCTACAACAGCGTCCGGAAGTGAAAAAAGTCTACTTCCCCGGGTTAGAAGACCATCCGCGCCACGATCTCTATCAGCGTGACTGCAAAGGAACAAACGGCCTGTTAACCATTGAATTACACCCTCAATACACTTTAGCTCAGGCCGAAGCTTTTATTGATGCATTGGAACTGTTTGGCATTGGTGCTTCATGGGGTGGCTACGAAAGTCTGGTACTGCCTGCCAACGTTAAAGGTGCCCGCAGTGCAACGGACTGGAGCCAACACGGGCAATTCATTCGCTTCCATATCGGTCTGGAAGAGGTGAGCGATTTGCTGGCGGATTTAGAACAGGGAATTCGGACGCTGAAAGTCTGATGTTATCCGGTGGGCGAGTCGTGGAGTCTTCGCCTGCCGGAACCCGACTATTCAGGCCAATTTAATGAGGAAAAATTATGCTTGGCGTTATTCTTGCCTTATTGGTGACGGTGCTGGTGATCTATATGCTGGCGAAGGGGTACAAGCCCCAACCAGTTCTGCTGCTGGGTGGCTTATTGTTAATGGGGTTAACGGTCGCTTTTGATATTGGGCCTTTATTACCTGAAAAAACCACCACCAACTTTGAGTTTTTTGACATCTTTAAAGTCTTTAGCGATTTATTAAGTTCAAGGCTTGCAGGATTGGGTCTGACCCTGATGGCGATTGCCGGTTTCTCTCGCTATATGGATCACGTAGGTGCCAGTAAAGCGCTGTTTGCAGTGTTTGAGCGTCCGTTAAAAGCGGTTCGTTCTCCTTATATACTGTTAGTGGTTTCTTTCCTGGTTACTCAGGTTCTGGTTATCTTTATTCCAAGCCATGCAGGGCTGGGGATGCTGTTAATGGTGACCATGTATCCTATCCTGATTCGTACCGGCGTTAGCCCGTTGTCTGCCTTGGCAGTAATTGGTACCTGTCAGTTTATCGACCACGGTCCGGGGTCGGGTAACGTTATCATGGCGGCGAAAACTGCCGGTCTCGATCCGGCGGTCTACTTTGTTCATCACCAATTGCCAGTAACTATTCCGATTATTCTGGCGGTAGCCGTTACCCACTTTATTGCACAACGCTGGTGGGATAAGCGTGAAGGCTACGTATTCAATCAGGAAACGCTGGATAACATCGATCATAACGATCACAGTCGTCCGCCACTTATTTATGCATTATTGCCGGTGGTACCTTTAGTGCTGATTATCGGTTTCAGCCCAATATTCCATTCCAGTATCAAGATGGATGTCACCACGGCGATGATTATCAGTACCATTGTGGCCTTAGTGTTTGAATATTTCAGATTGAAGAGTGCTAAAGCAGTGATGGACAGTTTTATGCTGTTCTTCGAGGGAATGGGTAAACAGTTTGTATTAGTGGTTTCACTGATTGTGTGTGGTGAAGTGTTTGCCAACGGTTTACTGAAAGTCGGAGCAGTCGATACGCTGATTACGGCGGCACAAAATGCAGGATTCGGGGTAGGGGCAATGATCATCGTTATGAGCTTTATTCTGGCTCTGGCGGCGTTCTTAATGGGTTCTGGTAATGCGGCATTCTTCTCCTTTGCAGCGTTAACACCAAAAATTGCCGCTTTCCTGAAAGTGGATGTAGTAACGCTGATTCTGCCAATGCAGATTATGACCAGCTTTGGACGAACGGTTTCACCGATTACTGCAGCTATTGTCGCTATCGCAGGTATCGCCAACGTGTCACCATTCCAGGTGGTAAAACGTACGGCAATTCCTATGGCAGTGGCGGCCATTGTTAACCTGGTAATGACCTTTATTTACCTGGGGTAATTATTTCAACCGGTGTTACAAACTTGTGTTAAAGGCGACTTGTCAGTCGCCTTTTTCATTTTCAGGAAAAAGTATTTCTTAATCGCTTCATTGGCTATACGAATATCTGGCTGGAAGCTATGCTTACCAAAGGCTGTGTGGCAAAAAGATGCAACGCTAATATTTCCAGTATGTGCCAGAAATGTTTCATGATGTGCGGAGCGTCAAAGAAAAACTTCTGTTACAACGGTGGTAAAAATATCTATTTCTGTCAGAATAGCCGCTTGATTGAGTTCAGTTATTTTTATGCTGACTCGATTTAGTTAGATCGAGCAGTTTTATCTCTGTTTTGTGATTTGTATTAGTAAATGTTTGGTTGATGTTGACGAATTGTTGTAAAAAAGAGTAAAACTCCACGTTAATCATTGCGTAAGACAATGAAGCCCAACCAGGGTGCAGGCGTTTTATTTTTCCTTTTAATTGTCGTAGTCATCGGATTGGCTCTCCTGAGAACAAGCCGGTAAATACTATTTTTTCTAAGAGTAGTAAGAGCATATGCCTACAAGCACTGAAGTTTTCGCCCATAACTGGGCTTTTGCCGTATTTATTGTTATTGCATTGGGCCTGTGTGCCTTTATGCTCACCGCCGCCTATTTTCTTGGTGGCCGTGCCAGAGCAAGAACCAAAAATACGCCATATGAATCAGGTATCGATGCCGTAGGGTCCGCACGTTTGCGCCTCTCTGCTAAATTCTATCTGGTTGCCATGTTCTTCGTTATCTTCGATGTTGAAGCCCTTTATCTGTTTGCCTGGTCTGTTTCTGTTCGTGAAAGCGGCTGGATAGGATTCATCGAAGCAGCCATTTTCATTTTTGTTCTTTTGGCCGGATTGTTTTATCTGGTGCGCATCGGTGCATTGGACTGGACGCCGCAGCGTTCCAAACGGCAGCTTAAGAACAGTGCAAAAATTCCCAGTAACTTGCAGTAACAGCGAGGCTTGAAGATGAAATATACGCTCACTCGCGTAGATCTCGACGGTGAAAACGATCGTTATCCTCTACAAAAGCAGGAAATTGTCACCGACCCCCTGGAACAGGATGCTCAAAAAGGCATCTTTATGGGCAAGCTCGATACTGCCCTGAACGATGTAGTTAACTGGGGGCGTAAAAATTCGCTCTGGCCTTTTAACTTCGGACTGTCCTGTTGCTACGTTGAAATGGTGACCTCGTTTACCGCGGTTCATGACGTTTCTCGCTTTGGTGCGGAAGTACTGCGTGCTTCTCCGCGTCAGGCCGACTTTATGGTGGTTGCCGGTACCTGTTTTGTCAAAATGGCGCCGGTTATTCAGCGTTTGTACGATCAGATGCTGGAACCTAAATGGGTTATCTCGATGGGTGCCTGTGCCAACTCTGGCGGCATGTACGACATCTATTCCGTAGTACAAGGCGTTGATAAATTTATACCGGTTGATGTGTATATTCCCGGTTGTCCGCCGCGTCCGGAAGCCTATATGCAGGCACTTCTGTTATTACGTGATTCTATCGGTCAGGAACGTCGTCCACTCTCCTGGGTGGTTGGCGAGCAGGGCGTGTATCGCAAAGAGATGCAGTCAGAAAAAGAACGCAAGCGCGCCGAGCGCATTGCCGTCACGAATCTGCGCACCCCTGACGAAATTTAACTTTAGCCAAAGCACCTGCCCGTTAATGCGGGTGTTTTAGCAACAGAATTTTATTTGAGTAATGAGCGGCGAAAACAACTATGACAGAACCGATGACGCAGGCGAGCGACCAACCCGCCTGGCAAACACGGGATCATCTTGATGATCCGGTAATAGGTGAACTGCACAACCGTTTTGGGCCAGACGCCTTTACCGTTCAACCTACCCGTACTGGCGTGCCAGTGGTGTGGGTTAAACGTGAGCAGCTTCTGGAGGTAATGACCTTCTTACGTAAGCAACCAAAACCCTATGTCATGCTATTTGATTTACATGGCATGGACGAACGTTTACGTACCCACCGCAACGGTTTACCGGCTGCGGATTTTTCCGTTTTCTACCACCTGATTTCTGTTGAGCGTAATAAAGACATTATGCTGAAAGTCGCTCTGGTGGAAAACGATCTGCATGTGCCGACCGTGACCGGCATTTTCCCTAACGCCAATTGGTATGAGCGTGAAACCTGGGAAATGTTTGGTATCACCATTGATGGTCACCCAAACCTGCGTCGTATCATGATGCCGGACACCTGGGAAGGGCATCCGCTACGTAAAGATTATCCGGCGCGTGCTACAGAATTCGATCCTTTTGTCTTAACCAAGGCAAAAGAAGATCTGGAGATGGAATCACTAACCTTCAAACCTGAAGAGTGGGGTATGAAGCGTGGAACCAAAAACGAGGACTTTATGTTCCTCAACCTGGGTCCTAACCATCCATCTTCTCACGGAGCATTCCGTATCATTATGCAATTGGACGGTGAAGAGATCGTCGATTGCGTACCGGATATCGGTTACCACCACCGCGGTGCAGAAAAAATGGGCGAACGCCAGTCATGGCATAGCTACATTCCGTTCACTGACCGTATTGAATATCTTGGTGGCTGTATCAACGAAATGCCATATGTGCTGGCAGTTGAGAAGCTGGCAGGTATCGAAGTTCCGGACAAAGTGAAAACCATCCGGGTGATGCTGTCTGAACTGTTCCGTATTAACAGTCACCTGCTGTATATCTCTACCTATATTCAGGACGTTGGTGCTATGACACCAGTGTTCTTCGCCTTTAGTGACCGCGCCCGTATTTATGACATCGTTGAAGCCATTACCGGTTTCCGTATGCACCCGGCATGGTTCCGCATTGGCGGTGTAGCTCATGACCTGCCAAAAGGCTGGGAGAAGCTGCTAAAAGAATTCCTCGACTGGATGCCGAAGCGTCTTGATTCTTATGTTAAAGCCGCTTTGCAAAACACCATTCTGAAAGGCCGTACCGTGGGTGTGGCTCAGTACAGTGCAGAAGAAGCGCTGGCCTGGGGTGTTACCGGTGCCGGGCTGCGAGCAACGGGCATCGATTTTGATGTGCGTAAAGCTCGTCCTTACTCTGGCTACGAAAACTTCGAGTTCGAAGTACCAATCAGCTATAACGGCGACTGCTATGACCGTGTGATGCTGAAAGTGGAAGAGCTACGCCAGAGCTTGCGGATTCTGGAACAGTGTCTGAATAACATGCCTGAAGGGCCGTTTAAAGCAGACCATCCACTGACTACGCCTCCGCCAAAAGAGCGTTCATTGCAGCATATCGAAACCCTGATTACTCACTTCCTGCAAGTGTCATGGGGTCCGGTAATGCCGGCTAACGAATCGTTCAGCATGGTGGAAGCCACCAAAGGGATCAATAGCTACTATCTGACCAGCGACGGCGGCACCATGAGCTACCGTACCCGGGTTCGTACGCCGAGCTATGCGCATCTGCAGCAGATCCCGTCCGTCATTCGTGGCTGCCTGGTATCAGACTTAATTGTCTATCTGGGTAGTATTGATTTTGTTATGTCAGACGTGGATCGCTAGTTATGACCGATAAAGAAATTTTCACGCTGAGTGCGGAAGAGCTCGAAGCGATTGAGCACGAGAAACATCATTACGAAGATCCGCGCGCGGCATCGATTGAAGCACTGAAACTGGTGCAAAAGAAACGCGGCTGGGTTCCTGATGGTGCTATTGGCGCAATTGCTGATGTATTAGGCATTCCTGCCAGTGACGTAGAAGGTGTGGCCACTTTCTACAGCCAGATTTATCGTCGCCCGGTTGGCCGTCATGTGATTCGCTACTGCGACAGCGTAGTGTGTTACATCAACGGCTATCAGGGAATTCAGGCAGCGCTTGAGAGAAAGCTGGATATCAAGCCGGGCCAAACTACCTTTGATGGACGTTTCACCCTGTTGCCAACCTGCTGTTTAGGTAACTGTGACAAAGGGCCAAGTATGATGATCGATGAGGATACTCATGAGCATCTGAAACCGGAAGATATTGAGAAACTACTGGAGCAATATCAATGAGCGGGCCAACATTATTAGGTACTCAACGTATCCTGACGGAAGAGCAACATCCTCTGACCTGGCGTCTGCGAGCTGACCAGCAGCCGGTATGGTTTGATGAATATCGCAGTAAAAGCGGTTATGTCGGTGCAGAAAAAGCCCTGAAGGGAATGGCGCCGGACGATGTGGTTTCTACTGTCAAAGACTCAGGCTTAAGCGGTCGCGGCGGTGCTGGCTTCTCCACTGGTCTTAAGTGGAGCCTGATGCCGAAAGACGAAAGCATGAATGTCCGTTACATCCTGTGTAATGCGGATGAAATGGAGCCAGGCACATATAAAGACCGCCTGCTGATGGAGCAACTGCCTCATCTGCTGGTTGAAGGTATGCTGATTGGCGGTTTCGCTCTGAAAGCCTATCGCGGTTATATCTTCCTGCGTGGCGAATATATTGAAGCAGCCGATCATCTGCGTCGTGCCATTGAAGAGGCGAAAAAAGCCGGCTTCCTGGGCAAGAATATTTTAGGCAGCGGATTTGATTTCGAGCTGTTTGTTCATACCGGTGCAGGGCGTTATATCTGCGGTGAAGAAACCGCATTGATTAACTCACTGGAAGGCCGTCGTGCTAACCCTCGCTCTAAACCACCATTTCCTGCCACTTCTGGCGCATGGGGTAAACCAACCTGCGTAAATAACGTAGAAACCCTGTGTAACGTTCCGTCTATTGTTCAGCATGGTCCTGAATGGTATCGCGGTTTGTCTGCCGGTAAGAGTCAGGATGCAGGTACTAAACTGATGGGCTTCTCTGGTCGGGTGAAAAATCCGGGCCTGTGGGAATTGCCTTTCGGTATTACAGCACGTGAACTGCTGGAAGATTATGCTAGCGGTATGCAGGATGGTCTGAAGCTGAAAGCCTGGCAACCGGGCGGAGCAGGGACCGATTTCCTGACCGAAGCACACCTCGATTTACCAATGGACTTTGCCAATATTGCAAAAGCCGGTAGCCGTTTAGGTACCGCGTTGGCGATGGCCGTTGATGACAAAATTAGTATGGTTGGATTGACCCGCAATCTCGAAGAGTTCTTCGCGCGCGAATCCTGCGGTTGGTGTACTCCATGCCGTGACGGTTTGCCGTGGAGCGTGAAAATTCTGACCGCACTGGAAAAAGGCGAAGGCCAGCCGGGGGATGTTGAAACCCTTGAGCAGCTGTGTCGTTTCCTGTCGCCGGGCCACACCTTCTGCGCACTGGCGCCGGGGGCAGTTGAGCCATTACAGAGTGCGATTAAGTATTTCCGTGAAGAGTTTGAAGCGGGTATTAAAGTGAAAACCTTTAATAACCTGAATCCAATCGCCGGGATCCAGCCAAACCTGCTGAAGCAGCGTTGGTAAACGTCATTTATATATAAAGAAACGACGACGATCCGGGAACGAATTTTTTAAGTTATATGCCCGCTGTTGCGGGCTACAGGAAGCATGCTGACTATGGCAACGATTCATGTAGACGGCGAAGAATACGAAGTTGATGGTGCTGAGAACCTGCTGCAGGCATGTCTCTCACTGGGCCTCGATATTCCTTACTTTTGCTGGCATCCGGCGCTTGGTAGCGTCGGCGCTTGCCGCCAATGTGCGGTAAAGCAGTTCCAGGGGCCTGATGATAAACGCGGGCGTTTGGTTATGTCATGTATGACACCGGCATCTGACGGTAGCTATATTGCTATTGAAGATGAAGAAGCCAAAAAATTCCGCGAAGCCGTCGTGGAGTTCTTAATGGTAAACCACCCTCACGACTGTCCGGTCTGTGAGGAGGGCGGAAACTGTCATTTACAAGATATGACCGTAATGACCGGTCATAGCTTCCGCAAATATCGCTTTAATAAGCGTACCCATAACAATCAGGAGCTGGGGCCTTTCATTAATCATGAAATGAACCGCTGTATCGCTTGTTATCGCTGCGTTCGCTATTACAAAGATTATGCGGGTGGTGAAGACTTTGGCGTATATGGTTCTCATGACAACGTGTACTTTGGGCGTCCGGAAGACGGTACCCTGGAAAGCGAATTCTCAGGCAACCTGGTGGAAGTCTGTCCTACCGGTGTATTTACCGATAAGACTCACTCCGAGCGCTATAACCGTAAATGGGATATGCAGTTTGCCCCAAGCATTTGCCAACAGTGTAGCGTCGGCTGTAATACCAGCCCGGGCGAACGCTATGGTGAATTGCGCCGCATTGAGAACCGTTACAACGGTACGGTAAACCACTATTTCTTATGTGACCGCGGCCGTTTTGGCTACGGTTACGTTAACCTGAAAGATCGTCCACGCAGTCCGCAGCAGTTACGCGGTCAGGACTGGATTCACCTAAATCCGGAACAGGCGATGGAAGGTGCAGCAGATGTATTGCGTCAGTCTAAGAAAACCATTGGTATTGGTTCACCACGCGCCAGTCTGGAAAGTAACTATGCGTTACGTCAACTGGTTGGTGCTGAGAACTACTCCAACGGTATGGAAGCTGGCGAATTAGCCCGCGTTCAACTGATGCAGAAAGTGCTACGTGAAAGTGGTTTATACACCCCTTCACTGCGCGAGATGGAAGGCTATGATGCGGTGCTGGTACTGGGTGAAGATGTCACTCAAACTAGTGCGCGTATTGCTCTGGCACTGCGTCAGGCAGTAAAAGGCAAAGCTCGCGAAATGGCAGCCGCCCAGCGCGTTGCCGACTGGCAGATCGCTGCGGTACAAAATATTGGTCAACATGCGAAATATCCGCTGTTTGTGACCAACATTGATAGTACTCGCCTTGATGATGTTGCCGCCTGGAATTACAGCGCTTCTGTTGCTGAGCAGGCGCGTTTAGGTTTTGCCATTGCTCAGGGTATTGATAGTTCTGCGCCAGCGGTAGCAGATTTACCTGCATCGCTAAAAGGCAAAGTAGATATCATCGTTCAGGCTTTATCCGGTGCCAGAAAACCATTAATTGTTACCGGCAGCGGTGCTGGCAGCGAAGAGATTATTCAGGCTGCAACCAATATCGCACTGGCGCTGAAAAAGCAGGGTCTGGAAACAGGTATCACCTTCGTTGCTGCAGAATCTAACAGCATGGGTGTGGCGATGATTGGTGGCAGCTCCATCGATGATGCGCTGACTCAAATCGAAAACGGTGAAGCCGATACCTTAATCGTAATGGAGAATGACTTATACCGTCATGCTTCCAGAGCGCGTATTGATGCGGCACTGGCTAAAGTTGAAAATCTTATCGTCGTTGATCACCAACGTACTGAAGTGATGGATAAAGCAACGCTGATTCTTTCTGCGGCAAGCTTTGCTGAAAGTGACGGTACGCTGGTCAATCAGGAAGGCCGCGCTCAGCGCTTCTTCCAGGTTTACGAACCTTCGTTCTACGATAAAGATCGCGCTCATAAGAGCTATATTCTGGAAAGCTGGCGCTGGCTGCATTCGCTGGACAGCGTATATAACAGCCGTCGTCTTGACTGGACGCTGTTGGATCACGTGGTTAGCGCTGTGGCACAAGAGTTCCCACTTTTGGCCGGTATCGTTAACGCTGCGCCGGATGCTTCATTCCGTATTAAAGGTCTGAAAATTGCCCGTGAACCTCACCGTTACAGTGGTCGTACCGCGATGATGGCTGATGTTAGCGTGCATGAAAAACGTCAACCTCAGGACAATGACACTGCCTTTGCTTATTCAATGGAAGGCTATAGCGCACCTGAAGCCGATCGTCAGCAAATTCCGTTTGCCTGGGCTCCGGGTTGGAACTCACCGCAGGCATGGAACAAGTTCCAGTCTGAAGTGGGTGGAAAACTGCGTTCTGGCGATCCGGGTGTGCGTCTGATTGAGAAAGCGGAAAGCGGCGAACTGGCTTATTTTGATGCGGTAGTTAATGTACCGACTGGCGGCGAAAACAGCTGGCTGGTAGCACCTTATTACCATCTGTTTGGTAGTGATGAAATGTCACAACGTTCTGATGTGATTCAGCAGCGTATGCCTGAGGCTTACGTGATGCTTAATCCACAAGACGCAGCCAAACTGAGCGTCAATACCGGTTCTGTAGTGGCTTTCAGCTGTGAAGGTTCTGACCTGAAGCTGCCGGTCAGAATCAGCGATACGCTGGAAGCGGGCTTTATTGGTCTGCCTCTGGGCTTACCGGGCATTTCTCCTGCTCTGGTTGGCAAGCGCATTGACAACCTGAAGGAGACAACGGTATGAGTTGGCTGACTCCGGAAGTGACAGATACTCTGATTGCTATCGGTAAAGCAGTGGTGATCCTGTTGGTAGTGGTAACCTGTGGCGCGCTGATGAGTTTCGGTGAACGCCGCCTGTTATCTCTGTTTCAGGATCGTTACGGACCAAACCGGGTAGGGCCGTTTGGTTCACTGCAAATCGTGGCGGACATGATCAAGATGTTCTTCAAAGAGGACTGGGTTCCCAACTTCTCTGACAAGATGATCTTTACTCTGGCACCGATTATCGCCTTCAGCTCAATGCTACTGGCTTTCGCGATCGTACCAGTTACCCCGACCTGGGGTGTATCTGACCTGAATATCGGCATCCTGTTCTTCTTTATGCTGGCTGGTCTGGCGGTATATGCGGTGCTGTTCGCCGGTTGGTCAAGTAACAACAAATACGCTCTGTTAGGTGCCATGCGCGCCTCGGCGCAAACCCTGAGCTATGAAGTGTTCCTGGGCTTGTCGCTAATGGGTATTGTTGCGGTGACCGGTTCGTTTAACATGCGCGATATCGTAGAAGCTCAGGCTGATGTCTGGTTTGTTATTCCTCAGTTTTTTGGCTTTGTCACCTTTGTGATAGCGGGCATAGCAGTATGTCACCGCCATCCATTTGACCAGCCGGAAGCGGAACAGGAACTGGCTGATGGTTACCACATTGAATATTCCGGTATGAAGTTTGGTTTGTTCTTCGTCGGTGAATATGTCGGTATCGTCACTATTTCTGCCTTAATCGTGACGCTGTTCTTCGGTGGCTGGCAGGGGCCGTTCTTACCACCTATTCTGTGGTTTGCTCTGAAAACCGGCTTCTTCATGATGATGTTTATTCTGGTACGGGCATCATTGCCTCGTCCACGTTATGACCAGGTGATGTCTTTTGGCTGGCGCGTTTGCCTGCCGTTAACGCTGTTGAACCTGTTGGTTACAGCGGCCATCATTCTGATTAAAGCGCAATAAGGGAGAGATAACCATGACATTAAAAGAGTTAGTGGTTGGCTTCGGTACCCAACTGCGCAGTCTGTGGATGATTTTCCTGCACGCGTTTCATAAGCGTGACACGAGAATGTACCCGGATGTACCTATTTATGTACCGCCTCGTTACCGTGGTCGTATTGTTCTGACTCGCGATCCAGACGGGGAAGAGCGTTGCGTAGCCTGTAACCTGTGTGCGGTTGCCTGTCCGGTTGGCTGTATCTCGCTGCAAAAAGCCGAGATGCAGGATGGCCGTTGGTATCCGGAATTTTTCCGTATTAACTTCTCACGCTGCATTTTCTGCGGCATGTGTGAAGAGGCTTGCCCGACCACGGCAATTCAGCTGACGCCAGACTTTGAAATGGCTGACTTTAAACGTCAGGATCTGGTGTATGAAAAAGAAGATCTGCTGATTTCTGGTCCGGGTAAATACCCTGAGTATAGCTTCTACCGGATGTCCGGTATGGCGATTGACGGCAAGGGTAAAGGCGAAGCGGAAAACGAATCTAAACCAATTGACCTGAAAAGTCTTTTACCCTAAAGGAGCGGAACGTGGAAGTTGCATTTTATATTTCAGCGGCCATTGCCGTTCTGGCAACGCTAAGGGTGATTACACATACCAATCCGGTGCATGCGTTACTGTTTTTAATCGTCTCGCTGCTGGCTATTTCCTGCGTGTTCTTCTCGCTGGGAGCCTACTTTGCCGGTGCGCTTGAAATTATCGTTTACGCCGGGGCCATTATGGTGCTGTTCGTGTTCGTAGTGATGATGCTGAATCTTGGTGATTCAGTAACCCATCAGGAACGTGAGTGGCTGAAACCTGGCGTATGGCTTGGCCCTGCGGCACTGTGTCTGGTGCTGTTAGTGATCCTGTGCATTGGTATCTATAGCGCAGCGGGTCAACCTATTTATGGGGATATGGTAGACGCAAAACGAGTGGGTGTAAGCCTGTTCGGTCCTTACGTTCTTGCCGTTGAACTGGCTTCTATGCTGCTGTTAGCAGGTCTTGTTGTTGCTTACCACTTAGGTCGTGAGAACAAGAGTGCTGAAGCGTCGATTAACAAAACGGAGGAACAAGCATGATCCCATTGGAACATGGTCTGATACTGGCGGCGATTCTGTTCGCGCTGGGTCTGGCCGGGCTGCTGATCCGTCGTAACTTGTTATTCATGCTGATCAGCCTGGAAATCATGATCAACGCCGTAGCGTTGGCGTTTGTAGTGGCGGGTAGCTTTTGGCAACAGCCGGATGGACAAGTAATGTACATTCTGGTGATTAGCCTGGCAGCGGCAGAGGCCAGTATCGGTCTTGCGCTGTTATTACAGCTTCATCGTCGTCGTCAAACCCTGAATGTCGACTCTGTCAGTGAGATGCGCGGATGAACCAGAACCTACTATATCTAACAATTTTGCTACCGCTGCTGGGCTTTTTGCTGCTGGCATTCTCCCGCGGTCGCTGGTCTGAGAACACTTCTGCTACGGTGGGTGTGGGTTCTATCGGTCTGGCAGCTCTGGTTACGGCGTGGATAGTTTATAGCTTTGTCTCTCAGGGAAATTCAGCAGAAGTATCGCAACAGGTTCTCTGGACCTGGATGAAAGTGGATAACTTCGATATCAGCGTAACCTTAACGCTGGATAGCCTGTCGGTCACCATGTTGTCAGTGGTGGTGGGCGTTGGCTTCTTTATTCACCTGTATGCTTCCTGGTATATGCGCGGTGAAGAGGGTTATTCTCGTTTCTTTGCTTACACTAACCTGTTTATCGCCAGCATGGTGGTTTTGGTACTGGCCGACAACTTACTGCTGATGTATCTCGGCTGGGAAGGGGTGGGGCTATGTAGTTATCTGTTAATCGGTTTCTACTACACCAATCCGAACAATGGTGCAGCAGCCATGAAAGCCTTTATCGTGACCCGTGTGGGTGACGTGTTCCTGGCCATTGGTCTGTTTATCCTGTTCCACGAACTGGGCACGCTGAACATCCGCGAGATGCTGGAATTAGCACCGCAGAAATTTGCTGCTGGCTCAACGGCGCTGAACTGGGCAACCCTGATGTTAGTTGGTGGTGCAGTAGGTAAATCAGCACAGTTACCGTTACAAACCTGGCTGGCCGATGCGATGGCTGGTCCAACACCGGTTTCTGCTCTGATCCACGCCGCGACCATGGTTACCGCGGGTGTCTATCTGATTGCCCGTACTAACGGTCTGTTCCTGTTAACGCCAGAAGTATTGAATCTGGTTGGCGTTATCGGTGGTGTGACTTTGTTGCTGGCAGGTTTTGCAGCACTGGTTCAAACCGATATCAAACGTGTTCTGGCTTACTCAACCATGAGTCAACTGGGTTACATGTTCCTGGCGCTTGGCGTACAGGCATGGGACGCAGCAATCTTCCACCTGATGATGCACGCTTTCTTTAAAGCGCTGTTATTCCTGTCATCCGGCTCGGTGATTCTGGCTTGCCATCACGAGCAAAACATTTTCAAAATGGGCGGATTACGTAAGAAGATCCCTCTGGTATATGTTTGCTTCCTGGTGGGTGGTGCGGCGCTGTCTGCCTTACCAATGGTCACTTCCGGCTTCTTTAGTAAGGATAAGATCCTGTTTGAAGCCTATGCATCAGGCCACTTTAACTTAATGCTGGCAGGCTTAGTTGGGGCATTCCTGACCTCGCTATATACCTTCCGCATGATCTTTATTGTGTTCCACGGCGAAGAAAAAACCGAAGCGCATTCAGTGGGTGGGATTTCCCATACTTTACCGCTGGTGGTGCTGTTGGTGTTATCAACCGCTGTGGGTGCTTTCCTGGCGCTGCCGCTGAACGGTGTGTTACCGGTTCGTGAATGGCCAGAAGAAGGCAAACTGATGTTAGAGATGATCTCCGGTGGTGTGGCGATTGTTGGTATCTTACTGGCGGCGGTGCTGTACCTTGGCAAACGTCAAATGGTTACCAGCATTGCACAAAGCGGACCGGGCAAACTGCTCTCTACCTGGTGGTATAACGCGTGGGGCTTCGACTGGCTGTATGACAAGGTGTTTGTTAAACCTTATCTGGCAGTGGCGAAGCTGTTACAGCGTGATCCACTGAACTCTCTGATGAATCTGACGGCGATGTTTGTTCGCTTATGTAACCGTACGATGGTAGTCAGTGAAAATGGTCTGTTGCGCTGGTACGCCGCGTCAATGGCTTTGGGTGCAGTGGTCGTATTGGCTCTGTTATTGTGGGTTTAACTGAATAACTTAACAAAAGAAAAATTTTGTAGTTTTTCAAATAAAGCTTATTCAAATAAAGGACATAAAACGCCATGCTACTACCTTGGCTAATACTTTTACCCTTTATCGGCGGCTTCCTTTGCTGGCCGAGCGAGCGCTTAGGTAAACAAGTGCCTCGTTATGTTGCGCTGATATCGATGGGGTTAACGCTGGTTCTCTCCCTGTATCTGTGGATGGAGAGCGGCTTTACTGTCACTTCTCCGCAGAATATGTGGTTGGCTGAGCCATTCCGCGTAGACTGGATCCCAAGCCTTGGCATTCAGATCCATCTGGCATTAGATGGTCTGTCACTGCTGATGGTGGTATTGACTGCTTTTCTTGGGCTGCTGGCTATCCTCTGTTCATGGACAGAAGGTCAGCGCTCTCAGGGTTTCTTCCATTTAAACCTGCTGTGGATTCTCGGTGGGGTAATGGGGGTGTTCCTGGCAGTCGATATGTTCCTGTTCTTCTTCTTCTGGGAGATTATGCTGGTTCCGATGTACTTCCTGATTGCTCTTTGGGGGCATAAAGGATCTGACGGTAAAACCCGCATTAGCGCAGCAACTAAATTCTTTATCTATGCGCAGGCCAGCAGCCTGTTCATGTTGATTGCCATTGTTGGTCTGGTATTTGTTCACTTCAAAGCCACCGGCGTGATGACCTTCAACTATGAAGACTTGCTGAATACGCCAATGTCCTACGAAGTACAGTTCCTGCTGATGCTGGGCTTCTTTATCGCCTTTGCGATGAAAATGCCGGTAGTGCCACTGCACGGCTGGTTGCCGGATGCTCACAGTCAGGCACCAACCGCAGGTTCTGTTGACCTTGCCGGTCTGCTGTTGAAGACCGCGGCTTATGGTTTACTGCGCTTCAGTCTGCCGTTCTTCCCGGAAGCGTCTCACGCGTTTGCACCAATTGCCATGTGGCTGGGTGTGTTAGGGATCTTCTACGGTGCCTGGATGGCGTTTGTTCAGACCGATATTAAACGTTTAATCGCTTACACCAGTATTTCCCACATGGGCTTTGTGATGATCGCTATTTATAGCGGTAGCGTGCTGGCTTATCAGGGTGCGGTGGTGCAGATGATTGCTCACGGCCTGTCAGCTGCCGGTCTGTTTATCATCAGTGGTCAACTGTATGAGCGTCTGCATACTCGCGATATGCGTGAAATGGGCGGTTTGTGGAAGCGTATTCGTTATTTACCAGCGCTGTCGCTGTTCTTTGCCGTAGCGACCTTAGGTATGCCAGGAACCGGTAACTTCGTTGGTGAATTTATGATTCTGTTTGGAAGCTATCCGGTAGTTCCGGTTATTACTGTGGTGGCAACTTTTGGTTTGGTATTCGCATCAGTTTACTCACTGGTTATGATGCAACGTGCTTATTACGGTGCACCAAAATCTGATAAACCAATTGCAGGCATGAACATGCGTGAGCTGTCCATGGTGCTGTTACTGGTGGTGTTGCTGGTACTGTTAGGCGTTTACCCTCAGCCGGTTCTGGATACGTCACACTCTGCGGTGAGCACCATTTCTCAATGGTATAACGCTGCGGCTTCCGTATCTCCAGACATGTCTATAGGAAAGTAAATCGCCATGACACTAACTGCACAACATATGCTTTCTCTATTACCGCTGTTAATCGTTGGATTGACCGTGGTGGTTGTGATGCTGTCCATTGCGTGGCGACGCGATCACTTCCTTAATGCAACAATTACGGTTATTGGCCTTAACGTTGCGCTGCTTTCGCTGTTTATTGTTGCACAGCAACCGGCTACGGATGTGACCCCGCTGCTACGAATCGATGGATTCTCAATCTTTTTCACCGCACTGGTGCTGCTGGCTAGCCTGGCAACCTGTACCTTTGCTTACCCATGGCTGAGTGGCTACCCGGATAATAAAGAAGAATTTTATTTGCTGGTGTTGATTGCTGCATTGGGTGGGGTGGTATTAGCGGGTGCTAACCATCTGGCATCGCTGTTTATTGGTATTGAACTGCTTTCATTGCCGCTGTTTGGTCTGGTGGGTTATGCTTATCGCCAGCGTCGCTCACTGGAAGCGTCAATTAAATATATGGTGTTGTCTGCGGCGGCTTCTTCATTCTTGCTGTTTGGTATGGCGCTGCTGTATGCGGGAACCGGTGGCTTGTCTTTCGCCGATCTGGGTCACAGCATGAGTGATAAGGTGCTGCATCAACCGCTGTTGATTGTTGGCCTTGGCATGATGCTGGTTGGCTTCGGCTTTAAGCTATCTCTGGTGCCGTTCCAACTGTGGACGCCGGACGTTTATCAGGGTGCTCCGGCTCCGGTATCAACCTTTCTGGCAACTGCCAGTAAGATTGCTATCTTCGGTGCGCTGGTGCGGATGTTCATGTATGCACCAGTAGCTGACGGTGAATCAGTTCGTACTGTGTTAGCGATCATTGCCTTCTGTTCCATTCTATTCGGTAACATTCTGGCACTGACTCAAAGCAACATTAAGCGGATGCTGGGTTATTCATCTATCGCTCACTTAGGTTACCTGCTGGTAGCGCTGATTGCGGTTCAGGGTCATCAACTATCGATTGAAACCATTAACGTCTATCTGGCAGGTTATCTGTTTGCTAGCTTGGGTGCTTTTGGTGTGGTCAGTCTGATGTCCAGCCCGTATACCGGTCCGGATGCTGAATCTCTGTATGCTTATCGCGGTCTGTTCTGGCATAAGCCAATTCTGTCTGCGGTGTTAACCGTGATGATGCTGTCTCTGGCTGGTGTGCCGATGACTTTAGGCTTTATTGGTAAGTTCTATGTTATCGCTATCGGTGTGAGTGCAGATTTATGGTGGTTAACCGTAACGGTAGTGGTCGGTAGTGCGATTGGTCTTTACTACTATCTGCGTACCATGGTCAGCCTGTATCTGGAAGCTCCGCAAGAACGTCAGCGTGATACACCAAGCAACTGGGCGTTAACCGCTGGTGGTGTGGTCGTTCTGCTGTCGGCGCTGGCAGTGCTGTTCTTTGGTCTGTATCCGGAGCCGCTGATTAAGCTGGCGCGGTATGCATTTCCAATGATGTAATAGTTTGTTGTTTTGATGAAAATACCGGCGATGTTTGCCGGTATTTTTAATTTAGAGGTATCAGTTTCAGTGGATATTCCGACCGTAAAGGCTGTGAGAGTATATTGGCGTTGTGCCCGGCCGGGAAACCATCTGTACTTGGCATTGGTGTGCATCGGGCCTAGATTCCCTAGGGGCCGTTACAAAACACCTTCGGTGTTTTGCCCTTCGGGCCAGCGCTAGCACTGTTCAAACAGGCTTTGCCTGTTTGTCGTTGGCTTACGCCAAGTCGACCCCAACGGCAATCTCTCCCGATGTTTGACAATGTAATAGTTAGTTTTAAGTCATTTTGCATGTAGAGATTATGTTTGCCAGTAAACAAATATCGGCCTTTGGGCTGATATTTCAAACTAATAATAAAAGCTGACCGTCGGGAGAGACGGGTGTTGGGGTCGTAGCAGCTTTAGCTGCCGGAGCGCCCCTAACCCGGCTAGGCCCGACGCACTCGGAGCTAAAGTACCGATGGTCTTCCGGCCGGGCACTATGAAAATATAAGCGCACAGTCATTACGGCCGGAATATCCCCAAAATTCAATTTTGTTTGGTAGTTCGCTTTTAAAAAAGACCTTTGTGCAGAAATCTATTTTTATCTGATTTTCGATTCAATCCACCGTATAATCCGTTGTTTTAAGTTTTATCTCCGAGAGGTTGTAGTGAAGCAAATATCTGAACTGGTGAAGCAGCTGCATGAGCGCCTGCAAGAAGTTGCTCGCCCGGAACCAGGTCGGGAGCGTATTACCGTTTCCCTCACGCTTCAGCAACGTACCTCGTTACTTAGTTGGCTTGCAGCCCAGCCAATTTTCCCACAGTTTTACTGGCGTCAGCGTGATGATTTAGAAGAAGCGGCAGTATGTGGGGAAGTGATTCGATTTAATGATGCGGATTCTGCCCGTCAGTTTTTGGTGACTAATAACGTCGCGGATATGCGTATCTGGGGATTGAATACCTTTGATCAGGTAGAAACTCCATCATTTAACACGCCGAAAAGTGCCTTATTTCTGCCTCGTATTGAGCTATTACGGGATATGGATGGCGGTAAGCTGGTGGTGAATCTTTACAGCGAAACCTCGCTGGCTGACGATGTGGCTATTGCACAGAAAAGCATTGAGCAGTTAACCACCTCCAGGCCGCTACCGGTACTTAATGTAAAGGTTAACAGCGTACAGCATCAGCCAGAAAAGCAGGGATGGTGCGATCTGTTAAATCAGGCACTGGAGGCTATTCAGCAAGGTCAGTTTGAAAAAGTAGTATTAGCCCGTAAGTCGACGCTATCGCTAAATGAACCTCTGAATCCGGCAGCGTTTCTCAATGCCAGCGAGAAAGTAAATCATCATTGCTTCCACTTTATGATGCGAATGGATGATAAAACGGCGTTTTTAGGATCGTCCCCTGAATGTCTGTTTTTACGGGTTGGTCAACATCTGACTACCGAAGCGCTGGCGGGTACGGTAGCCAGTTCATCGGATAACCAACAGGCGAAACAGCTGGGCGACTGGTTAATGCAGGATAAAAAGAACCAACATGAAAACCTGCTGGTGGTTGATGATATTTGCCAGCGGTTGCACGGCGGTATTCTGGCCATTGACGTTCTGCCTGCGGAGATTGTTCGCTTACGTAAAGTGCAACATCTGCGCCGTAGTATTCATGCGGAGCTGGCAGCGGCCAACGATGCAGACAGCCTGCAACGATTACAGCCAACGGCGGCAGTAGCGGGGCTTCCGCGCGAACCAGCCCGTCAGTTTATTTTGCAACATGAACCTTTTACGCGTGACTGGTACGCCGGTTCTGCCGGGTATATCTCTTTAAATCAAACCGAGTTCGCTGTTTCTCTGCGTTCTGCTTTGGTGGAGGGCAGTAATATCCATTTGTATGCCGGAGCCGGTATTGTAGCGGGTTCCGATCCCGAACAGGAGTGGCTGGAAATAGAGAACAAAGCGGCAGGATTAAGAACGCTGCTGGAAGAATAAAGGGTAAGCCATGAAATGTGCCGCACTGGAGTTGCGTTTTCCACCACCAATTATTTTTGTTATTTCTCTGCTGGTTATTGGTTTGATTAACTGGTGGTTCCCGGCATTCAGAACAGAATCTACTCTGATGCTAGTGGTGTCTGGCGTCTGTTTTCTGGCATCCGGCATCATTGGATTATCCAGTCTGGCAATGTTCTACCGTGAAAAGACCACGGTTAATCCTATCAAGGTAAACTCAGCGACTACTCTGGTTGATAGCGGTCTGTATGCTTTTTCCCGTAATCCGATGTATCTGGCATTGGCTTTATTGCTGCTGAGTATCTGTTTATGGTTGGGAAATTTGCTGGGGCTGACCGGGGTTGTGCTGTTCATTGCGTTTATCACCCGGTTTCAAATTATTCCGGAAGAAAGGGCGCTGACTGAGGTTTTTGGTGAGAATTATCAGCGTTACTGCCAACGAGTACGGCGTTGGTTGTAAATCCTCTTTTTTAGACATTCATTCTTTTGTCACATTAATCAGGTAAAAACAACGCGTTTTGTGAACGACCTCAAAATCTACGCGAGTAGATTTGATCTATCTACGCGGGTAGATAAACTTTGCAGCATAACGATATGATGAGGTCTATAAATAATCAGGCCAGTCAGAGCGTTGGATTATATAGGCAAGCAGCACGCCGGATATCGGCTGTTAATCTGTATCACACAGGGGATAACGAATGACAATAATAAATAGCTCTGAGCCAATCTCTCAGGCCTCGTCAGAGATGACTGCGGCGGACGAGAGGTTGACAACACAGGAAGGGCGTAAAGATTTCTGGCGGGCGACATTTTCATGCTGGTTAGGTACCACTATGGAATACGCCGATTTTGCACTGTACGGACTGGCGGCAGGTATCATTTTTGGTGATGTCTTTTTTCCTAATGCCACTCCGGTTGTTGCGCTAATTTCCAGCTTTGCTACCTATTCGGTTGGCTTTATTGCCCGTCCAATTGGTGCGTTGTTGTTTGGCTGGTTGGGGGATCGTAAAGGACGTAAGTTAGTGATGGTGATTACTATCACCTTGATGGGGGCTTCAACCACCTTAATAGGTTTGATACCCAGCTACGCTACCATTGGTTTATGGGCACCTGGCTGTTTAGCTTTCCTGCGTTTTATGCAAGGCCTGGGGGCTGGAGCAGAGCTTTCCGGCGGTGCGGTAATGTTAGGAGAATATGCCCCTGCTGAAAAACGTGGACTGGTATCATCAATCATTGCGCTGGGCTCTAACAGCGGTACTTTACTGGCATCTCTGGTATGGTTGATTGTATTGCAGATGGATAAGCAGAGCTTACTGGAGTGGGGATGGCGTATACCGTTCCTGTCCAGTATTTTGATTGCTGCGGTGGCGTTATTTATCCGTCGCCATATGCGTGAAACACCGGTATTTGAACGACAAAAGAAGGTTCTGGAAGAGCAACGTCGTTTAGCTATGGAGAAAGGGCATCAGCAGGTCGATCAGAAAGACACTCGTAGCTTCTGGAAACGCACCAAAGCTTTCTGGATCATGGTAGGTTTACGCATTGGTGAAAATGGACCTTCTTATCTGGCTCAGGGCTTTATTATTGGCTATGTGGCAAAAGTTCTGATGGTTGATAAGTCAGTGCCCACCATGGCGGTATTTATTGCTTCATTGCTGGGTTTTCTGATTATTCCACTGGCCGGGTGGTTATCCGATCGGTTTGGTCGTCGCATAACCTATCGCTGGTTCTGTATTCTGTTGGTGCTGTATGCATTTCCGGCCTTTATGCTGCTGGAAACTCGTGAACCGATTATTGTGATGATTACCATCATCGTTGGAATGGGTCTGGCATCACTGGGTATCTTTGGAGTGCAGGCAGCATGGGGCGTTGAGCTGTTTGGTGTCACTAACCGTTATACCAAAATGGCGGTGGCGAAAGAGCTGGGTTCTATTATGTCGGGCGGAACAGCTCCGCTTGTGGCTTCAGCCATGTTGTCGTATACCGGTCACTGGTGGCCGATTGCAGTCTATTTTGTGTTTATGGCGGGTATTGGTCTGGTTGCAACCTTCTTTGCGCCGGAAACGCGGGGACGCGACCTTAATCTGCCAGAAGATGCAATATAGCCTGATGTGTGCCGATTAATTCCCAACAAAATGATATGTTATTGTCTGAGTTGGGTATTTTTCCGCGAACAGGTTCGGTATCCTGTATAAAAGTCTGATAACCATAGTTATTTTTATCTGCCAGGCAGATTAAGTGAGTAACGCAGTGTTGAATCAACATTCTCGCCGCGTAACGCGTTCCGATGTGGCACGTGAAGCGGGGACATCGGTTGCCGTGGTTAGTTATGTAATCAATAACGGACCGCGTCCGGTTGCAGAAGCGACTCGTGAGCGCGTGTTAGCGGCGATTAAGAAAACAGGATACCGGCCAAATGGTATTGCCAGAGCCTTAGCATCGGGAACTACCCGCACCTATGGCTTAGTAGTGCCAAATATTTCTAACCCATTTATTTCTTCAATGGCTCATGCTCTCCAAAAGGAGGCGTTCACCCACGGTCAGGTATTGCTGTTAGGCGATGCAGGAGATGACCGCCAGCGCGAATTGGAACTGATTAATAATCTGTTGCACCGTCAGGTGGATGGATTGTTGTATACCAGCGTTGACCGTCATCCTTACATTGAGTTGATTCAGGCCAGCGGTACGCCGTTTGTGATGTTAGATCGGGTTGATCCGGCACTTAAGGTGAGTGCTATTCGTGTCGATGAAAAAGCCGCGGCTTTTCAGGCAACTTCGCATCTGATTGAACATGGTTATCACGATATTGCCATTATCTGCGGGCCAAGGGAGATGCTGAATACCCAGGATCGTATTAATGGCTGGCGGGACGCGCTGCAACAGAACGGTTTAGCGGTCAACGAGCAGTGGATTTTCTCCACCGATTATACCCGCGAGGGCGGCTATCAGGCGGCAGAACAAATGCTACAGGGCAAACTTCCCAGAGCGCTATTCGCCACCAATGAATTACAGGCGCTGGGGTGCTTACGGGCGCTGTCTGAGAGATCGATTTCTGTACCTGATGAGCTGGCAATGGTGTGTTTTAACGGTACCGTTGAATCGCAATTTAATGTGCCTTCTTTAACCACCGTTCGTCAACCAGTGAGCAAAATGGCCAAAGCGGCTATTGAAATGCTGAAGAATTGGAATGATTCCCCTAACGTACAAGAATTTGCCTTTGAGCTACAGATAGGCGAATCCTGCGGGTGTTTGCCACAACGAGCAACTCACTCGACTAAACTGAAAAGATAATTATGCGCTTAATAATTGATTGCGATCCGGGAAATGGCGTAGTCGGTGCCAATGTTGATGATGGTCTGGCACTGGCTTTGGCCATTGCAGCCCCGGATATCTCACTGGAGTTGATTACCACGGTTTCCGGCAATACCCCCAGTATGGTGGGTTTTTCGGTGGCACGAGCACTGGTAGAGCGTCTGGGGTTGAATATTCCGGTTCGCCGGGGTGCTTCACAGGCATTGGTTGAACCAGCAGGACCATGGCGGGATAAGCTGGATCATGGTGCCGAACGCAGCGGTCTGACCGATCTATGGCAGCAGGTGCCCAGGTTGCGTATGGCGGATTATGAAGCCCCGCTAGCGGCACATGAAATCGGAAAACTGATTTGCAGTAATCCCGGTGAAATTACCTTAGTGGCTATCGGACCATTAACCAATATTGCTCATGCGATCCAGCTCTATCCGGATTTGGTTAACCATGTGGCTGAAATTGTGATTATGGGCGGCGTATTTAACGTTGATGGCTATATTAAAGACACTAACTTTGGTGTCGACCCGGAAGCAGCCCATGTAGTACTGACCAGTGGTGCAAATATTACTCTGGTTCCTATGGATGCTACAGTGCAAACGCAAATGCTGCATCAGGATTTAGATAAAATAGCGGAAATAGATACGCCACTGTGCCATTTTCTGGTGGAAACCATACGGCCATGGATGGATTACTCCATTCAAACTCGTGGACTGCCCGGTTGCTGGATCCATGATGTTTTGGTGGTCGCCTGGTTGTTGGATCGCAGTGTGGCGACCTATACTTCTCGTTATGTTGATGTGGCGCTGGAAGGTGTATTAACACGCGGCACTACCTGGCAGCGGGATCCGCATAATCTTCGCTTAGATGTGGGAATAGCACCGGCACAAGGTAAACCGGTTACCGTGCTACAATCAGTTGATAATCAGAAGCTGTTGTCGATTATTCATCATAATCTGAATCATTATCGTTAGTTCAACTATAAGCCTGAGGGCGTCGTCATCTGCGCCTTCTATTGCTATTTTTAAATATTAAACAGGTGGTTTATTAGATTCAATAAACAGGAGCGTTCTTCTGAAATTGAATAACAGGATATTGCTATGCTGACCTTGCTTCATTTGCTCTCCTCTGTGGCCCTGCTGGTTTGGGGAACTCATATTGTTCGTACTGGTGTAATGCGGGTATTTGGTTCTGATTTACGTCGGATACTTAGCGCCAGCATTCAGAAAAAATGGCGGGCATTTATTGCCGGGGTAGGCGTAACTGCTCTGGTGCAAAGCAGCAACGCCACCGCATTACTGGTGATCTCTTTTGTTTCTCAGGGGCTTATTGGTTTAGCGCCTGCACTGGTGATTCTGTTAGGAGCAGATGTAGGTACGGCGCTGATGGCGCGAGTACTGACTTTCGATCTCTCCTGGCTATCGCCGCTATTGATTCTGTTTGGTGTGATTACCTTTTTAAGCCAGAAGAAAACTCGGGTTGGGCAAGTGGGCAGGGCCGGTATCGGGCTGGGGTTGATCTTGCTGGCTTTGCAACTGATCGTTATTTCAGCTGAACCTATTACTCAGGCCAGCGCGGTACGAGAGGTCTTCTCCTCTCTGGCTGGTGATGCCGTTTTGGCGTTATTAATTGGCGCTCTGTTTGCCATGGTGAGCTATTCCAGCCTGGCGGCAGTTCTGCTAACTGCGACTCTGGCCGCCACCGGGCTGGTACCGCTTAATATTGCTCTGTGTATCGTTATTGGTTCCAATTTAGGCAGCGGCTTCCTGGCTTTGCTTAGCAGCCGTGGACAGGGCGCTACGTCACGCCGTCTGGTATTGGGTAGTCTGTTGTTTAAGATTATTGGCTGTGTACTGGTGGTGCCGTGGATTGCAGTACTGACCCAATGGTTACGTCAGTACTCACTGCCTGCTGCGGAAGTGGTGATCTACTTCCACATGTTGTACAACCTGCTGCGCTGTATTTTGATGCTGCCGTTGGTTAATCCAATGGCTCGCCTGACCACTCGTATGATAGCGGAAGATCCCGCGATAGCTGCTCAACTAACCCCTCGCTATCTGGACAGTGCGGCATTGGATACGCCGTCACTGGCGCTGGCTAATGCGGTACGAGAAACTCTGCGTTTGGGGGATGTGGTAGAGCAGATGCTGGTGGGCTTTAATGAAGTGTTACAGGGAAATCAGCAGCACCGCCGCGAAGTGGCCCATCTGAAAGATGAAACCGATATGTTGTACGGTGCGATTAAGCTGTATCTGGCAAGATTGCCGCCAGAAAGTTTAAGTGCAGTAGATTCCCGACGTTGGGCGGAGATTATCGACACGGCGGTAAATCTGGAACAGGCGGGAGAGATTATTGACCGTATGACTTCCGAGGTGTCCTCTAAATCACTGGGAGTACGTAAATCTTTTTCCTTAAAAGGAATGGAAGAGCTTAATACGCTGTATTTACGTTTGGTTAAAAATCTGGACTTAGCCATGTCAGTATTTTTGTCTGGCGATATTGATAATGCCCGCCGCCTGCGCCGCGCCAAGCACCGTTTCCGTTTGCTGAATCAACGCTATTCGTTGGGGCACGTCGAACGCCTGCATCATAAAAATCTGCAAAGTATGGAAACCAGTTCACTGCATATGGGCCTACTGGCTGATATGAGAAGGCTTAATTCGCTGTTTTGTGCGGTGGCCTATTACGTATTGGAAGTGCAGGATGAAGAGAGTCATTCAGACGGTGAAGTTGGGGTAACTAACTGACAGAACTGTCAGATTTGTCAGTGATGGTAAAGGTTTGTCGAGGCCATTGATTCAATAGTGCTAACTGGATAATTTGTGGGAAATTTCTGTTTAATCAACGTCCCGTAAGTTAAAGGAATCGCTATGAACGTTAATTATCTGACGGCCTATGAAGTAGGCGATGTGGTATTTACCTGTATTGGCAATTTGCTGTTTCGTCAGGTTTCTGCCGCATCGGCCTGCTGGAGCAATCACGTAGGGATTATTATTGGCCACGATGGTAAGGATTACATTGTGGCAGAGAGTAAAGTCCCTCTGTCCCAAACGACTACGCTGACTAAATTTGTTTCCCGCTCGGTAGACGGACGTTACGGTGTTCGCCGTCTGGAAGGGGGATTAACCGAACAGCAAAAGCAGTCGCTGGTCGAGAAAGTGCCTGAGCGTTTAAAAGTGCTGTATCACACCGGTTTTAAGTATGAGTCTTCCCGCCAGTTCTGTTCCAAATTTGTGTTTGATCTTTATCGTGATGGATTGTCTATTTCCATAGGAAAAATTGAAACCTTTGACGCACTGCTCAGTAGTAATCCTGATGCGAAGCTACAATTCTGGCACTTTTGGTTTTTAGGGGCGATACCCTGGGATCGTAAAACCGTAACACCAGCCAGTTTGTGGTTTTATCCAACTCTGGTTCCGGTATTTAACAGTCATCCCGATGCAAATGAAAGCGAGCCTGACTGGTATTACCATTAAATTATTAATTCGTACTCTATGGACCGGAGATATCCGCTTTGGATAAATACAACCAAGCCTCATTTGATGAGGTGATGTTATTTGTCAGACGTGAAGTTAGCCAATTTATCGATGCTCATCCCGGAGAGGTGTTTTCCGCGTTTGCCTTTGACTGTAACATTTGGGAAGGTGTTGAACTGAATTTATGTCTGACGACTCAGGGCTATCTGAATGAGATCCTGCATTATTATCAGACGGGAGCGCGTAAAGATTATTACCA
The DNA here is from genome assembly GCF_013394855.1 of Limnobaculum xujianqingii. Lineage (NCBI taxonomy): Bacteria > Pseudomonadati > Pseudomonadota > Gammaproteobacteria > Enterobacterales > Budviciaceae > Limnobaculum > Limnobaculum xujianqingii. Next base: position 1,342,907 of record NZ_JABMLK010000001.1, on the reverse strand, counting down.
GACTGATGAAGGTATTTTAAGCCTTAAATATAATACCGGAGACTGGAAGTATCAGTGTTTTAGCAGTATGAATTGCGTCAAAGACGAAGACTACAGCTATTTTGATACCGATGATAAACAGGAAAAGTATCAGTACTGGATCAATTTGTTAGCGCAAGTCATGAATGAGTTTTTGCAAACTCCGGAATATGCAGCTATTCCCAAACTGCTGGATTTCAAAGTGCTGGTCTACGATCATGATGAAGACCCGGAGAGTAGCGAACAGCGGTTAACGGCTTTTGGTGACAGGCCAGCATTTCGTTTAAATTAGCGATAATTTCAGTCATCTGTAATCACCTGAAACTAAATGTATCTTAATGTTTCTGAATTTCCCCTATTGCCATAATTCATAACAATCATGCTACAGGCCAGACGGTTGAAAGGTTGCCACAAGGTTGGGATTAACTTAAAAATCAATACGTTTGCTGACAAACCCGCGCCATTCGGGCATTTCATTGTCGCCACTGCATGCTTAGTGTAATATATGTGACCATTATGGATTCTATTTTTCAGTTAAATCAATAGATTAAACTGATCTTCGGTGAACTCTCCATGTCGATAAGTGTGTTTAACCGCCGTTGGGCGGCAGTGCTATTAGAAACATTAACCCGCCACGGGGTTCAACATGTGTGTATTGCACCGGGTTCCCGATCTACCTCTCTTACGCTGGAAGCGGCGGCCAACGCCAAAATAACCTGTCATACCCATTTTGATGAGCGCGGCCTTGGCCATCTGGCGCTTGGTATCGCTAAATTTACCGGTCAGCCGGTTGCGGTGATTGTGACTTCCGGCACGGCGGTGGCAAATTTATATCCCGCTTTGATTGAAGCCAGCCTGACGGGAGAACAACTGGTTTTACTGACTGCCGATCGTCCACCAGAATTGATTGATTGTGGTGCCAATCAGGCCATTCGTCAGCAGGGCATTTTTGCCGATCATCCTGGTCAATCATTATCATTACCCCGACCGACACCGGATATCTCAGCCACATGGTTGGCTTCAACGCTCGATCAGGCATTAAGTGAACAAAAGCAGGGGGCATTACATATTAACTGCCCGTTTGCAGAACCGCTGTATGGTGGTGACACTTCTGCCTATGCTGACTGGTCCGAAACGTTGGGCGACTGGTGGCAAAGCGATAAACCCTGGTTAATCAGCGATAACCAACGCATGGTGACACCGCAGCCAGACTGGCCTCAGTGGCGGCAGCGCCGTGGTGTGGTGGTTGCAGCACGCATGGGTGCGGAGCAGGGGCAGCAGGTAGCGGCCTGGGCTAAACAGTTAGGCTGGCCACTATTAGCAGATGTGCTCTCCAGCACTGGACAACCATTGCCCTGTGTGGATCTGTGGCTCAATAATCCCAAAGCTCAGGCAATACTGGCGCAAGCCGAGGTTGTGGTGCAGTTTGGTGCCAGCCTGACGGGTAAGCGTATGCTGCAATGGCAAGCCAGCTGTTGCCCAAAAGAGTATTGGCTGATTGATAACATTAGCGGACGTTTAGATCCTGCTAACCATCGTGGTCGCCGTTTGGTGGCAGATATTAGCGAGTGGTTGACATTACATCCGGCAGAAACTTATCAGCCATGGGCTGGTGAACTTAATACATTAGCGATGCGAACACGCACTCATGTTACTGACTATCTGGAACATCAGTTTGGTGAAGCACAGCTGGCCTGTCATTTAACTGAGCTGTTACCACCAGATGGCTTATTTTGGGCGGGTAATAGCCTGATTGTGCGGCTGATTGATGCATTAGCGCAGCTACCTGCAGGTTATCCGGTATACAGTAACCGTGGAGCCAGTGGAATTGATGGTTTATTTTCTACTGCGGCAGGGGTTCAACGTGCGGCAGACAAGCCAATGCTGGCGGTACTGGGCGATATCTCTGCACTGTATGATTTAAACTCTCTGGCGCTGATGAAGCAGTGCACCGCTCCGGTAGTCTTGGTGGTGGTAAACAACGATGGCGGTTCAATTTTCTCGCTGTTGCCTACGCCGGAAGCAGAAAGAGAGCGTTTCTATCGCATGCCGCACGGTATAAATTTTGAGCATGCAGCAGCCATGTTTGGCTTATCCTATGCCAGCCCTAAAAACTGGCAGTCAGTCAAACAGACTGTAGAAGCTCACTGGCAACAAAGTGGCGTTTTACTGCTGGAGTTGCAGGTACCTCCTCATGATGGTGCAGAAACTCTGCGTCAGTTAGTTAACGATGTGGTGAGCTTTTAATGCTGGCGGTAACCCGTTATCCGTCAACTGAAGCCAATGATAATCAACCCTGGCTGGTGTTTCTCCATGGGCTATTGGGCGATGGACAGGATTGGGATGCGGTCTTACCCCACCTTAACCACTGGCCTTGCTTTACTATTGATTTACCGGGTCACGGCAAGTCGCAAGATATCAGCGTTAATGGTTTTGAGTCGTTAAGCCAGCAACTAACGGAAACCCTGCTAGCCTGTAATATTAACCGCTATATCCTTATCGGTTATTCTTTGGGTGGTCGCAGTGCGATGTATCATACTTGCTTTAGCGACAGTGAGGGATTAGTTGGACTGGTGATCGAAGGGGGAAACCCCGGACTCGGTTCTGAATCAGAACGGCAGGCTCGTTTGCAACATGATAACCGTTGGGCTGAACGGTTTCGCCATCAGCCATTGCCAGAGGTGTTGACTCAGTGGTATCAACAGCCGGTTTTTGCCAACCTGAATGATGAAAGCCGTCAACGGATGATTTTACGTCGTAGTCATAATGACGGTAGTAACATAGCGCAGATGCTGGAATCTACCTCGTTGGGCTGCCAGCCCCAATTGGGCGAGTTGTTAAAGACGCGCTTAAAACAGCGAAATATACCTTTTTGTTATCTCTGTGGTGAACAGGACGCAAAGTTTCAGCAAATTGCGCTTGAAAATCACTTTCCGCTGCGTATTGTAGCCGCAGCAGGTCATAATGCACATTCGGCGAACCCTAAAGGTTTTGCCGCACAGTTGCTTACATTTTTGAAGGAATGTTAATTATGCTTTATCCAAGTGAACAGGAACTCTACGCACCTATCGAATGGCAGGATTGCTCTGAAGGATTTCAGGATATTCGTTACCATAAATCAGCCGACGGTATTGCAAAAATTACTATAAACCGTCCTGAAGTGCGTAATGCATTCCGTCCTCTGACCGTGAAAGAGATGATTCAGGCATTAGCGGATGCCCGCTACGACGATCATATTGGTACCATTATTCTGACCGGTGAAGGTGATAAAGCGTTCTGTTCCGGTGGTGACCAGAAAGTACGCGGCGATTACGGCGGTTATAAAGATGACAGCGGCACTCACCACCTGAACGTGCTGGATTTCCAACGTCAAATCCGCACCTGTCCTAAACCAATTATTGCTGCGGTAGCCGGTTATTCTATCGGTGGTGGTCATGTGCTGCATATGATGTGCGATCTGACTATCGCTGCAGAAAACGCAATTTTTGGTCAAACCGGTCCTAAAGTTGGTTCTTTTGACGGTGGCTGGGGCGCTTCCTATATGGCACGCATCGTTGGCCAGAAAAAAGCCCGTGAAATTTGGTTCCTGTGCCGTCAGTACAATGCTCAGGAAGCGCTGGATATGGGATTGGTTAACACCGTGGTTCCTGTTGCAGACTTAGAAAAAGAGACGGTTCGCTGGTGTCGTGAAATGCTGAGAAACAGCCCAATGGCACTGCGTTGCCTGAAAGCGGCTCTGAACGCTGACTGTGATGGTCAGGCTGGCCTGCAAGAGCTGGCGGGTAACGCCACTATGTTGTTCTACATGACTGACGAAGGTCAGGAAGGGCGTAATGCATTTAATGAGAAGCGCCAGCCGGACTTCAGCAAATTTAAGCGTAATCCATAATGCGTAAGGTCGAACTCTACCGTTTTAGCCTGCCGATGGAGGCAGGGGTAATTCTGCGTAATCAACGGCTAAAAACTCGCGATGGTTTACTGGTTTGTCTGACGGAGAATGGTAAACAGGGTTGGGGAGAGATCTCCCCACTGCCAGAATTTTCTGAAGAGACGCTGGAAGAGGCAGAAGCCGCCACACTGGGCTGGTTGCACAGCTGGGTTAACGGTGAGCAGGCGTTTGAAAGCGCGCTGCCTTCCGTCGCTTTTGGTTTGAGCTGTGCGATGGGGGAGCTGTCAGGCTTTCTGCCGCAAAAAGCGGATTACCGTAAAGCTCCGCTATGTAATGGCGATCCGGATGAGCTGTTTGCCGTGCTGGGTGCGATGCCGGGTGAGAAAGTGGCAAAAGTTAAAGTCGGCCTGTACGAAGCTGTTCGTGACGGCATGATTGTTAATCTGCTGCTGGAAGCCATTCCTGATTTGAAACTGCGTCTGGATGCCAATCGCAGCTGGACTCGCGCTAAAGCCGATGGCTTTGCTAAATATGTTCAGCCTCAGTTTCGGGATCGCATTCAGTTTCTGGAAGAACCCTGCAAGACTCGTGATGAATCCCGCGATTTTTCTCGCGAAACGGGTATTGCCATTGCATGGGACGAGAGCGTGCGTGAAGCAGACTTTGTGGTCGAAGCAGAGCCAGGGGTTGCGGCGATTGTGATTAAACCCACGCTGGTGGGTAGCATTCAACGTTGTCATATGTTGATTGAACAGGCACACAAAGCGGGTTTAATTGCGGTTATCAGCTCATTGATAGAAACCAGCCTTGGTCTGACTCAGTTGGCAAGAATGGCAGCATGGCTGACGCCGGATACCATTCCGGGGTTAGACACGTTGTCACTGATGCAATCGCAACTGGTGCGTCCATGGCCTGACAGTGAACTCCCCGTGCTGGATGTTGATGCGCTGGAAGTGGTATGGCGTCGTTAACTTCAACTGTTTTTAGTCATTGGCCGTGGCAGCAGTGGGCAAATGAACAGCCAAACGCCACGGCAATTATCAGAGAGCAACAACCCATCAGCTGGCAGCATTTAGCTGATGAGGTTAATGCTCTTTGTCGTTTGTTCTACCACCATGGTGTTCGTTCCGGACAAGGTGTAGCGCTGAGCGGCAAAAATAGTCCCGAACTGTTGCTAGGGTATCTGGCGATATTACAGCTGGGTGCCAGAGTATTACCCCTCAATCCTCAATTACCCGAGGCATTACAAGCTCAGTTATTACCCATTCTGAATATTGACTGGGGTTGGAGTACTCATCCTCTGGCGTGGCCGGATAGTGTTAAACCGTTACCTTCATTCAGTATTGAACAACTCTCAACCAGCAATTCCAGGACTCAGCTGATGGCTGACTGGCCATCAGTTCAAGCATTGACCATGACCTTAACCTCGGGTTCCAGTGGATTACCCAAGGCGGCGGTACATACACCAGAGGCTCATTTAGCCAATGCAGCCGGATTGTTACAGCGAATGCAGTTTGAAGCGGGTGACAGTTGGTTGCTCTCTTTGCCGCTGTTTCATGTTTCCGGGCAGGGCGTGATATGGCGCTGGTTGCAAAAAGGTGCCACGCTGGTGCAACGCAATATGCATCCTTTAGATCGGGCGCTGGCGGGCTGTACTCATGCTTCACTGGTGCCCACTCAGCTCTGGCGTTTACTGGAGCAAAATGCCGATAAGTTAGTGCTTAAGCAGGTGTTGCTGGGAGGCGCGTCTATTCCCGTTGAGTTAACCGAACGTGCACAACAGGCTGGAATCAGTTGTTGGTGTGGGTATGGCATGACGGAAATGGCTTCTACTACCTGCGCGAAACCTGCTGATGCAACTGCTGGTGTTGGTGTGCCATTACCCGGTAGAGAATTACAACTGGTGGATAATGAAATCTGGCTGCGGGGTTGCGGTCAGGCGCTGGGCTATTGGCAACAGGGTGAAATCCGACCGTTAAGCGATAGTCAGGGCTGGTTCCATACCCGCGATCGTGGCGAGATGCGAAACGGTGAGCTGTATATTTGTGGACGTATGGATAACCTGTTTTTCAGCGGCGGAGAAGGCATACAACCAGAAGATATCGAGCGGGTACTGGTAACCCATCCTCTGATTGAACAGGTGTTTGTGGTACCGGTTGATGATATGGAATTCGGTCAGCGCCCTGTGGCGGTGATAGATGCATTGCCGGGGCTGGATTTATCTCAATTATCTATATGGCTGGAAGGTAAGATAACCCGTTTTCAGATTCCGGATGAATATTACGTTTTGCCTGTTGAGTTAAAGTTGGGGGGAATTAAGATCTCCCGGCTGGCGGTGAGGGAATGGGTTAAGTCTTTGAGTAATGATGTATCTAAATAGATTGGAAGCTTAGTTAGAGGCCATTTGTACTGATTTATGGTTGAGCTGATATTCTGATAACCGCTATATGCCAAGGTGGGTTAATGAACGAGAATCAAGCATTAGAAAAACTGTTTGAAGGAGTCGTTCCGGAAAGGTTAAGCGAAGTCCTCTGTTTAGTTGAAGAGCATTCGGCTCAATTCCGAAGGGTTGGAGATAGAAGTGGTTTTAATCTTGATGCTGGAGCATACGGCGCAATTCAGTTTACCCAAAGATCTTTAGAGCAAATGTGGCTTTTTGGCTTTGCAAGTCTATACTCCCTTCACTGTTATTCAGCCGTAATCGAACTAGCCTGGCGTCATAGCCTGAAATTCGATTTTGAAGAAATTATTGCCCTACCAGATCTGAAAGGCAAATATGAATGTTTTTCCAGAATAATTAAATCTATAGAACAGCTAAATAATGTTGAAAGTGAAAATGATTTTGTTTGGCCAGCTATAATTCCTAAACCGGAAGAAGGAAAACCTAAGGATACTGAACAGGCTGCAATGTTTGATCTTATTCTGATGGCGAGTGCGTATATATTTCTACATGAATTAAAGCACGTAATTTTTCAAGCTGTAGGCAATGCTCCGCAAGACCCGCATGAGGAAGAAATGGCATGCGATTCTTTTGCTTCTCACATGATGTTGTCAAAAATTGATGACTACTCGATTATGAGTGGTTTTCCATCAGATAAAGTTCGAATGAAAAGATCGGTGGGAATAGCTCTCGGAAATGTATTTCTGGCTGTTGTTACACCTAAGCATAATTTAGGCGGAACGATAACTCATCCTCCCATCCACAAACGCTGGTTAGTAACCTTGGGAGGAATAGATTTAGAGGAGAATGATGATTATTGGCTATATTTTGCCTCGCTAGCGATTGCCTTAATAAAATATAAAGAAATTGATTTCCCAGCGCAGACTGTGACTAGTTATAAACAGTTAGCAATATCTGTAATTAATGTGCTTGAAAAGGGCATCTGACAAATTGAGCGATTGTATAGATTAACTGCTATTCTACTTCCTTTGAACAAAGCATGTTTACTCAGGTATCACTCTTAGATAACTATAAAATCTAGCAACAACCCAACTACACTCAACTCAATTTTCAATCATCCTGCCAAACTACTTCCCGCCATCCGCGAACGCTATTAATAAACCCAATTTTCTGTGCCTGTTTTATCTGGGCTTTGGTGAGAATTGCTTCCCTGATAGTTCCCGCCTGCAATAATGCCTGCCGTTCGGTTCCCGGTAATAAACCGCATGAGATTGCCGGGGTTAGCCACTGTCCATCAATCAATAAAACCACATTACCATTTACAAATTCGGTGATTTCGTCCTGTTGGTTATACAGCAAAAACTCGCTGTCCAACGTAGCCGCAGGGTAGTGATCGCGCAGGGTGGTTTTATGGTAAAGCAGATTATTATCACTGTGTACCGCCGAGGGTGCCCAGCGGGCAATCAGCGGATTAGTCAATGGTGTAATTGGGTCGCAGCTTAACGTTGCCTCACCGTTTTGTGCCAGCAACAGGCGAACCTTATATTGCCCCTGTTGGTGGGCAGTGACTAACTGTTGTAATTGTTCTGTTAGCTTATCGGCATCAAACAAAAAGTTAAAATAACGGGCAGAAGCGGATAAGCGTTTAAGATGCAGCGCCAGTAGATGATATTCCCCATCCTTTAACAACAGGCTTTCCAGTAGCTGTTTTGGCAGAGTAACACCATGTAGAACCTGAGCCTTGTTAATCACTTCCTGATACTCATTTTCTGCGGTGGAATCCCAGGTGATACCACCACCCACGCCGTAACGGGCTAGATTTTTTTCTGTATCAATAATTACTGTACGGATTGGAACACTAAACAGTGCCTCTTTGTGCGGCGTGATATAACCGATAGCGCCGCAGTAAACTTCCCGGGCTTGTGGCTCAAGTTGAGCAATCAACTTCATGGTGCTGGCCTTGGGCGCACCGGTAATTGAGCCGCAGGGAAATAGTGCACGGAAAATATCGCTAAGGCTGGTTTCAGGACGAGTTTGAGCACTAATGGTTGAGGTCATTTGCCAGACAGTAGGGTATTGTTCAACATCAAACAGTGCCGGTACCTTTACGCTACCGGCAATCGCCACCTGACTGATGTCATTACGCAGTAAATCAACAATCATTACGTTTTCTGCCCGGTCTTTTTCTGAGGTTCTTAGCTGTTCCTGACGCATCAGATCGTCCTGAGCATCCAGCCCTCTTTTAGCGGTTCCCTTCATGGGTTTAGCGGTTAACGTTCCCTGATGCCAGTGAAAGAACAGTTCCGGTGAAGCAGATAGAATTTTGAAACGGCCGATATCCAGACAGGCGGCATAATCAGCTTGCTGGGCACGAAGTAGCTGTTGATAAAGTTGAGAGTATGCCTGCTCATCGCTGGCTGTTACTTTAGCTTCCAGCCGAATGGTGTAATTGGTTTGGTAAGTATTACCCGCTTCAATTTCTGATTTGATACGTAAAATGGCCTGGCGGTATGCTTCCGTGGAAGTGGAAGGTTGCCACTCCGCCAGAATATTATTAAATCTGTCATCGGAGGTATCGCAAGGATCGTCAGTAAGTGGTTGCTGATACAGGCCAAACCACAATAGCGGCATATCGCCCTGCGGAGGTGTCTGGTAATAGGCTTGAAACGCAGCAGCAGCCTCATAGGACAGATACCCGGCAGCATACAAACCACTTTCTACCGCTTGTTCAACCTCTGCCAGTTTTTCTGTCACTTCGCTGAGTTGAGAGGTGGTAATAATTTTTAGCGGATGTTCAAACAGCTGAACCTGATGATTAAAATCAAAGCGTAATTTCATATCAGGCTCCTTCACTGGTGTAAGTGGTGATAAATTGCTGTAACAGCTTCAAACCACCTTCCGTCAAAATGGCTTCAGGATGAAACTGTACCCCTTCAATCGGCCATTGCTTATGGCGCAATCCCATAATAATGCCGTCATGGGTTATCGCTGATATTTCCAGTTCTGCTGGCAGAGAAGAGGGCTCGACCATCAGCGAATGGTAGCGGGTAACCTGCAACGGACTGGGAAGATGATCAAACAAAGTGCGGCCATCGTGGGTGATTAATTCGGTTTTGCCATGGACTGGCACCGGACACTTAACAATACGCGCACCAAATGCCTGAGCAATTGCCTGATGACCAAGACAAACACCCAACAAAGGAATGGTACCGGCAAAACTGCGAATTACCTCTAGCGTAATACCTGCATTTTCTGGTATTCCCGGTCCGGGAGAAAGAATAATAGCAGAAGGGGCTAAAGCGGCTATCTCATCGAGCTGTAGCTGGTCGTTCTTAACGATCTTCACTTCAGAATAAGACTGACAAAGATAATCGTACAGGTTATAGCTAAAAGAGTCGTAGTTATCGATGAGCAGAATCATAAGTCAGGTGTTACCGCAGATGGCAGAAGGGCGAAGTGGGTTATTCTAACCGATAGAGAGGGAATGGGAAGCCTGAAAAAGAAACCCGCCAGATTGCGCCAGCGGGTTTAGATAGTCAGACTCTGGTATAGCGCTTATGGCATCTTACCATTTGACGTTAACCCCTAGCTGTCCACCCCAGGATTTATTATCCCGATCGTCAAGTGACTTACTGTAACTACCGGCAGCGGAATATCCCATACTTTCATTATATTGGTAGTTAGCACCAACACTGACTTCTGCCCAGGTTCCATTGGATGGTTGCTTCAACTGAGTAGAATGCTTGCCGGTTTTGTCAACGGCATAGGTAGTGGCATCACCCATAAACTCATGCCATATGTCAGTTTTTGCCCAGGTTCTCAGATAGTGAGGCTTGCTATCGCTATCCTTAGCTAATGACCAGTCACGGTCGACAAGCAGACCGGTACGGGCACGCAGCGAATCATTTTGTTTGAAGCTGAAACTACCGTGATTATCTTTGGCATCGTCAAACGAGATGTGTTGGTAAGCAAGCTGTGCCTGTGGTTCGACGGTTAATCCGTTATTGAAATTAAAGGCATATCCTCCCTCTACTGAGCCTAAAACACCGACACCGTTAGTGGAGAAGGTTTCGCTGTGCTTAGAGGTTGCATCCACATCATAGTAGGTGGTTTGTAATACGGTATCCGTATACCAGTTTTGTTGCCCCTGATGGGTCCAGTATAGCCCGAGGCTGTAAGCTTTAGTGACCGTTGAACCAGCACCCTGCCCACGATCGTTATTGATATCGGTTTCGGTATCGCCATAGCCGAAGTAGACGCCGGTGCGATCCATCGATGAATCAGCCCCTTCGCGACGGTAAATGTCGTGTCCCAACTGTATTCCGGACAGATAAGAGTCGTATCCGGCACCATTTTTCTCAATATCACCAGAGCCATGCTCAGTTTTCTTACCGATAATGCGTCCCCAGGCTTCAGGAATATAAGCAGAGTTATCGGATCTGGCCTGTGCCTGAACCACTTTTGGCGTACACATGCCGGAAATCAGTAATTCAACTTCTTCTTTTGCCGTCAGTCCCTCTTTTTTGCAGGCATCGCCACCGCTTTGTACGATCTGTGCCTGAGGCGGCGTATTGCGAGCGTGTTGTGGCCCCCTACGGGTATCCAGTGAGCCTAACATGGTATAGGCATAATCGTTGGCCACAGGAAAGACGGTTGAGGCCAGGGCGATTTCAGAACGGTAATCGGTATTCAGATACCAGTTGTTATTTGCTGTGTTGTATTCCAGTTCATAGTCAGATACACCGAACAACTGACGGCCGGTGGATAGCTGGAACGCGCCTGCGTCGGATTTACTCAGACTTTCAACCACCAAAACTTGACTCTTTGGTGCGATAGCGGTGTTTTCGCCCAGATGATTGATTTCAACGGTTGTTGGTCCACCTGTTCCCAAACGAGCTGAGTCCACCACCATCACGTCAGAAAACAGTGTTTTCCCTTTGTCATCGGCCTTCATATTGGCAACCACCCGGCCACCGTTAGAAACAAATGTGCCACCACCGTTTTTACCTGGCGTGTGTCCTCCGGTAATGACCAGCGAATTACCGGCATTGGTAGTTCCATCCGTCAGGTCAATAACCCCTGAGTGGTCAAATAGCGTAACTCCCAGCATTTGCCCTTGAGTGAGGGTAGCGGTATTGGCGTAGCTTGAAGTGAGATCCACCGGAACATAGATTTCGTTAGCGCTAACCGGATTGATGGCATAGTTGGCGGAGTTTGCCAGAACTAAAGTGCCTTTATTGATAAAGGTATTATTGCCGCCGTTGCCCATATCGACAGAGGCAATGCCCCAGTTATCACGTAATCCATCCCGGTTGCTGTCAGAATAGTTACGCAGCAGGAAACGATTATAGTTGTTGATGGTGTTATCAGCAGAGCCAAACTGAGCCGAGCCGGTGAGTTGGTTATAGTTATTAACGGTAACCTGTCCGGCATTGGCGGTTGAGTAAATAACCCGATCGCTGATAGCGTCAACCACACCATAGTTATTTACCATCAGGCGAGTTTTTTCGCTGGAAATGGTACTACCTAAGCCGATACCAAATGCATCTCCACCGTGAACTAAAGCAGTTTTTCCAATGTTAATATTACCGGTGCCGGATAACGACATGCCGATACCGCCAGCGCCTTGTTCTGCGTTAATAAAGCCGTTGTTGAAATTGATTTCGGCAGCAGTATTGGTGTTACCGGTGGCTAAGTCATCAACCCAGATACCCACACCTGTTGGCGTAATACCAGTAGATACCGGTGAAAGGGTGATGGTTCCTGAATCGTAGGTTACGCTGGCTTTGCCATTCGCGCCGGTTGCGGCATAGATACCGTGATGGGTACCCTCTGCGGAGCTTTGGCCAGCGTTAATTTGATTGGTTGCCTGCACTGTTACGTTACCTGCTGCGGCAGTAGCCTGTATTCCGCTGCCGTCTCTGGCATTGATAGTTCCGGCATTACGTACCAAAAAACTGCCCACAGGACCGCTGCTTTCAACGTACATACCGTGGCTCTGAGCGTTAATCTGGCCCAGGTTATCCATCAGCAGACCCTTAGCCACCTGTCCCTGAACAGGTTTTAACTGAGCGCTGATACCACGGCTGTCGTCACCCAGTGTATCAATAGTGCTTTGATTCAGCATTTTGATATCGCCCGTGTTGGTTTCAGCATGCATACCGTGAGCGGAGATACCGTTGGTCACTACGATTGCATTATTATCAAGCCGACTGGTGCCTGCGTTTGACAGGGATGCAATACCATGAGCGCCATCACCTGACTGTTGTTGATCGCGGACAGACTGCCGGTATCGGTTTGGCCGAAAATTCCGTAACTCTGATTGCCGTATGTGGCGACACTACTTTGATTTACTGCATCGCTGATTCCGCTTTGACTAAGGACTGCGACGCCATAGGCAGATTGTCCGTGAGTGGTGACAGTAGCGAGATTAGTGGCCAGTGCAGTGCCACTATTGGATTGAGCAAAGATACCGTAGCCGTTATCGCCGTATGTTGTGTCGGTAGCAAAGTTAGTCGCCAGTGCAGAACCAGTGTCAGTTTGAGCAGAAATACCGTAACTGTTATTACCATAAGTAGTGACGTTGCTTTGGTTTTGCGCTTCACTTTTCCCGCTCTTACTGATGGCACCAAGCCCATTCCCATTGGCGGACTGTCCGTGAGTAGTTACATTGCCCATGTTGAGTGCTAATGCGCTACCGCTTTCGGTTTCAGCTCGCATACCGTAGGCATTGTTTCCTTCAGTAGTAATAACCTGCATATCCAGATTGAGGGACAGGGCCTGAGCCAACTGACTGAAGGCTGACAGGCCGTGAGCATCATTACCGTAAGTGGTGACGGTATTTTGGTTTTTCGCCAAAGCAGTGCCTTTGATATTAGAGGCATGCACGCCAATGGCACTATCTCCGTGGGTAGTGACCTGACCATTGTTGATTGCTTCTGCGCTATTGCGCTGGTTTACCGCACTTAAACCATAACCATCAACACCAAAGGTTTCTACGTTTAGTTGGTTATAGGCCAGTGAGTAGCCACTCTCGCTTTCGGCACTGACACCGCGAGCACCGGTACCCTGAGTAATTACACTTTGGTTATTGATAGCCTGAGCATGGCTATTTTTACTGAAGGCATGAATACCATAGCTGTAATCACCCTCAGTTTCGATACTGTTATCGTTTTGCGCCAGTGCATCAAGATTACTGCTCGCCGCCAGACCGTGGCTATTATTACCACGAGTAATGATGTTCCCCGTAGCTTCGTTATAAGCGTACGCCTGACTGTTTTGGGTTATGGCATTGACGCCATAGGCGTTATTGCCTCGGGTTTCTACATTTCCCTGATTGACTGCCTGAGCAACGCCTTGGGTACTTTCTGCATTTAATCCGTTACTACCATTACCGACGGTCAGGATGGCGTTTCTATTGAGCGCATCGGCGCTGCTTTTGTTACTCAATGCACTAACGCCATAGGCGTTATCACCATGAGTTTCTACCGTGCCATCATTAACGGCTAATGCCTCGGAATTGACGCTGTATGCGTGCAAACCATAACTGCCTTTACCGTAGGTTTTGACGTCCGCATTATTATCATTTTGTACTACCGCAGTGTCATCCTGACTATAGGCACTGACACCGTGAGCATTTTCTCCGGATTTTGCCATGATAACGCCGCCGGCAATCTCACTACCGGTAAGGATACTTCCTTTGTTGATAGCAACAGCTTTGTTATGTTGGCTTTGGGCATTCAGTCCGTCGGCGTTGTTGCCCGCAGTGGTGATTGAACCGAGGTTCCCTGCCTGCGCTTCTCCGTGAGTGCTACGGGCGGTTGCGCCGTTAGAACCGTGACCGGAAGTGACTATCTGATTTAGATTGCTGACAACTGCCAGCGCCTGATAGCTTTGGGCCAGCAGGCCGTGGGCGTTATTTCCCTGAGTGTTAATAATACCCGTGGTGTCATTGAGCGCTCCGGCTTGAGCATCTTCACTAATAGCGCTGGCACCGTTACCGCCATCACCGGTGGTAGATATGGTGCCGGTATTCATGGCTACCGCTTCTTCGTGTTTGCTTTGAGCATATGCTCCGTGAGCATTAGTCCCTGTGGTGTTGATAGTCGCGTTAGCTTCATTGACCGCAATAGATTTTCCATATTCACTGACTGCATTCAGACCATTGGCATTATCACCCTGAGTGGTTATTTTTCCCTGATTGGTTGCGTTAGCCAGTGAAGTAAAACTGAATGCATTGATTCCATGTGCAGTATCACCAGCGGTTTTTATTTCGCCAGTTGTGGTGTTAATGCCCACGGCTGTATTGAATATGCTGGTGGCATTAGCACCATGGGCCTGCCAGCCGTTAGTTTCAATTGAACCGGCATTATTGACCGTAGCTTGAGAGGTCAGGCTGAAAGCGAGCAGGCCTTGGGCCAGCGCACCCTGAGTGGTAATACTGGCATTTTCCTCATTAGAAGATTGCGCAGTAGAGAACAGTGATATTGATTGCGCTCCCATCGCACCCAGACCGCTGGTAGTGATATTGCCCTGATTAATTGTCGTTGCAGTATTAATCAGGCTAACGGCACTTAGTCCTGAGCCAAAAAGACCATTGGTGGATATGGTTCCGCTGCTGGTGTTAATAGCCTGAGCACTGGAGAGCACACTAACTGCGCTGGCACCGTGACCGAAAACATCGAGCACGCCGGTTGAAATCTCTCCGGCATTCTCTACTGACGCAGAACCAAGAACACTTACTGCACTCAGACCATGGCCAAAGGGGCCATTAACTGAGATTTTACCGGTTTCACTGTTATTCGCTGTTGCGCTGCTTAACAGGCTAAAAGCGCTGGCGCCGTGACCGAAGATATCAAGCATACCGGTGGATATTTCCCCGGCATTTTCAGCGGATGCAGATCCAACAATACTGACTGCACTAAGGCCATGGCCTAAAGGCCCGTTAACTGAGATTTTACCGGTTTCACCGTTAATAGCAGAAGCATTGCCCAGCAGACTGAAAGAACTGGCGCCATGCCCCAGAATATCCAGTACGCCGGTGCTGACGTTACCGTGGTTTTCTGTTGTAGCGCTGCCGGCAATGCTGATAGCGCTGACACCATGTCCTAACGGACCGTTAAGATTAACTTCAGCACCTTGTTCGTTGGTGGCTTTAGCATTACCCATAATACTGATGGCGCTGGCACCGTGACCTAAAATACCCAGTATGTTGGTTGACACTTTACTGCTGTTTTTAGCCGTTGCATCGCCAATGACGCTAATCGCACTGGCTCCGCTACTCAGCGGGCCGTTAAGTTGAGCACTACCGGTATTTTCTGCGGTAGCGCTGCCCATAATGCTGATAGCGCTGGCACCGTGACCTAAAATATTCAGAAGATTAGTGGAGACATCACCGCTGTTTTTAGCAGAAGCATTACCAAGGATGGATATCGCACTGGCTCCGCTACTCAGGGGGCCGTTAAGTTGAGCATTACCGGTATTTTCTGCGGTAGCGCTGCCCATAATGCTGATAGCGCTGGCACCGTGACCTAAAATATTCAGAAGATTAGTGGAGACATCACCGCTGTTTTTAGCAGAAGCATTACCAAGGATGGATATCGCACTGGCTCCGCTACTCAGGGGGCCGTTAAGTTGAGCACTACCGGTGTTTTCTGCGGTAGCGCCGCCCATAACGCTGATGGCGCTGGCACCGTGACCAAACACGTCCAGAATATTGGTGGAGACTTCACCGCTATTTTTAGCTGAGGCATCACCAAGAATAGAGATCGCACTGGCACCGCTGCTCAGCAAGCTATTCAGATGGGCTGTGCCTTGGTTCTCAGCGGTAGCGCTGCCCATGATACTGATTGCGCTGGCTCCGTGGCCAAACACGTCCAAAATATTGGTGGTCACTTCACCGTTGTTTTTAGCAGAGGCATCACCAAGAATAGAAATTGCACTGGCACCGCTGCTCAGCAGGCTATTCAGATGGGCTGTGCCCTGGTTCTCAGCGGTAGCGCTGCCCATAATGCTAATAGCACTGGCACCGTGACCAAAAATATTCAGAATACCGGTAGAGACGTCACCATTGTTTAGGGCAGTAGCACTACCAGTAAGGGCCATGGCGTTTGCACCACTACTGAGTGGCCCGTTAAGGCTGGCATTACCATAATTACTGGCACTGGCGCTCCCCAGTAAACTGATGGCGCTGGAGGCGTGATTAAAAATGCTGAGTGCCGGGCTGGAGACATTGTTGTAGTTAGTGGAGTAGGCATCCAGTAGGCTGACTTCACCCAGATTGATAAAACCCAGATCGATATTAATGCCCAGTAGTCCGGGAGTAGCGCCATATAGTTGATTTTGAGAGGACTCTGTCGCCGCAACGTTCTGAGCACTCAGATAAGCGCTGTTTGAAGATGTATCGGATGCAGGGTTTTCAGCAATAGTTTCGAAAGAAAATAAACTACTGGCGATAGCTATAGCTAATGTTTTCTTTAAATGAAAATTAGACATAATTAGGTTCCATCCTAAAAAAAATAATTATTCAATATGGTTATCAATAAGTGTTTTTTATAGATATATTTTTAATGTTAATGGCTTTGTTAATTAACAAATTAAATAAAAAATTACTTCTGGTTGGATGCTGATTACGCCTGGTAGCTATGACTTGGTTGCATCTTGCCTGTTTTGTAAACTTTCTACTAATTTGGGATAATAGCTTTCTCAATATTGAATTGAAAGTTAAACAGTGAGGGGTTTATTTTATACGGGTAATTATTTATTAATTTAAATTGATGCTTATTTGTTTATTGATAAATTGAGATTAATCTTATTTAAAATTTATATATTAATTAATAATGCTTACTCATTCCTCTTTTTATATAAGTAATTATTCCTTTAGGTAACTTGCATAGGGTTGGAGTTGGCTGGTTGATAAAAAAAGCCCCACCATTTGGTGGGACTCTGATCTTCAGGTAAAAATCTACAGATATAAGTTTGCAGATTTTAGCGTCTGGGGAAGTTATTTCATTTTCTTCAACGCTTCAATTACACCATTACCATAGTCAGGGTGAACTTTGGTAAACAGGTCGATTTGACGCTGACGAATGTTTTCCGGAACTTCACAGAGCTCTCCTGCAATACGCTTGAACATACGTTGATGTTCTTCTTTGCTTAGCAGGTTAAACAGGGCGCGTGGTTGGCTGAAGTAATCGTCGTCTTCACGATGGTTCCAGTGGTCAGCTGCACCTTCTAACGTTAGTGGTGGTTCGCTAAAGTTTGGTTGCTCTTTAAATACACCAAAGCTGTTTGGCTCGTAAGTCGCGCCGTTACCGCTGTTGCCATCGATACGCATAGCCCCATCACGATGGTAGTTATGGAACGGGCCGCGAGGGGCGTTAACCGGGATTTGATGATGGTTAATACCTAAACGGTAGCGATGAGCATCACCATAGGAGAACAGACGGCCCTGTAACATTTTATCCGGAGAGAAGCTTACGCCAGGTACTACGTTAGCTGGGTTCATCGCTACTTGCTCAACTTCAGCAAAGTAGTTATCCGGGTTACGGTTCAGTTCCATTACGCCCACTTCAATCAGCGGTGCATCTTTATGTAACCAAACTTTGGTTAAATCAAATGGGTTGTAAGGCAGTTTGGAAATTTCATTTTCCGGAATGATCTGCACAAACAGTTTCCAGCGAGGGAAATTACCAGCAGCAATATTGTCATAAAGATCACGTTGTGAGCTTTCACGATCTTTACCAACCAGTGCTTCGGCTTCTTCATCCATCAGGTTTTCGATACCTTGCTGGCAGCGGAAATGGAATTTAACCCAATAACGTTGGTTATCATCACTAATAAAGCTGAAGGTATGACTACCAAAACCATGCATATTGCGGTAAGACTTCGGTAACCCACGGTCACTGAAGTCAATGGTTAACTGGTGCAGAGATTCAGGTAGTTGAGAGAAGAAGTCCCACTTGTAGGTTGGGTTACGCAGGTTGGTATGTGGATCGCGTTTTACTACGTGGTTTAAGTCCGGGAATTTTAACGGGTCACGCAGGTAGAAGACAGGGGTGTCGTTACCCACCAAATCCCAGTTGCCTTCTTCAGTATAGAATTTGATAGCAAAGCCACGGATATCACGTTCCGCATCTGCCGCGCCGCGTTCACCCGCTACGGTAGAGAAACGTACAAACAGATCGGTTTTTTTACCAATCTCAGAGAAGATTTTTGCCCGGGTATATTTGGTAATGTCATGTGTCACGGTAAAAGTACCGTAAGCACCGGAACCTTTAGCATGCATACGACGCTCAGGAATGACTTCGCGGTCAAAGTGAGCTAGTTTTTCAAGGAACCAGATATCCTGTAACAGCATCGGTCCTCTTGGTCCTGCGGTCATTACATTATTATTATCAACTACCGGCACGCCAGATGCCGTGGTTAGTTTCTTATCGCTCATCACTTTCTCCTGTTAAACATCAAAAAATTATCGTCATACTGACACAGAGCTAAAAACACCACTTCTTGGTTCTATCACTGTTACTAGTACTATTAGTAAGGTTATGAGCCCAATATAGCTAATTGATACTACCTATTATGGTTATCAGTGTAGCCAATATATAAAAGTAGTGAACTTAGCTGGTGTCATAAAGATATCGACAAATGTGCAGCTGGCCTTGCTGTACGGGCAATTTCTCGCCAATGGCGTTTAAAATGGATGGTTTAATGTGTTGTGAACGTTTGTTTTTATAGATGCCGAAAACTAAAAATTATCTTCTGTAAGTTCCTGGCAACGATTGGCATCATCAGGGAGCCAAGCCGCTATGATTAAACCATTGCTGTATTGATTTGGTAAGAGGGTGGTTAGGTATTTATTTGTTTAAAATCAAAATTATGTTAATTAAAGCTGTCAGAGCAAATGTTTTCATTTCAAATATTTTCCTGATGTTATTTTTACCGGTCTCTTTGAGATGAGTGTCCCAAATAATAGATAAAATGAAGCAGTAATCACTGTTTGTTGTTTTATTTCCTATGTGTGTTTAAAAATAAAAATTCTGATTTTACCAATAAGCAATAGAATGGCATTGTTATCCTGTTTACACCGGTTTTAGCGGGTAAGAAAACCGGTGTCAGGTAAATTGATGTTATTGAGGAGGCTTTATTGTGGGCTTACAGGATCATGGACCGGATGCTGAAGTAATTTTCAGATTTAATGGAACAAGGAAAGTACCAGCCTATAGTGGCTATCGACCAGATCATTTAATCAAGGATGACTATCTGACCTGCGGAAAACATGAATATATCGAGCCAGCGCTTGCTATGCCTGATACAGAGATTCTCGGGACTATCACTTTTATGTCGCCTTCCAGCTATCCTCACTGCCTGTGGCCAGGCAAGATAATTACTTTTCAGGAGGGGCCCCATATTGTGGGGACGGTTGAAATTATAAATATCCTGAACCCACTGTTGGATATGCGATTACAGGATTAGCTGCCTACAGGCCGGTTAGCCTATCTACTGTTTAGTTATCATAAGATATAAAAATGGGCCATCAGTATTAACCGATAACCCATTTTCAATAAATTAATCAGTGCTGATATTACGTTTGCGGTAACCAGCCAAACACAATACCAAACTGAATCAGAATAATAGCAAAGCCAAAAGCCAGAGCAAGAAACAGACCTAACGAACCGCCGGGAACACGGTAGCCGCCTTGATTCTGTTTACGGGATTGCATAACCAACATAGCCGGTAACAACAGCGCCAGAATAGAGAGAGCAATAGCCGCATAACCCAGCGCCATAATGAAGCCTTTTTGATAGAACAGGGCAAACATCAGAGGCGGCAGGAAAGTAATCAGCCCGGTTTGCAGGCGACCAGATGTATTGTTGGCACGTTTAAACAGATCTGCCAGATAATCAAACAGCCCAAGAGCAACACCCAGGAAGGACGTCGCCAGCGCCAGAGCAGAGAACAGACGTACCGATATCTCAACGCTTGGGGTGTTTACCACTTCTTTAACGGCTTGCAGTAATCCATTTAAGCCGGATTCGGCGGCGATGATGCCCACAAAGGTACTGGAGCTGATAGCGCCCAGCGTTGCTAACTGCCATAAAATATAGGCAATCAGCGGAATGGCGCTGCCGATAATAAAGATTTTGCGCAGTTTAGCCACATCACCATTCATATATTTAACAATGCTGGGGATACTGCCGTGGAAGCCAAAAGAGGTGAAAATTAACGGAATCGCCGAAATCGCAAGGCCTTGTTCCAGCGGCAATGTGGTCAGGTTAACCGCCTGAACGTGTGGAATCATCAGGGATAGCATGATCACCAGAAACACAATTTTTGCGCTAAACAGAATTCGGTTAATTAAATCAACAGAGTGGGTACCAATACAGACAACTCCACCACCAATAATAGCGAACAGTAGAGGGCCAGAAACCGGAGGAAGATCCAGTCCCATAGAATCTTTCAGGCTAACAAACAGCAGTTCACCACCACCACTGATATAGGCAGCAACTAAGGCATACATCAAAAACAACATGGCGAAACCGGTAAGAAGATGACCTTTGGCTCCGAGATAGCGTTTAGCCAGCGTGCCAAGACCATCATCAAAATGGCTGTGCTGATAAACTTCTACCAGCAGCAACGCGGTGTAACACATCATCATCCATAAGATAACCAACATAGCAAAGGTGACGCCAAAACCGACGCCTGCCGCCGCCAGAGGCATGGCTAACATTCCTGCGCCGATAGTGGTACCGGCAACGATAAATATACTACCCAGAGTGCGATTCCTCACACGGACCTCGATTTCTTTTAGTTATGTTAATCGGTTAGATAAGTGCCAATTGGCTGGCACTTTCTTATTACACAGCCATCAAAAACAGACGATGACCGGAAGACGAAGGTAGGGTATGTGAGATGAATGTGGGTGTCAAACTATTGATACGAGGTGTAATTTTATCTTTACATAAATCAATCGCTTTGGTTTAAATTTACCCAGAGTGCTGATTTTATCATGGTATTCGCCGCAACAATCCCACTATGCTATTTTTAGCTGATAAGCGGGTTCATCAGGCGTAACATAGCCAATATTATTTGCAGAAAATACAAAGAATAACCATAAGCGGGAGTCATCGGATGTTAGTGGTAGAAATGTTAAGTACGGGAGACGAAGTTCTTCATGGGCAGATCGTGGATACTAATGCCGCCTGGCTGGCTGACTGTTTCTTTCAACAGGGGCTGCCGCTCAGTACGCGAACAACGGTGGGTGATAATCTCGATAGTCTGGTCGATGTTTTACTGGAGCGCAGTTTGTATGCTGACGTGCTGATAGTTAACGGAGGGTTGGGGCCAACCAGTGATGACTTGAGTGCGCTGGCTGCGGCTACCGCCGCCGGTGAATCTTTGATTGAGCATCCGGAATGGATTGCCTATATGGAAAGTTATTTTGCCGCCCGGGGTAGGGTGATGTCCGATACTAACCGTAAACAGGCGATGATTCCTGAAAGTGCAGAACTGGTTGATAATCCAGTCGGAACCGCCTGTGGTTTTGCGCTGACGATTAATGATTGTTTGATGTTTTTCACCCCCGGGGTACCGTCAGAATTTAAAGTCATGGTTAACGATCAGATCTTACCGCGTTTACGTCAGCGCTATAGTTTGCCACCATCACCACTCTGTTTGCGTTTAACCAGTTTTGGCCGCACTGAGAGCAGTCTGGCTCAACAATTTGATGTTCTGACTCTGCCGGAAGGTTGCGTAATGGGCTATCGTTCTTCTATGCCCATTATTGAGCTGAAGTTGACCGGACCAGAAAGCCAGCGTCAGGAAATGTTAAGAAACTGGCAGATTGTTAAGCAAGGTATTGAGGAAAACGTGTTGTATGAGGGAACTGAAGGGTTACCGGCTATTATCTCTCGTCAGCTGACGGAACGTGGCTTAAAGGTTGCACTGAACGAGCAATTCAGTGCCGGACTGCTGAGTTGGAATTTGTTTTCAGTTCAGGCTCCAGTGCTTCAGTCTGAAGTTCGGCCCTCAACGGAGGCGCTGAGTCTTGAACAGTTACTGGAAAAAGCAAAACAGATGGCAACACAGCAACAGGCGGATATTAGTATTGCTATCGGAGCTCGCCACGATGAGTGTTTGTCACTGGCATTAGTCACTCCAAATGGCAGCTACGCTCAACGAGTTCGTTATATGCCCCGCAACCATAGTGTTAAAGTTCAGCAGGATGTGAGTGTGACGCTGGCACTGGATATGCTGTCGCGCTGGTTTAACCAACGTAATGTTTTTGGCAGTTATGAGTGGTTGGAACAGGCGGAGACGCTGGCACACTAAATTAGATAATATCCCGCTGTTAAATGTGAGCAGCGGGGATTTATCCGTTATCCAAATTCTTAGGCATATTGTTTTTCAAAATACTCCAGAATAATTCTGCGGTTTTGTTCAGGCGGGTATCCATTCGATATATGTAAGCCTGAATGGGGACGGTGAGTTCAGGCGTATCCAGACATACCAGTTTTTTCTCTTTCAATTCATCTACTACAGAGTAGATAGGCAACCAGGCAATGCCGTGGCCGTCCAACGCCATGTGTTTTAGCAGTTCACTCATAGACGACATAAACAGCGTGCGTGGTGCGATGGCACCCACTTCTCCCAGACGTCGATTGACTAATCGCCCCATATAAGAAGCGCTGGTGTAGTTTAACAACGGCACTTCTGGCTGGTAGATATCAAACAGCGGTTTGCCTTGCGAATCGGCGGCGCAAACTGGATATAATTCGGATTCAAATACTTTCAGGCAGCAAAATGGGGATTGCATCAGGTCTTCATCGTAGAACGAAATAATAAAGTCACTTTTTCCCTCACGCAAAGTATTAACCACCTGAACCACATCGATGGCTTCAACATGATAAACAAACTCACCGCCGTAATCTGACAGAGAATGAACCAGCTTGGGTAGTAGCGTCAGAGACAGAGAATGAGCAGCGGCAATTTTAATATTGGGAATACTTAACAAGTTATGACCGGAAAGCTCACTAAGGTTGCATTCTAACTGTTGAAGCAGACTGCGGGTTTGGGAATGAAATAGCTTTCCCTCTTCCGTTAGCTGAAGTGGTGTTGTGGTGCGATCAAACAACTCGACACCAATAGCGGATTCCAGCGCTTTTATCCGACGACTAAAAGCCGGTTGTGAAATGTTCCGTTGTTCAGCGGCATGAGAAAAATGACGACAGGCTTCGAGGGTTAAAAAGTCATACAACCATTTTGTCTCTATATTTTTCATTTTATCGCCTGCTACATAATTTATTTTTTAATAATTAATGTGTTTTCTTTGTTAATTAAATTCAGTTATTGTTATCAGTAATATGTTTTTTTATTCAAGATATCGTTGTCAGTTCATTATTCCGTTATTGATTACTGGTTATTTTAAATTGTTTAAAAACGAATACATTGGTACCAAAGAATATTCCAACCGTAAATATACTGTGCTCTAATTTACATTGTTCCCGGTCGGTAAACCGTCACTACTTAGCTACAGAGTGCGTCGGGCCTGGTCTTCCTACGGGCAGTTATGAAACACCTAATGGTGTTTCACCCTTCGGGCCAGCGCTAGCGCTGTTCAAACAGGCAAAGCCTGTTTGTCGTTGGCTTACGCCAGGTCGACCCCCACGGAAGCCCCTCCCTCCGATTGACTATTTTAAGGTATAAAACTGCTTCCTCAGGCTTTGTTATCAATCTTAAAATCACCCATGGTTATTTGTATTTTGCATAGCCCCTTCGTTTTTAACATCAGGCTCGATATTGTAATGATATGCATCGCTTCTGATGCTATGGGGTTTTATGTACTTATACTGGCATTAATCGCTAATGTGCGCCATAGCAAAAAACCAAATTGTGATGCTTCTTGATGCAGATTTTGCATCATGCCATACATACTTGCATTTCTCTTATCTGAATACACCTGATAAATATTGTTTATCAAATTCCAGGCTAATGAAATATTAGTCATCAGCATAAAAGATAAATAACAGTTAATAACGTTAAATATTATGAGTAATAACTGATTTAGTCATGATTACTCGTAGTAATTAATTAAAGTTATTAAGGGGTGTTCATTGTGAAAGGTTTAATTGGTGTATTAGGTGGAATGGGTCCTGCTGCCACTGTAGATTTATTTAATAAGTTTGTTACTTATACGGCAGCGCATAACGATCAGGAGCATATTCCATTAATTATCTCTTCTATTCCTGATATTCCGGATCGAACCGAAGCATTAATGCACCATGGAAAATCACCCCTTCCGGTAATGCAGGATTATTTGAAAAAGCTGGAGGATGCAGGGGCTGAATGCATTGTTATTCCTTGTAATACAGCACATTACTGGTTTTCTGAGTTAAAAGATGCTTGTCATGTGGATATGCTAAGTATCGTTGAAACCACCATGAAA
Organism: Limnobaculum xujianqingii; assembly: GCF_013394855.1. Taxonomy (NCBI): domain Bacteria; kingdom Pseudomonadati; phylum Pseudomonadota; class Gammaproteobacteria; order Enterobacterales; family Budviciaceae; genus Limnobaculum; species Limnobaculum xujianqingii. Next base: position 1,318,157 of record NZ_JABMLK010000001.1, on the reverse strand, counting down.
GAAGTTATTGCCTCAGGTAAAAGAAAGGTAGGGTTGCTGGCAACTAATGCGACTTTGTATATGGGGTTATATCAAAAAAGTATTGAAGAACTGGGTTTTGAATGTATCAGGCCAGATGAAAACAGCCAAACTAAAGTGATGGAAAGTATTTATGCTTTAAAGTCAGGAGATAATCAATTAGCCGAATATTTAATGAAAGAACAAGCAGAACAGTTATTTAATCAAGGAGCTGAGATAATTGTTCTTGGTTGTACAGAAGTGCCGGTAATACTCGCAGATGAAGTAAGAAATAATCCAAATAAATATATTGATTCAACAGGGTCGTTAGTGCGTGCCGGAATTAAATGGTACGAAAATCGTGTGGGTAAAAATAACTTATTAATTTAATAATAACTGATTAATTAATCATATTGTCGGCCTGGTAAATAATGTCGACAAAATAATAACACATCGAATTATTTATAATTATCAATGGCAAGTAATTGTCTATTGGAGCCTGTTATGGTTTGGTTAGAAATTATTGTGGTATTAGGTGCGATATTTTTTGGTATTCGCATGGGTGGAATTGGTATTGGGCTGTGTGGAGGCCTGGGATTAGCCATATTAACCTTAGGTTTTGGATTATCGATCGGTTCACCACCGGTTGACGTTATTCTGATTATTATGACCGTGGTAGTGGCCGCTTCTGCACTGCAGGCCGCAGGCGGTATGGATTATTTAGTTCGGGTTGCCGGGGCATTTATGCGACGCAATCCTAAATATATCAATATTATCGCTCCAATAATTACCTGGACCATGACCATTATGGCAGGGACAGGATTTATTGTTTTCTCAACTTTACCGGTTATTGCCGAGGTAGCGAAAGAGTCCGGTATTCGTCCTTCCAGAACGTTAGCCGGTTCTGTGGTGGCTTCTCAGATAGCGATTTCCGGTTCACCAATCAGTGCGGCAATGGCGGCAATGCTGACCATTATGGAAGGTAACGGTATTACTTTTATTCAGGTAATGGCGGTATGTTTACCCGCATCATTTGTGGCAGCAATGGTGGCGGCTTTTATTGCTTCTCGTCAGGGCTGTGAACTGGAAGACGATGAAGTTTATCTGGAACGCCTGCAGCAAGGGCTGGTACGTAAATACGAAGAGAAGAAAGGGGAAGATACCAAGGGCGCAAAACTGTCCGTTGGTCTGTTCCTGCTGGCAACGATAGCTATTGTTATTCTGGCGGCGTTCCCACAACTGCGTCCGGGGTTCGATATCGGTAAACCGATGGGAACAAGAGACATTATTATCATCTGTATGATGAGCGCTGCCTGTCTGATGGTAGTCTTTTGTAAAACCTCAACCACTTCGATTGTTTTGGCACCGACCTTTAGAGCAGGCATGAGCTCGGTAGCGGTTATTCTCGGTATTGTTACGTTGGGAACCACCTTCGTGGATGCCCATATGGTACAAATCAAGGAGATTGCTGGTGATGTGTTGGCTCAATATCCAATGTTGTTGGCATTAGTACTCTTTGGTACCTGTGCATTGCTTTATTCTCAAGGGGCGACCACGCCACTGATTATTCCACTGGCGGTGGCATTGGGTGTTCCCACCTGGGCTATTCTTGCATCTTATGTGGCGGTTACCGGGGTATTCGTATTACCGACATATCCAACTTCACTGGCAGCAATGGAGTTTGATACTACCGGTACAACCCGGGTCGGCAAATATGTACTAAACCACCCATTTATGCTGCCGGGGCTGGGTGGTATTGTTGCAGGTGTCGCCTTTGGCTTTATGCTGGCACCGATGGTGGTATAACCAATAAATCTTCTGGTTGTATCCAATTGAATTTAAAACACCGTTTAACAACGGTGTTTTTTTTATAATAAAGCGTGTTTTTGTTTTGTTAATTGTGTGATGAATTTAACAGTTTACTTCATCACAAACCGAATATCCTTTACAAGATTTGACGTCTTGATAATTAAAAGGATATTTGATGAGGATCCCGCGTAATAGCAATGCCATAATCAGTATTCCTTATATCAGATGTCCGGCTAAAACCAGAAAAACACCTGATGGAAAAACGATTCTTGGTCGTGATGTATATACTCATTGTTTGATTGTTGGAAATGTTGCCAGGAAGCTAATGGCGTATTATCCCGTTGCTTTACGTGATGTTTTGTTTCCAGAAGGTAGTGAACTGGTTTCTGCCGCACATGATGTGGGTAAAGTGTCGCCAACGTTCGTAGAAAAAATATTTCGAGCCACCGATAGTTATTTGCCCAATTCTCACCCGGCATTACAGTACGTCAATCCTCAGCATGAGGAGCAATGGAAAGGTCATGCAGGTGTTAGCCAGGTTACGCTTAAAGCCTTAAATCTGGCACCTCTGGTAGCTGAAATTGCAGGTCAACATCACGGATTCAGTCCCACAGTTGCACAATACACTGCTAGCGATGAAATTTTTGGTGCGCAACCCTGGCAAGAAGAACGGGTTCATTTGCTTAACGCACTAAAAACTAATCTACAGAGTAATTGGCCAGAAAAAGTAACTCCAGCACAGGCCAGAATAGTTGCGGGGTTAACTTCTGTGGCTGACTGGATTGGTTCCAGTGAGTATTTTGACGATCCCGAAGTAGCGTGGGAGCCATTGATTGATATCACACTGTCTGATGCTGGTTTTATTACATCTAAATTTAAGAACGATCTCAGTTTTCAACAGGTGTTTGGTTTCTCTGCGCGTCAAATACAACAGCAATTTATTGAATCCATTTCTGGTCCTGGTGTTTATGTATTAGAAGCCCCTATGGGACTAGGCAAAACTGAAGCAGCGTTGTATGCTGCTTATCAGATGATGCAGACCGGACAGGCTTCAGGCATCTATTTTGCTCTGCCCACACAGCTGACCTCGAATAAAATCTACGATCGTTTCAATCACTTTTTACAAACCGTTTTGGACGATTCGTGTCCGCAGCGTCAGGCTTTGTTGCTACACGGACAGGCATGGTTAACTCAAACTATATTGGGTGAAGAGGGCGATCTTGGGCGGTCATGGTTTGAATGTAAAAAGCGCGGGTTACTGGCACCGTTTGCCGTAGGTACACTCGATCAGGCACTGATGGCGGCGATGCACGTTAAACATGGTTTTGTTCGGGCGTTTGGTCTGGCGGGTAAAGTAGTCATTCTGGACGAGGTGCATAGTTATGATATCTACACCGGTACCATTATGCAGGCGTTGGTCAAGCTACTGCGAGATATGCACTGTACCGTCATTATTCTTAGCGCCACCCTTAGTCGAGCACGTAGATCTGAACTACTGCCTGACCATGAGCTATACAGTGATGCCTATCCGTTAATCACGGCAGTGCCGACGACTACCAATATTGCAACAGAAATCCCCGCATCGCCACCCCAACCACAATCCATTGCGATTAAATTCTCTTCTGATTCTCAAGCAATTGAGGAGGCTCTAAGCCGGGCAGAGGAAGGGCAGCAAGTCTTGTGGATAGAAAATACCGTTGCTGATGCGCAAGAGCGTTATTTGGATCTGGCGGCTAATGCGGCTGAGATGGGTATTGCCTGTGGTTTGCTTCACTCTCGCTATCATGTTCAGGGCCGTCAGATGAACGAAGCGAAGTGGGTAAAATTGTTTGGCAAAGAGGATCATCTGACCCGTCAGCAGCAGGGCAGAATTCTGGTGGGCACTCAGGTGTTGGAGCAATCGCTGGATATTGATGCCGATTTTTTGATAACCCGTTTTTGCCCGACGGATATGTTATTACAGCGTTTTGGGCGCCTATGGCGTCATGTCACAACCCCCCGCCCTTTTACTGCTCGCTGTGAAGTATGGATTGTTGCGCCTGAATTGAGTGTTGCGATTCAACAGCCTCAGCAACAGTTTGGTGCTAGTTCGGCAGTATATGCCCCCTATATATTATGCCGAAGTTTAGAAGTTTGGCATCAGCGTCAACAAGTGACGTTGCCTGATGACATTCGTCCATTAATCGAAGCGACCTACTGTATCCGAGAAGAACAGAGTGAAATGAATAAATGGTTGTACCAGCTTGATGAAGGCGACCGGCAACGTAAGGGCCGAAAAGTGTTACGGCAACTGGCTAATCTGACTTTGTCTCAGGCGGGTTCCACTTTGCCAGAAGAGGTGGCAACGCGTTATAGCGAACGTGAAACCATTGATCTATTACTGCTACGCGCAATTATCCCTCAGCCGCAACAACAAACAACCAGCCTGACATTAATGAATGGTGAAACCGTGTTGATTCCACAGTACAGCCATCAACTATCAAAAAGGGCATGGCGACAAATCAGTGCCAAGCTCACTGAACAAATGGTGCGTGTGCCGATAGATACGGTGCCAGAAAAACTGCCGCGTCGTTGGTTGATCCACATTGGTTTAGATCACTGCCTATATGTGGGAGATCGTGATGATGACAAAGCCAAACTACGAATTGCACTGGTGGATGACTGTGGCGATCTTTTTGGCTGGCAAGGGACTCAGTTACATCCTGACGGCGTTTTGCAATACCGTGACGACTTAGGGTTTCGCATTATAAAACATAAGGGATAATTACCTGATGGAAAAATATTTTAACCTTGTTGATGAACCGTGGATCCCGGTGGTAGATGTAGGTAATGTCAGCCTTCGGCAGCTGTTCAGCCAGCCAGAATATCGGGCATTAGGGGGAACACCAGTACAAAAAATTGCTTTAATGAAATTGCTGTTAGCTATAGCGCAAGCAGCGGCTACGCCAGATGACGACGATGCATGGCAGCAGATAGGTTGGCAGGGTATGAGTGAACGGTGTCTGAATTATTTAACTCAGTGGCACGATCGATTTTGGCTATATGGCGATCTTCCTTTTCTGCAAATGCCGGCAATTTGTTGGGCTGAAATTAAACCCTATGGCGCAGTATTACCTGAAGTCTCTACAGGTAATACCACCGTGCTTAGCCAATGGCAGATGGAAAAATCGCTCAGTGATGCTCAAAAAGCGTTATTAATTGTTACTCTGATGAGTTTTGCCTTGGGTGGAAAGAAAACGGATAACAGCGTAGTACTTAGTGAAGGTTATTACGGTAAAAGCAACGAAAAAGGTAAACCTAAAACCGGTAGCCCTGGCCCGTCAGTTGCACATATGGGGTTATTGCATAGCTTCTGTTTGGGTGAACACTTATTACAAAGCCTGTGGTTGAATCTGTTAACCCAAGTGGACGTTGCTGGTATGACAATGTTTTCAGGGGGATTAGGCACGCCACCGTGGGAGCGAATGCCAGAGGGAGAGGATTGCGCCGTAGCCGGTAAGCTAAAGCAAACCCTGATGGGGCGATTAATCCCTGTCGCCCGTTTTTGCCTGTTGACTGATGCTGGGTTGCATTATTCCGAAGGAGTATCCCATTTGGGTTATAAAGAGGGGATGTGGGATCCAACTGTTGCTGTTAATACTGGTGGTAAAGAGTTCAAAGCGATATGGGTAGAAACCGATCGCCGCCCGTGGCGTCAGCTCACGTCTTTACTGAGTTTTATTGGTCATGATAAAGGGGGCGCTGAATGTTATCAACTGAGATTGGCTGTTCCTCGTGCTCGTCATCATACGCCAACTTTTGCTATTTGGAGTGGTGGTATGCGGGTTAGTAGTAACGCAGGTGAACAATATGTTTCTGGTAGTGATGATATGGTGGAGTCAGAAATTTGGCTAATCAGCAGCCAGATGGGAGCTGATTGGTTTGCTGAATTAAAACGACAGGTTAGTAATTTAGAGAGCATGGCTAAATCACTATACGGTGCTTGTAGCGGTTATTTTAAGTCACAAAATATGGACGGAAGTAATTTCGCGGCTCAAACCACAGGTCTATTTTGGCAACTCTGTGAGCACAATTTTTCTGCCTTAGTGGTTGCCTGTGGCAGTCGAGATCCTACTCAAACTTTACCTCTGCGTCGATGTTTTATTGATTATGCTCAGCAAGCCTATAACCAGTACTGCCCAAACGAAACCGCCCGACAAATTGATGCTTGGGCAAAACATCGCCCATGCCTGAACAAATATCTTCAACAGGAGGTTCAATGATCGTATCTGATTCAGTTGCCGATAAAGCGGTGCGGCAAGATCAAGCCAGCCAATTCATCAGTTACATTTTACAACGTTGTAATGATAATAAAGGCTTTGCTGCCCGCCTGCGGCGAGCGGATAACCCCGCAACTGAATACCAGTGCTGGGAGCTTTTAGCTGCATTTAATATTAATTTGGAATGGGAAAACCAGCGGTTGCCCTATACCACGGTAGCTGCTGCCGTTGCAAAAGCACAGATTGGTCAAAATGGTTCGCTTAGCTTAGGAAGAGCAATCGCAGCCTGTTATGACGATGGCAACGAAAGTAATCAGGCAAAAGCGAAACTGCGTCGCGTACTGGCCTGTGATAGTACTCAAGAACTATGTCGAATTTTACGACCTCTGTTAACTATGATTAGCAGCAAAGCGGGTCAGTCTCTGGATTACAGCCGCTTATTACAACAATTATTGAAGTTTCATTGGGATACTCAGAAGATTAAGACTCAGTGGGCGCAGGAGTTCTACGGTGGCATAGCTTTAGATCAAGCGGAGGTGAAATGAATCCTTCTCTTTTTGCCAGCGTGTTGCAACTTGATCGTCAGGCAATTCGTGGGCTGCGCGTTACTGATGCCTATTCCCTGCATAGGGTGGTTTATAGCCTGTTTACTGATATTCGAACCGATCGGCAAAAGCAAGCCAGTACCGCCAGCGGTATTGTCTATGCCGATAAAGGGGGTAACAGCTTGCATCGCCAAATTTTGCTGCTTTCAGATCGCCCACCTGCAACGAAAACGCCAGAAGGTTATGGAGCTGTAGAAACTAAACCGCTACCAATGGGTTTTCTAAACCATTCTCATTACCGATTTCAGGTTATTGTTAACCCCACGCGGCGCGATGCTAAATCCCATAAATTAATAGCGGTACGTGGACGTGAAGCAGTGGCGCAGTGGTTTAGTGAACGGGCACCGCTTAGCTGGGGATTTCATGTCATTCCTCATGCTTTGCAGGTTAACCAAATAAATGTGCTGAACTTTAGTGATAAACAGCAAAACCCAGTGACGCTGGCGCAGGCTCATCTACAGGGTATTTTGCAGGTGACCGACCTGGTTAAGTTTAGCCATAGCTTTTCTCGTGGCATTGGACGTGGACGCACCTTTGGCTGTGGCTTATTGCAAATCTCCCCACATATAGACGCTATTTTTGAATAATTAAGGAATGATCATGAGCAACTGTTTGAATAGCATTCGTATTGAATACCATATTTTACAATCGTTTCCGGTGACCTGTCTGAACCGTGATGACGTTGGTGCCCCCAAAACGGCCTTAGTGGGCGGGGTTACTCGTGCGCGAGTGAGTTCACAATGTTGGAAACGACAGGTGCGTTTGGCATTGTCAGAGTTGGGCGTTAAGCTGGGTACTCGCACCAAAAAAGTGGCGGAATTTATTGCAGAAGCCTGCCGTAAGATGGGTGCTAATGAAGAAATGGCGTTAGCCTGTAGTGAGAAAATAGCAGCTTATCTGAGTGATGACACACTGTTATTTATCAGCGCAGATGAAGCTCGCTGTTTAGCTGAATATGCTAAAGAACAGGCTTTTGATGTAGAGAAGATTAAAGAGAAAGAACTGGCTAAAGTCGCTAAAAAAGCAATTACACCCGCACTTGATGCGTTGGATATTGCTCTATTTGGCCGTATGGTGGCAAAAACGGCAGAGTTAAACGTCGAGGCTGCTGCCTCATTTTCGCATGCCATTTCTACCCATAAAGTCAGTAATGAAGTGGAGTTTTTTACTGCACTAGATGATCTTGAGCAAACACAACGCTCTGCGCATATGGGTAGTTTAGAGTTTAATGCCGCAACCTATTATCGTTATATCAGTCTGGATATCGGGCAACTGGCACAGACACTCAGTACGAAAGAATTACAAATTGCAGTGAAGGCTTTTACTCAGGCGCTATTTCTGGCTGTACCCAGTGCCCGTCAGACCACCATGTCGGGTGCCAGCCCTTGGGATTTTGCACGCGTATTCGTTCGTAAAGGGCAACGTTTACAGGTTCCTTTTGAATCAGCAGTTAAAGCGGAAAATGGCAGCTACCTGCAACCAAGTATTGTTGCAATGAAAAGTTGGTTAGATAAAAAAGAAAAACTTTCTGGTTCACTGTTTGGCAAAATTACCAGTTTTGACTGGGGTGAGGATGATAATTTCAGCATTGACGATCTTATCAATAAACTGACAAATACACTCACCGATCAACGAGTAGAAATGACAACACAAGTTCTACAACCAGAACTGGGATGAGGTGAATTATGACAGCACCTTATTTGTTGCTCTGGTTGGAGGCACCGCTCCAGGCATGGGGTAACGATTCTAAATTTGGTCGACGTGATACCTTAACCTTTCCAACCAAATCCGGTGTACTGGGTTTGATCTGCTGTGCACTCGGGGCGGGTGGTGAACAGAGGGAATTGCTATCTGAATTGTCTGAGGGCGATATGCAGATTGTTGCTTTTGGACGAAAAAATAGTAAAGAAGATCGTGCGGTTCGCCAACCCCTGTTGATGGATTTTCAGATGGTGGGGAGTGGCTATGATGATAGCGATCCGTGGCAATCGTTACTTATTCCGAAAACCAGCGAAGGTAAAAAAGCGGTCGGAGGAGGAACAAAACTCACTTACCGCTATTACGTGCAGGACATGGTTTTTGCAGTGTTGTTACAGGTACCGGAACGTCATTGTGCCAATATTGTGCAGCATCTGATAGCTCCGGTTTGGGATCTTTATTTGGGGCGCAAATGCTGTGCACCCACAGAGATAATTTATCAGGGAACGTTTGAGAGTGCGCAGGTTGCAGGAGAAAAAGCGGTAGCGTTAGCCACAGAAAAACAACGTCTGTTCAGTTTTAGAGTATTACAAGGTGAGTATGAGGGAGAGGTTATTACGCTAAATGATGTTCCCCTATGCTTTGGTACTCAGAAACAGTATCGGGATCGACGTGTCACTTTACAGGATTGGCAGGAGTAACTCAGTGGCTCAGGGAACCCGGCTGTTTGTAAAAATAACACGAGACTCATTACCTCAAGTGAAAGATAAGTACCCTTTTATCTATCTGGAACGTGGGCGACTGGAAATTGATGATAGCAGCGTGAAATGGGTTGATTCAGAAGGTAATGTTGTTCCGTTACCGGTGGCTACGCTGAATACGCTGTTGCTTGGGCCAGGAACTTCAGTAACTCACGATGCGATTAAAACCACTGTGGCAGCCAATTGTTCGGTGTGTTGGGTGGGAGAAGATAGCCTGTTGTTTTATGCAGCAGGGTTTCTGCCGACGGCTGATACTCGTAATTTGAAACGGCAAATTCAACTTGCCGCTAACGATAAGTTATCTCTTGATGTTGCCCGTAAGATGTATGCAATGCGTTTTTCTGATGCAGATTTAACTGATAAACCATTAAAAGAAATGATGGGCATGGAAGGGTATCGGGTTCGTGCGTTATATCAGCAAAAAGCGGAAGAATACGGGATTAATTGGAAAGGCCGTAACTTTACACCCGGTAAGTTTACCTTAAGCGATATGACTAATCAGGTGCTCACTGCCTGTAATTCAGCTTTGTACGGTATTCTCTGTTCTGCTATCCACGCAATGGGCTTTTCTCCTCATATTGGGTTTATTCATTCCGGAAGCCCACTACCGTTTGTTTATGACATGGCAGATTTATACAAAGAATCATTGTGTATTGATTTGGCATTTAGTCTTACTCGCGATATGGCGGGGAGTTATAACAAACAAAAGGTTTCTTCTTCGTTTCGTCAACGAGTTATTGAGATGGATCTGTTGGCGAGAGTTTCCAATGACATAACCACTTTGATGGGATTAAAGGATGCTCGTCGTAATCGCGAATGATCTACCTCCTGCAGTTCGGGGACGAATGAAACTTTGGTTTGTTGAACCCAAACCAAATGTTTTCGTTTCTGGTCTTAAGGATTCAGTCGCGATTAAAGTGACCGAATATCTGGTTGAGTACTGTCCGCCAGATGCTGGCGTTATTATCTTTCGCTCTCTACCTACACCTCCGGGATACAGCATTCGCATTATCGGTGCCACCAAAAAGCAACAGACAGAAATATCTGGTTTGCAGTTGGTATTCGAAACGTTGAGTCAACTCTAACCACAACATAGAGGTGACATACGTGGTTCTTTTACAATATATTGGTGTCTTCCCCACGCCAGTGGGGGTGTTTCTCTGACGGTCAGTGGGAGCCTCGACCTCAGCGGGTCTTCCCCACGCCAGTGGGGGTGTTTCAGGGCGACGGGCACGAAGTTGGCACTGGCGGCGGTCTTCCCCACGCCAGTGGGGGTGTTTCCAAAAATTTACCGGTTCGTTTGTGGTGTGAAGCGTCTTCCCCACGCCAGTGGGGGTGTTTCTTGATGTTAGCATGATTGTACAGTGATTCCCACGTCTTCCCCACGCCAGTGGGGGTGTTTCCCAAAAACGGACAAGAAAATATTGCCCGTACATGTCTTCCCCACGCCAGTGGGGGTGTTTCTTCTGTTAAATTTGCAGATATGTGTGTTGCGTTGTCTTCCCCACGCCAGTGGGGGTGTTTCAGAATAAACGGTTTACAATTGTTACGCGACAGAGTCTTCCCCACGCGAGTGGGGGTGTTTCTTATTACTAATGCAAGACGCAAGTACACGCAATGTCTTCCCCACGCCAGTGAGGGTGTTTCCATGCAGACGGATAATGGGCAGGGTTTTAAGTGGTCTTCCTCATGCCAGTGGGGTGTTTTTGTAGTATTAACGAACTATGAGCCTGATATGTAACAGATGTCTTGCATATGGTATCACTGATAAATATATGAGAGGAGTTATGTCTGGAATCGAATGGTAATAAAAATCATATTTTTATTTAATTTTTATAAATCAATATGTTATTTTAAATTTTCGATAAAGGAGAGATAAATAATGAGGCTGGCTTGTGATAATCCAGCCTCATGCAAACATAACAAAATACTTAAAGCTCAAAATCACTTAAATCGTCAGCATTAACTTCAGAGTCAATCTGACCAACCAGATAAGAACTCACTTCAACTTCCTGAGGTGCTACCTGAACGTTGTCAGAAACTAACCAGGCGTTAATCCACGGAATTGGGTTGGAGCGGGTTTCAAACGGTAGCGTCAAACCAACTGCCTGCATACGGATGTTGGTAATATACTCCACATACTGGCAAAGAATATCTTTGTTCAGGCCAATCATAGAACCATCACGGAACAGATAGTCTGCCCACTCTTTTTCCTGTTGAGCTGCCAGAACAAACAGGTCATAGCATTGTTGTTCGCACTCTTTGGCAATCTCTACCATTTCCGGATCGTCATTACCGGCACGCATCAAATTGATCATATGTTGAGTGCCGGTCAGATGTAGTGCTTCGTCGCGGGCAATCAGTTTGATAATTTTGGCGTTACCTTCCATTAGTTCACGTTCAGCGAAGGCAAATGAGCAGGCAAAGCTAACGTAGAAACGAATGGCTTCCAGGGCATTTACGCTCATCAGACAGAGATAAAGCTGCTTTTTCAATGCACGTAAATTAATAGTGACCGATTTACCATTGACCTGATGGGTACCTTCTCCCAGCAGATGATAGTAATTACTCATGGTAATCAGATCATCGTAATAGCCGGAAATATCTTTAGCGCGCTTCAGGATCTCTTCGTTAGAAACGATGTCATCAAACACAATCGCCGGGTCATTAACGATATTACGGATAATGTGCGTGTAAGAGCGTGAGTGAATGGTTTCAGAGAAAGACCAGGTTTCTACCCAGGTTTCCAGCTCAGGAATCGAAATCAGCGGCAGGAAGGCTACGTTAGGGCTGCGGCCCTGAATAGAATCCAGCAGAGTTTGATATTTCAGATTACTGATAAAAATATGTTTTTCGTGATCGGGCAGCACCTGATAGTCAATACGATCGCGGGAAACATCAACTTCTTCAGGACGCCAGAAGAAAGAGAGCTGCTTCTCGATCAGCTTTTCAAATAGCTCATGTTTTTGCTGGTCATAACGTGCAACGTTAACCGGTTGGCCAAAGAACATGGGTTCTTTTAGCTGATCGTTCTTAGTCTGTGAGAACGTAGTATAGGTATGAGGCATAATATATCCCTGTGATAGGGGGCAATTGCCCCCTGAAAATGATTAAATCTTACATGCGCCGCTTTCGCAGCCATCATCTTCTTGCTTGGCTGGTAATAAATCTTCCTGAGAATCCTCGGCACCATCACGGGTGTTTTGGTAATAGAGGGTTTTCACGCCGTATTTATAGGCTGTCAGTAGATCTTTCAGCAGTTGCTTCATTGGTACTTTGCCACCCGGGAAACGGGTTGGGTCATAGTTGGTGTTAGCAGAAATCGACTGATCGATAAATTTCTGCATTAAACCAACCAGATGTAAGTAGCCATCGTTGTTTGGCAAGTCCCATAGCAGCTCATAGCGATTGTTCAGTTTTTCATAGTCAGGAACCACCTGACGTAAAATACCGTCTTTGGATGCTTTGATACTGATGTAGCCACGCGGTGGCTCAATGCCATTGGTAGCATTGGAGATTTGCGATGAAGTCTCAGAAGGCATCAGGGCTGATAACGTGGAGTTACGCAGGCCGTGAGTTTTGATGCTCTGGCGTAATGCTTCCCAGTCATAGCGCAGGGGCTCATTACACAGGGAGTCCAGATCCTTCTTGTAGTTATCAATTGGCAGAATGCCCTGGGCATAACGCGTTTGATCAAACCACGGGCATGGGCCTTGTTCACGGGCCAGCTCATTAGAGGCTTTCAACAAATAGTACTGAATAGCTTCAAAGGCTCTGTGAGTCAGGCCGTTTGCGCTACCGTCGGAATAACGAACTCCATTCTTCGCCAGATAATAGGCATAGTTAATTACGCCAATACCCAGAGTACGACGACCCATTGAGCCTAGTTTAGCGGCCAGAATCGGATAATCCTGATAATCCAGCAGCGCATCCAGAGAGCGTACCGCCAGCGTTGCCAGCTCTTCTAACTCGTCCAGACTGTCAATCACACCCAGGTTAAAGGCAGACAGCGTACAAAGGGCAATCTCACCGTTTTCATCGTTAATGTCGTTCAGCGGTTTGGTTGGCAGCGCAATTTCCAGACACAGGTTTGACTGGCGTACAGGAGCCACCGCCGGATCAAACGGGCTATGGGTATTACAGTGGTCAACGTTTTGGATGTAGATACGACCGGTTGAAGCACGTTCCTGCATCATCAGAGAGAACAGTTCTACGGCTTTAACCTGACGCTGACGAATGGACGAATCCGCTTCATATTTGACATACAGATGCTCAAATTCGTCCTGATCGGCGAAGAAGGCATCATACAGCCCTGGTACATCAGATGGGCTGAACAGAGTAATGCTTTCGTTCTTCACCAGACGTTGATACATCAGTTTGTTTAACTGAACGCCATAGTCCATATGACGAACACGGTTCTCTTCAACGCCGCGGTTGTTTCTTAATACCAGCAGGCTTTCCACTTCTAAATGCCATAGTGGATAAAATACTGTTGCTGCTCCACCGCGCACGCCACCCTGAGAACAGGATTTAACTGCGGTCTGGAAGTGCTTGTAGAACGGAATACAACCCGTATGGAAGGCTTCACCATTACGGATTGGGCTACCCTGAGCGCGAATACGTCCCGCATTAATCCCGATACCGGCGCGTTGAGAAACGTATTTCACAATGGCACTGGCGGTGGCGTTAATGGAATCCAGACTATCACCGCACTCAATCAATACGCAGGAGCTGAATTGACGGGTAGGGGTACGAACCCCTGCCATAATTGGCGTAGGTAGTGAAATTTTAAAGGTGGAAATCGCATCATAAAAACGCTTAACGTAATCAAGGCGAGTTTCACGCGGATAGCGGGAGAACAGGCAAGCAGCCACTAAAATATAAAGGAACTGAGCACTTTCATAAACTTCACCGGTAACGCGGTTTTGTACCAGATATTTACCTTCCAGCTGTTTAACCGCCGCATAGGAGAAGTTCATATCACGCCAGTGGTCAATGAAGTCATTCATCTGCTCAAACTCTTCCTGAGTGTAATCTTCCATCAGATGCTTATCATATTTTCCTTGCTCAACCATGTTCTTAACATGAGCATAAAGCGCAGGTGGTTCAAACTGACCGTAGGCTTTCTTACGCAAATGGAAGATAGCCAGGCGGGCTGCTAAATATTGATAGTCCGGAGAATCACGCGAAATTAAGTCCGCAGCAGCACGGATAATCGTCTCATGGATGTCAGAGGTTCGGATACCATCGTAAAACTGAATGTGTGAACGAAGCTCAACCTGAGAAACGGAGACGTTGTGCAGACCTTCTGCAGCCCAATCAATGACCCGATGAATTTTATCGAGATTAATTCGTTCCTTGCGACCATCGCGTTTAGTGACTAATAGACTTTGATTCATAGCGTAATACTACCTTTCCGTGAGAATTTATGGCTTACACCAGCATGGGTAAAAGGTTTAAGGTGTAATTGCACGATAAAAACACAACATATAGTGGGAATTAAGTGCATGAGCTACAAGATAGTGGTCTGTGAGGATTTTTGCAAGTGAACAAAACAGGGGATTTGTGTGGATAACTTCTGGGATAAGCGCGCTAAGCTCCCGTCTGGTCTTAGGTTATTATGATATTAGATGGTAAATAAATTTTTAACGGTTTGATGTAAAAATTTTTCAAACCGTCGTTTTCTTAAGCAGTCAAGAAATAAAAATGAATTATGCAGAAAATATGTTGTTTAATAACCCTGTTATATTAATGGTTATACCCCGGAATCATTGGTGCAGTGCAACATATAGTTTACATCGACGCTACCACCCAACTTAAAGGTTTGTAATAGTGGGTTATAGTGAAGTCCGGTAATATGACGATCGCGAAGAGTGGTGCTGTCAACCCAGCTAATCAACTCTGAAGGGCGAATGAACTTATTGGCATCATGGGTTCCTTTTGGCACCATATTCATCACATATTCAGCGCCTACAACCAGCATTAACCAGGCTTTAGTATTGCGATTAATGGTTGAGAAAAACACATGACCACCCGGCTTAACCAGCTTTGCACAAGCACGAATAACCGAGGCGGGGTCGGGCACATGCTCCAGCATCTCCATACAGGTCACAATGTCGTAATGTCCCTGATTTTCCAGGGCATGAGCCTCAACAGTTTCCTGAACATACTCGACAGGAACACCGCTTTCTATTGCGTGCAGGCGGGCCACTAACAGCGGTTCCGAACCCATATCTAAACCAGTAACGTTAGCACCTTCTTTAGCCATACTTTCAGAGAGAATACCGCCGCCGCAGCCAACATCGAGAATTCTTTTACCAAAGATTCCATCCGCGCGTTGTTGAATGTAGTCCAGACGCAATGGGTTAATTTGGTGAAGGGGCTTAAATTCACCTTCAAGATCCCACCAGCGTGAAGCTACCGCTTCAAATTTAGCAATCTCTTTCTGGTCAACGTTTTCTGATGAGTGCATAGGAGTTATCCGACAATTCGCTACAGGGCTGGCAATTATACATGAGTTTATCGGGAATGGGTTAGGTTGAGTCGGCTGTTGACGCTTTTCATCACTTTGCAGGATCTATTTTGCCTGAACGATTAAGCGGCCTTTTCTGGTACAACACATGGCTGGGGCGGCTGAGGGAGCAGCAGAAATAAATTAAACGCCACCGTCTATACTTTTCGGGCAAGATAACGTGGTGAAAATTAGAAACAAGCCGCGAGATATGATATAATTTTGCACCTTTTCCGGGCTGATAATAATAGAGGGATAGCGGCTCCATGAGCGACCTTGCCAGAGAAATTATGCCGGTCAACATCGAAGATGAGCTTAAAAACTCATATCTTGATTATGCGATGTCTGTAATTGTTGGACGCGCATTACCTGATGTTCGAGACGGCCTGAAGCCAGTACACCGCCGCGTATTGTTCGCTATGAACGTGCTTGGTAATGACTGGAACAAACCATATAAAAAATCGGCGCGTGTAGTTGGCGACGTAATCGGTAAATACCACCCACATGGAGATAGCGCGGTCTACGATACCATTGTTCGTATGGCCCAGCCGTTCTCATTGCGCTATATGCTGGTTGATGGTCAGGGGAACTTCGGTTCTATTGACGGTGACTCAGCGGCGGCGATGCGTTATACCGAAATTCGTATGTCTAAAATGGCTCACGACCTGTTGGCGGATCTGGATAAAGAGACCGTTGACTTTGGGCCTAACTACGACGGAACAGAACAAATCCCCACGGTATTACCAACCAGAATTCCTAACCTGCTGGTTAACGGTTCTTCTGGTATCGCCGTTGGTATGGCAACCAACATACCACCTCATAACCTGGTGGAAGTAATCAATGGTTGTCTGGCCTTTATTGAGGATGAAAATATCAGTCTTGAAGGGCTGATGGAACACATCCCTGGTCCTGACTTCCCGACGGCAGCCATCATCAATGGTCGTCGCGGCATCGAAGAAGCCTACAGAACCGGCCGTGGTAAAATTTATATTCGCGCTCGTGCAGAAATCGAAGTTGATGAAAAAAGCGGTCGCGAAACCATTCTTGTTCACGAAATTCCTTATCAAGTGAACAAAGCCCGGTTAATTGAAAAAATTGCTGAGCTGGTAAAAGATAAGAAAGTTGAGGGTATCAGCGCACTACGCGACGAATCTGATAAAGATGGTATGCGTGTTGTGATTGAAGTTAAGCGCGACGCAGTAGCGGAAGTGGTGTTGAATAACCTGTATTCCCAAACTCAACTTCAGGTTACGTTTGGCATCAACATGGTGGCACTCCATCAGGGACAACCAAAGTTGTTGGGCCTGAAAGAGATGCTGGAGGCGTTTGTTCGTCACCGCCGTGAAGTCGTTACCCGCCGGACTATTTTTGAACTGCGTAAAGCGCGTGAACGTGCTCATATTTTGGAAGGTCTGGCTATCGCATTAGCTAACATCGATCCAATTATTGAGCTGATCCGTGCGGCGGCAACACCAGCCGATGCGAAAATGGGCTTGTTAGCTCGCCCATGGGAACTGGGCAACGTAGCCTCAATGCTTGAGCGCGCTGGTAACGATGCAGCTCGTCCTGAGTGGCTGGAGCCAGAGTATGGCATTCGCGATGGTAAATATTATCTGACCGAACAGCAGGCTCAGGCGATCCTTGAGTTACGTTTACACCGCCTGACTGGCCTTGAGCATGAAAAACTGCTGGATGAGTATAAAGAGCTGCTGACACAAATTGCTGCGCTGCTGTTTATTCTTGAAAGCCCGGAACGTTTGATGGAAGTTATCCGTGAAGAGCTTGAAGCGATTCGCGATCAGTATAACGATCCTCGCCGTACTGAAATTACTGCTAATACCGCCGATATCAATATTGAAGACCTGATTACTCAGGAAGATGTGGTTGTTACCTTATCCCATCAGGGATATGTGAAGTATCAGCCGTTATCTGACTATGAAGCTCAGCGTCGTGGTGGTAAAGGTAAGTCAGCAGCACGTATTAAAGAAGAAGACTTTATTGAACGTCTGTTGGTGGCTAACACCCATGACACTATTCTGTGCTTCTCCAGTCGTGGTCGCCTGTATTGGTTGAAAGTTTATCAATTGCCAGAAGCCAGCCGTGGTGCTCGTGGTCGTCCTATCATTAATATTCTGCCGCTGGAACAGGATGAACGTATTACGGCTATTCTACCAGTACGCGAATATGAAGCCGGTCTGAATGTCTTTATGGCTACCGCCAACGGTACCGTGAAGAAAACTCAGCTGACCGAATTTAGCCGCCCACGCAGTGCCGGTATTATTGCCGTCAATCTGAATGAGGGTGATGAGCTGATTGGTGTTGATTTAACTGACGGCACTAATGAGATCATGCTGTTCTCAGCAGAAGGGAAGGTTGTTCGCTTCCTGGAAGAAGAGAAACTGGAAGATGGCACCATTAAAGGTGTGCGCCCAATGGGTCGTACCGCTGCTGGTGTACGTGGTATCAAACTAAGTGATGACGATCGCGTTGTTTCGCTGATTGTTCCACGTGGTGAGGGTGAAATCCTGACCGTAACGCAAAACGGTTACGGTAAACGTACCGGATTGTCTGATTATCCTACCAAATCTCGTGCGACTCAGGGCGTAATCTCCATTAAGGTGAGTGAACGTAATGGTCGTGTCGTTGGTGCGGTTCAGGTTGATCAGTGCGATCAGATTATGATGATCACCGATGCCGGTACGCTGGTTCGTACTCGCGTATCAGAAGTCAGCGTAGTGGGTCGTAATACTCATGGTGTTACTCTGATTCGTACCGCAGAAGACGAGAATGTTGTTGGCTTGCAGCGTGTTGTTGAGCCGGAAGAAGATGATGATGAAAGCATTTGCGGTGATGAAAACACCGAAGAGATGCAAAATCAGCCATCGGATACGGATGATGCAGACACAACACCGGAGTCTGATGAAGAATAACCCTTAGGGTTAGCCTCTTTGACCGATAAAAAGCCCCCAATTTCTGATAAAGATTTGGGGGCTTTCTATTTACTGATAGGCTTCAAACCAGTCTTCTGCACTTTCCCAGGTTTGTTGTAGTATTTCAGTAACCAGCTCTTTATCGGTTTTCATACCGCCCAATACGGTCACATCGTTAGCGCTACCACGCCGAACTCTGACGCGAACATCGGCAAAATGGCACAGCAGACGTTTTTCCAGCTCTTCTTTTAATGCGGCTTCTGCTCCACCCGGTAACGGATCTTCTTTGCGAATAGAAATTTCAACTTGCATTTTGAACCTCAGTAGCATCCATATAATACTGTATATATATATAGTATATTGAGGCGATTTTGCAATGCAACGGAAATTTTTGTGGAATTGGGTTAGATAACAGAAAAAGGTAATCGAAGTATTAGAAAAGCCCTGATAACAGTCAGTTATCCAGAAGAAGAGAAATCTTGTTATGATGCATTGGGTACCAAATATCAGGAATATAAAAAATGGAATTGAATAAAAGAGTAGTTCCATGGCTGTTTATTGCACTTTTTCATATTTTCGCCGCCCCAATACTCTGTGTTTTTATTGGTTGTATCACTTACGAGTTTCCCGATATTGGTGAAGCGCTGATGGGCTTTCTGGGATTCGTCATGATCGTTGTTCCGCTGTTTGTGGCTTTTCTATTTGGTCTGATACCTTTTGGGCTGTTGGCAATTCAAACAGGGTATATGTTAAGGGAAGGCTGGTCGTTTCATTGGGCATTTTTGTGCAGTGTATTATCCGGCGCATTTATTGGTCTTGTTGCTCCGATGATTGCTCAATCAACACCAGATGAAATGAATGGCCTGTTGATTTTTTCTGTCAGCCTAACCGCCGGAATTTGCTATTGCGTTTGTTTTGGTTGGTATAAGTCAAAATCATCCGTTATTCATCCTCAATAAAATCAAAAAATAACCCGCTCTTCGGCGGGTTTTTTGCATTTGAACGATAGTATAACTATCAGGCTCTAGCCTCAGACTCCTCTCGTAAAATGCGGTATAGCTCATCTTTAAGGCGTAGTTTTTCCTTCTTTAAGGTGGCTATTTTGTCGTTAAGACTATTTCCACTCTGGGCTTGTAAACGCAGGATTTCGTGGTCGAGGTCGTTATGTTTATCAAACAATGAATGGAAACGAGGGTGGGTTGTTTTAAGCTGAGTGATTAAATCACGGTACTCTGGAAACATAGTACATCCCTATTGTTAGCCTAACCGAAATTTAATTATACGAGTTCAAATAGCGTGTAAATCAGAGGACGGTCACATAGTGAGCGGATGGCTGTGACTAATTAAAAATTTTTCAGGTTGCCTGAAGACAGGCAGGTGCTTTTTTTACTGACTGCTAAAATAGTAATAATCCCCGACAGATACATGAGGCGTGCGATGAAAAGAGATCTTGAGCTATTGAAAGTCATTTTATCGAAAGTTGAACAGCAACCGCAGGGCGCTCCATTTATTACTAATAAAGATTTTTCAACCCGCGATCCGTCATTGGTCGCCGCTCATATTCAGCTGTTATGCGATAAGCATTATGTTATTGCTGCCCAGAATGGGGATGATAAGTGGTCAATTTCGCGTATTACTTTTGATGGATATGACTATTTGGATCTGTTACGGGAAAGCACCTTGACCTGATGTTTGTATTTAGATTCTGCATTTAAGCCGGGAAGGTTGCATCAGACTATATGTATTGCTGCTTTCTCTGCTTCCCTCCAGATATAACAGACAATAACAAACATCAATGATGCGGACCTCCCTCATTTAATTTCTTCAAATCAATCAGTAATGCATTGATACTCTGATAGGGTATAGCATTAAGCGTTTTAAGCTTGCCCTTTTCGACAATACCCAGCATATGCCGCCCAAACTCGCCATAAATTACCAATCCATCTGGTGGCAAAGTTGTGATATCGCCATCATAGACGGTGATAGTGATCCCCTCATACTCAATAATATCCATAGGTCATCCTCTTTGAGCATCATCCGTGAAGAATGAATAAAGCGACGCATTGGATACATGAGTTAAATTGTAGTTGTGATTATTTTAAGGAATAGCGAAATGGCTTTTATTAATTGTGAGAGAAAATTACCTGCATAAATGTAGGGATATTTTGTGTGTTATGGATGATTTTTTGTACAAATATTGAGTTCAGGTAAGCGTTGCTAAAAATAGCACTGAAAGTGATGTTATTTACTGTGGTTAAGTTAGTTCATATAATCAAAGCCAGTCACTATGCGTTTTAAAATAAATTTTAACAGGGAAGGTTGATGACAAAATACATCAGTATTTATACTATTTCACTTATCGCAATGATTACATCGGGCTATGTATTTGGCAGTCGTTTTGAGCTTACGACTACTTTTATTGGCTTAGTTTCGACTGCAATTGCCAGTTTGATTGCGGCTTTATGGTTTGCAAAAGAGAAGGCACGAAAGCCAATAAAAAAGGAAAGCGTAATTTTTGCTCTGTCCACTGGCCTGACACATGCTTTATGCCTGTCTCCCATTTTGTTTATAGCGGAAAAAACCGGGTTGCTCTATTTTGATGGGATCTCTGAAATGATTAAAATGAGCGTTCAATTTTTAATCGTATCAATAATTATAAATCCCATTGTATTTTACATTTTTGCTTTTGTTAAAAGTAATCAGGTGAATTGATATTATTCGAAGGTGTGGACTGATAATAATATTTTTTATCGAAAATATAGGGGCAATAAAAAACCAACCATAGCAGGTTGGTTTTTTATTAGAGGAATTTGGTCGGCACGAGAGGATTTGAACCTCCGACCCCCGACACCCCATGACGGTGCGCTACCAGGCTGCGCTACGTGCCGAAACAGATGATAATACTACCGTTTCTTGAGTCTAATGCAAGACCTGAGCATTACGTTTGCTTTAGTTTTAATCAGTTAGCCATAAAACGCTTAACGTCGGTTAATACTTGCAGCAGTAAAGACAGGCTTGGTTTTTCCTTATCGACCTGCTGGAAGTTGGCATCATAGGCTTTATAACGGCCATTAGCACCGATCAGGATAGTTTCATCTGGTGTAATGACGACCAGTTGTTTAGCATCACCGGCTGTTACCCAAGGGTAGTGGCGCTGGGCGGTAAACAGGTCTTCACCCTGAGTGTAGGTACTGGTGGCATTTTTAACATGCAGCAGTCGTTGCATCAGGGTTGCCATGATGTCGGTATGGCCGGTCATTTTATCAATTTTTTGTGCCGGAGTTCCTGGCCAGTGGATAACCAACGGAACTTGTAACTGATAGCGACTATAGTTCTGACCAAAACCCTGAACGTTTGGCTTAGTATCATTAAACTCAACGCCATGAGCGGCTGTAATGACGACCACGGTTTTTTCCAGCAAACCTTTATCAGAAAGAGTTTGCATCACATTATCAATTTGCTGGTCTATATCATTTACTGAATTGCGATATTTGCTAATGAAGTCCGCAGGTGCTTTATTGGCGTTAGCATTCACAATGCTATTGTTGCTGTATTGAATATAGGAAAACCACGGACTACTTCCGTTTGACATATTCACCCATTCTTGCCATTGCCCGGTAGTTGTACTATTGCTTTGGGCAACCGTTGGCGGCAAGGTGAAGTCAGACAACAGCGCCTGACGATAAAGTGGGCTTCTGAAACCAGATGCAGAGAACAGACCAAATTGATAGTTTTGCTGACTTAATGCAGTAATCAGGGCTGAAGACTTTTTCCCCGCCAGAATACTGTCAATATAGGTAGGTGAGATACCGTAGAACAAGCCAAATAGCCCGGTATCCTGCATATTACCGGAGCTGTAATGGCGCGTGAATTGAACATTCTTATCCGCTAATGCCGACAGCTTTGGCATGTCATCCGTCAGATTTTGATTACGGATACCATCAACCACAATCACTAACAGATTGTAATTGGCTGCGCTCTGGTTATAGCTCAATTTGGCTAATGGGTATTCAACTTCAACGGCTTCCGGGTTGCCTTGCTGCGTTAATCTATCCTGATAAGCCTGAGCATCCAGTAATCCATGTTTTTCCAGAAAACGGCGGGCAGTCATAGGGTAGGACAATGGTAAGTTTGCCCGTTGCATGGTAATCGGTCGATAGAAGTTAGCATCTGCCCAAATATAAGCCATATGGGTAAAGATAAAGGCGGTGATAAACAGAGCTGCTAAAGGTTTGCCAAATTTCTGCCGGTTCAGGCTGCGTAGCTTTTGCCAGCTCCAGGTACCGAACAGCAATTCAATTAAAAAGATGACAGGAACACAGATAAACAGCAGCTGCCAGTCACGCACCAGTTCGGTTTCATCCGGATTGATCAGCAAGCCCCAAACCGTAGGATTCAGGTGCAAACGAAAACGGAAGAAGACTTCGGTATCGATAATTAATAGTGTGA
This sequence comes from Limnobaculum xujianqingii, assembly GCF_013394855.1. Taxonomy (NCBI): domain Bacteria; kingdom Pseudomonadati; phylum Pseudomonadota; class Gammaproteobacteria; order Enterobacterales; family Budviciaceae; genus Limnobaculum; species Limnobaculum xujianqingii. The sequence goes on along the minus strand of NZ_JABMLK010000001.1, from coordinate 1,295,138 downwards.
GTCCGGCAGTCGCCAGAATGGCCGAAAGTACCCTCATCAGCCGCTGCGACATAATAATAAACGTCAGCGGAAACAGGATCAAAAGGTAGACGGCAAAGGTGATAAAGCCAAAATGCCCCATCCAGCTTATCAAGGCATAAACACGCCCCAGCAAGGTGCCAGGCCAGTCGGTAATGAACAAATAGCGGCTGCTCAGTACCAGGCTGAGAATAATATTAAAGAGAGCGAACCAGTGCCCCCAGCTAACCATCTGGGAGACTTTCTCTTTATATTGCTGACGGTTTGTCACCATATTCACTTTTGGGTAAACAAATTAATGGGCTTTATCATCTCTGATCGAAGCCTGTAAAGCCTCAATAAAAGATCGGACGATAGCAGGCCGGGCCGCAGGGGCAACGCTGGTATTAATCAGGTTGGTTACCATGTTACCTAAAACCATCAAAGAAAGGTCGGTAGGTGTCTGATTCTTTTCCAGAACATGAACCAATTCGCTTAATAACTTTTCTACCAGCTCATCACTGTAACGGGAAGCTTGTGGCATAAATTTGTGCTTAGTGTATTTATCAGGTGATTTAATGGCGTCTATCTTACCGTATCGATTGATTATTTTCTGTAGTTTATACAGAAAATCTTGTTTCTCTTCCGCGATTTTGCGGGGAAGTGCGAATAATACCGCTTCAAATGGTGAAACAACAACCCTACAACTTATATAGTCTATAACGCGTGAGGATGCGAAGTATTCAGCCATTGGTAGTACCGGAAAGAGGGGCCTGTTATTATATTCCCATTATCACTGGGCAATTTAGTACAGTGGATATTCAGTCGTACAGAGGAGTCGTTATGAGTCTGGATCTTGACCAGATCGTTTTACATCAGTTGATTAAGCGTGATGAACAGACGCTTGATGTCGTATTGCGTGATTCTCCATTAACCAATAATCAGGCCACTGAAGAGATGGTGGCGGAATTGCATCGGGTATATAGCGGAAAGAGTAAAGCTTTTGGCCTATTCAACGGTGAGAGTCAGTTTGCCGATGCACTTAAAGGTTGCCGCAAAGGAGAGGCGAGTTTTCTTGATTTTACTCGCAATAGTACTGAAATGTTACGTAACGAATTAGCCAAATACCCGTTTGCTGAGGGCGGTATTGTGGTTTTCTGTCAGTATCGTTATTTGGCTGTTGAATATTTACTGGTGGCGGTACTTACCAGCTGTAGCAGTATGTTGGTTAATGAACAACTGGATATTTCGACCACGCATTATCTGGATATTGATAGAGCTGATATTGTTGCCCGTATTGATTTAACTGAATGGGAAACTAATCCTGAGTCAGTGCGTTATTTGACCTTCCTGAGAGGGCGCGTTGGCAGAAAAGTATCCGACTTTTTCATGGATTTTCTGGCAGCCAGCGAAGGTCTGGATGCTAAGGCGCAAAACCGTGGGTTGCTTCAGGCGGTTGATGATTATTGTGCTGAAGGTCAACTGAATAAAAATGAACGTCAGTCATATCGTCAGCAGGTATACACCTATTGTAATGGACAACTGCAATCCGGCGAGGAAATTGCCATTGATGAACTGGCAAAAGAGTTACCCACTGTTGGTGAGAAAGATTTCCGTCAGTTTACCAATGATAATGGCTATGAACTGGAAGAGCACTTTCCTGCCGATCGCAGCACGCTACGCCAACTGACTAAATTCTCTGGCAGCGGTGGGGGAATTACACTGGGTTTTGATGCGCTACTATTAGGCGAACGGGTATTCTGGGATCCGGCAACGGATACGTTAACCATAAAAGGGCTACCGCCAAACCTGCGAGATCAGCTTCAACGTCGTTTAAGCGGCGGAGATAATTAAGCGCTGATTCAGAACCATAAAAAAACGCCGCATAGCGGCGTTTTTTACATTCACTGCTGATTATCAGCAGCACTCATGACAGTTGGCAATTAAGCGCGAACGAAGTCGATATGAGCGAATTTTGGTTTGAACGGGTGACGTTGAGCAGCTTGAATTTTAACTTTAGCTGATTTGCCGTCGATAACCAGAGTCAGAACTTCTTCATAGAAGCCTGGTTTGGCTTGCATATTCATCAGAATATCTTGATCTAAAGAGATAGCAACTGGCTTCTCAGTTCCACCATAAACGATAGCAGGGAACTTATTAGCATGACGCAGGCGGCGGCTCGCACTCTTTCCCTGCTCGGTACGTACTTCAGCATTAATAGTAAACATTTTATTTTCTCTTAAAGAAATTAACTCCCGTTACAGGCGACCCAGCAACGAGGTGAGTGATCTGCTTATAAAGCGGACGGGATTCTAACGGAATTCACCGGTGACAGCAAATAAAACCGTTCTTTTTACAGTTCATTGGCCCGACGATAGCGGCCCTGATAGTCAAACATCTTTTCGCGTACTCGCCAAAACTCACCCCGCAAATAAGCGATAACAAAGTCAGGATGACGCAGGTACTCCTGCTGGCGAATCACATCACTGGCATTATTCCAGAGAAAAGGAACCCCCGGAGCTCGCTGATGAGGGCGAATAAACAATTGCTGAAAGGCGGTTCGCTGGGCTGGCGTTTTGAGTCGAAAGCGTTCTGTCACATCAGCACCATCTTCATCGTAATAGGTGATACTGAGCCATTCACCTTTATCATCCAGTCCTCGTTTAAGCTGCATTCCACTACAACGAAGTACTCTGGCATTTTTCAGACGCAAGGCATCTTTTAACATATCGTCAGGATCCACCAGGATTGCCTGACACTGGTGGCAGCGTCTTGCGGCGATATCGTTTTCTGCACCGCAGTGAGGACAGGTTTTAAAACGGAATCGATAGTCACACTGCTCCCGATGGCCTTCATCATCCTCCAGAATGCCCTGACAGCGGCGGCCAAAATGCTCGATAATTTCTCCTGATGGCGTGCACTTTCCCCAAAATGTATTGGCAAAGCCACAGCCCGGGCAGAATACCTGTACCGGTTGGCTGTCACTTTGTGGCCGACTGCTGCCTACTTCCGGTGTAAACAGGTCATAAGGGTTACCGGCATAGTCTAAAATCAGGCAATCCTCTTTTCCCGGTGAGAGACGTAACCCACGACCAATAATTTGTTGATACAGGCTGATTGATTCCGTTGGGCGTAGAATAGCAATCAGATCCACATGTGGTGCATCAAAACCGGTAGTCAGTACTGCGACGTTTACCAAATAATGCAGCTTTTGTTGTTTAAATTCATCGATCAAACGGTCCCGTTCATCTCCCGGCGTATCTGCATTAATAAAGGCGGCACGACCGGCAGGAAGCAGGCCATATATCTCTTTGGCATGCTCAACGGTAGCTGCAAATATCATCACTCCTTTACGGTTTTGGGCGTACTCCATAATTTGGCTGACGATATGCGGTGTAATTCGCTGCTGCTGTTTTAGCTCCCGATTAAGGTCTACTTCGCGAAACAGACCATTACTGCCAGCTTCCAGACGGCTGAAGTCGTATTGGACGATGGGCATATCCAGTCTTTCTGGCGGTACCAGAAAGTGATGTTTAATCATGTAACGTAGCGGCAGTTCATAAATACAGTCGCGAAACAGACAGTTTTCATCACCGCGAATCATGCCGTGATAATGGTATTGGTAGATCCATCCCTGACCTAAACGATAGGGAGTAGCAGTAAGTCCTAACAGACAAAGTTTGGGATTTTGCTGGCGTAAGTGCCCGATAATCTGTTGATACTGACTGTCGCTGTCATCACTAATACGGTGACATTCATCTATAATCAATAAAGAGAATGTGTCGTTAAATGCAGCTAAATTTCTGGCAACAGACTGAATACTGCCAAAAACGACTTTGGCGGAACTCTGCTTTTTGTTTAGTCCGGCAGAAAAAATGTCTGCATCTAATCCATAAGCGCAATATTTGGCGTGGTTTTGGGCAACAAGCTCTTTTACATGCGCTAATACCAGCACTTTTCCCCGAGCCAGTCTTGCCAACTCGGCGATCACCAGGCTTTTGCCCGCTCCGGTAGGCAAAACGATAACGGCGGGTTCCTGATGGGTGCGGAAATAGTTTAGGGTAGCGTCAACGGCTTCCTGCTGGTATGGCCGCAGTGTAAATGCCATTAGTGATGACAAATTTTATCAACGTGGGTGGTAAAGCCGTCATCAACGGGAATAAATTTACCTTTGGATGCTAAAAACTCAACCAGTTCAGCGGCGGTTAAATCTTGCTTCGAACAGGTATGAAAACGGGCATCGCTACCAAAGCGTTGATTGATGGCTTCAATAAGACTGGTTGTGGAATAGGGTTGTTCGGATGCAATCATCATCTCTAAAACCTGGTGGCCATGAACAGAAGACATTTTTTCTCTCTTAAGATATTAACCATAAACTGAGCATATTATGCCTTTAGCGGCTATTGAGGGCGAGTGTTTATACTCAGGTTTGGTATACTGCACCGCTATTTCAACATCAGGTATCTATTGCATGCGTTTGGATAAGTTTTTGTCACAGCAGTTAGGGATTAGCCGCAATTTAGTTGGGCGGGAATTAAGAGCCGGTCTGGTAACCATCAATGATGAAATCGTTAAGAGCGGTTCTTATAAAATTCTGCCGGAAGATGAAGTGGCCTATGACGGGAATCCTCTGGTACAACTTACCGGACCCCGTTATTTCATGCTGAATAAGCCTGAAGGATACGTGTGTTCCACCGACGATCCTGTAAATCCGACCATTCTCTATTTTATTGATGAGCCGGTAGCGGATAAGCTGCATGCAGCAGGACGGCTGGATATGGATACCACTGGGTTGGTATTGCTGACGGATGATGGTCAGTGGTCACACCGAATTACTTCTCCGCGTCATCACTGTGAAAAAACCTATCTGGTTACTCTGGAACTTCCATTGGCGGATAATACCGCAGAACTGTTTACTGCCGGAGTCCAGCTTCACGGTGAAAAGAACCTGACCAAGCCTGCGCTGTTAGAGCCAGTTGATGAGACCACCGTTCGTTTGACCATTTCAGAAGGGCGCTATCATCAGGTTAAAAGAATGTTTGCTGCCGTAGGTAATCACGTTGTGGCGCTACATCGTGAACGTATCGGCAATATCTTTTTAGATTCGGATTTAGAGCCGGGAGAATACCGGGCGCTGACTCAACAAGAAGTCGATAGCGTCGGTTCTGCCCGATAAAACGGATTTGCATTATGGTTCTGACTGGCAATGGCCAGTCAGAAGATCGCAATATGAACTAATACGTTAATAGCGGGAGATTATTCTGCGTGTCTAATTCTGTATCACAGCCAGACCCTCAATCATCAACAACCATGCCGCCGGGCGTTTCTAAACGCTGGTTAATATTTATTCTCGGCCTGTTGTCTATGCTGATGCCGCTGTCTATCGATATGTATCTACCGGCGATGCCGGGTATTGCGGCAGATTTTGGCGTTGGTGATGGTATGGTTCAACTCACCTTAAGCGCTTACATTATTGGTTTTGCCATCGGCCAGTTATTTTACGGCCCAATGGCAGATAGCCTTGGGCGCAAACCTGTCATCATCGGTGGTGTGTTGGTATTTTCTGTCGCGGCGGCAGGCTGTGCTTTATCACAAAGTGTTGAACAACTAATTTTGCTGCGTTGTCTGCACGGTTTGGCTGCGGCATCTGCCAGCGTAGTGATCAGTGCATTAATGCGGGATATGTTCAGCAAAGATGAGTTTTCACGCATGATGTCTTTTGTGACATTGGTGATGACGATTGCTCCTCTGATGGCTCCTATTATCGGTGGTTTTTTACTGGTGTGGATGAGCTGGCATGCTATTTTCTGGGTTCTGAGTGCCGTCGCGCTAGTTGCCGTAGTTATGGTGAAATTCTGTATTCCCGAAACTCTGCATAAACAGAATCGACAGAAATTTAATTTTATGACCACGTTGCGTAATTTTGCATCGCTATTTCGTCATCGTCGGGTTATCAGTTACATGTTGGCCAGTGCATTTTCATTTGCCGGTATGTTCTCCTTTTTAAGCGCCGGACCTTTTGTTTATATTGATTTAAACGGAGTATCACCACAGAACTTTGGCTACTATTTTGCCCTGAATATCTTTTGTCTGTTTATTATGACCACCATCAATAGCCGTAATGTCAGACGATTAGGTGCAGCGAAAATGATGCGGTTGGGCCTGACGGTTCAATTTGTTATGGGCATGTGGTTGGTGTTTGCCCAACTGACCGGGCTGGGGTTCTGGGCCATGGTGGTTGGTGTGGCAGGATATATGGGTTGCATCTCGATGATCTCTTCTAATGCGATGGCGATTATTTTGGAAGATTTCCCTCATATGGCCGGTACGGCTGCTTCACTGGCGGGAACGTTAAGATTTGGTGTAGGTGCGGCAGTGGGTGGAATACTGGCGTTAGTCACATCACAATCAGCCTGGCCAATGGTTATCTCAATGGCATGTTGTGTTATTGGCTCGGTATTTTTCTATTGGCGTTCTCTGGCTAAAAGTACACATTAATTTAACTAAAGTTTAAATTTTACCTCCAAGTATATGCCGCCATACTGGCGGCATAACCAATACAAGACCTTTAATGACTCCCGCGTATTATTCGCTCTGTATTTATTTTTGTTGAAAATTATTTTTAGAAAAATAGACACCATGCTTATGCTTAATAAAACATAGATATATTGTGATATTAGGTGATAATTTTTCTCAAAGAGTGTTTGTAGTTGCTTTTCTTGATGTAAAGCTGAAACGATATTGAGGTTTATCAAATAAGCTATAATTATTTATACAAAAACCACAGAATAAAGGTTAATGCTCTTTACCATGTGAGGAATTTGTGAAAAAATTGTATATTGTTTACGGTCACGTCGAGTGAATATTATGAAGCTATCTGTTCTTCAGCGTTTACCTCAGTTTTACCATTGGTATGCCGGAGAGATAGGAAGCAGGGTGGAGCCCACATTATTACCTGAGTTATCTGATATGTCAGATAATGATGATAACCTGATTGGTTTGAAACTCTTAAGCTATCCGGATCATCAGGCGTGGGAAGTGATGCAGAAAATTAGTCAATACCTGAATGGAATTGGTATTGAAAACAGCATCATTGAAAATGAAGGGGAGCCTTGTCTGTTTATAAATTCTCAGGATGAGCCAATTGCACTATGTCGTTTGAAAAATATAGGTATTGCCATCGCTGACTTTATTCCGGTCAATCCTTCTTTTTAATTACCATCTTCCTGTCCGTTTCTCTGTCGGTCTTTAGTTAACTGAAGGCGACATATCTGCTGTTAGTGAGAATCTTCCAGCAGATTTTGTGTGTAGGGATGTTGTGGTGAATCAAATACGGTTTCACACTCTCCCTGCTCAACAATTTCCCCCTGACGCATCACAATAATTTGATGACAAAGGGATCGAATTACCTGTAAGTCATGGCTGATAAACAGGTAGGTTAGCTGATGCTGCTGCTGTAGCTTTTTCAGCAGTTCCAGAATTTGCGCCTGTACTGAACGATCCAGTGATGAGGTTGGTTCATCAAGGATCAGCAATTCAGGTTGCAAAATTAGCGCTCTGGCAATCGAAATTCGCTGCCGCTGCCCACCGGAGAACTCGGTTGGGTAGCGATGGCGTGTTGCCGGATCCAGGCCCACTTCCTGCATGGTGGCGATAACTTTTTCTTCCCGCTCTTGAGGTGTGAAGTGGTGATGCACTTCCAGACCTTCAGCAATGATTTGACTGATACTCAGGCGAGGGTTTAGGGCAGAGAAGGGGTCCTGAAATACAATCTGTATTCGACTGCGGTAAGGTAGCATTTGGCGCATATTTAACTTATGCAGTGGCTGCCCATCAAACCAGATCTCCCCCTGAGATTTTAACAGTCGCAGTAGTGCCAGGCCGGTGGTGCTTTTTCCTGAGCCGGACTCACCAACCAGCCCCAGGCTTTCACCTTTACGAATATTAAAACTGATACCGTTGACCACAGTATTTTCGATCTTAGGCCTGAACAGACCGGCAGTACGAGGGAAACCGATAGTCAGATTTTTTATCTCCAGCAAATTATGATTGTTTTCCTTTGCTGGTAACGGTCGCCCCTTAGGTTCAGAATCCAGTAACTTTTGAGTATAGGCATGCTGGGGTTGGCTAAATAGCATGGCACGAGAGTTTTGCTCAACCAGTTTTCCCTGACACATAACCGCCACGTTATCTGCCAGTTTGCGTACGATATTCAGGTCATGCGTGATAAACAGTAAACTCATGTTCATCTCTTGCTTGAGCTCTTTCAGCAATAGCAGTATCTGTGCCTGAACTGTGACATCCAGTGCGGTAGTTGGCTCATCGGCAATTAATAGCTTGGGCTTAGTCAGGATCGCCATGGCGATCATTACTCGCTGGCGTTCTCCACCGGATAGCTGATGAGGATAAGCATTGAGTCGTTTTTTAGCATCTCTCAGTCTGACGCGTTCAAGTACTTCAATAATTTCATTTCTGGCAGCCAGCTTTCCCATGCCGCGATGAATCAGTAAAACTTCAGACAGCTGCTTTTCAACAGTATGTAACGGATTAAGAGAAACCATGGGTTCCTGAAAAATCATCGAAATACTGTTGCCCCGATGATGACGTAACGTTTTATCATCCGCGTGCAGTAATGACTCGCCATTAAACAAAATATTACCCGTAGGGTAGACCACCGGAGGGGTAGGTAGCAGGCGTAAAACTGACAGTGCCGTGACGCTTTTTCCTGAGCCGGACTCACCCACCAGCGCCATGGTTTCACCAGCAGCTACCTGCAAGGAAATCTGATCGACAACCCGATTTTCCTGTCCGTTTTGCCGGAAGGCGATGCTCAGGTTTTGAATATCCAGTATTGGCGTAGTGGTCATATTAATAGGCCTTAGCGGGGTCGAATGCATCACGGATGGCTTCACCGATAAAGATCAGCAGAGAAAGCAGCAGTGCCAGAACGATAAAACCGCTGATACCTAACCATGGAGCCTGAAGGTTATTTTTACCCTGCAACAATAATCCTCCTAGTGAAGGAGATCCCATTGGCAGGCCAAAACCCAGAAAATCCAGAGAGGTTAACAGGGTAATCGATGCACATAGTGTGAACGGTAAGTAAGTCAGGGTAGCTACCATGGCGTTAGGCAGAATATGGCGGCCCATAATAATTCGGTCTTTTACCCCCATGGCTCTGGCGGCTCTGACATAATCAAAGTTACGGGTACGGAGAAACTCGGCTCGTACAATACCGACCAACCCCATCCAGCCAAACAGCACAGTAATAGCCAATAGCCACCAGAAATTGGGTTGAATCACACTGGACATTAGAATAATCAGGAACAGAGTTGGCATACCAGACCAAACTTCAATCAGTCGCTGGCCGACTAAATCAATCTTACCTCCGTAGTAGCCTTGAGTGGCGCCAACGGCAATTCCTATCAGGCTGGAGATCAACGTCAGCGACAGGCCAAACAGAATTGAGATACGAAAACCATACAGAACATTAGCTAATACATCTTGCCCGCGATCGTCGGTTCCCAGCAGATTAGAGGTCGATGGCGGAGCTGGAAAAGGAGAAGGGCTCTGGAAATTAATGGTGTCATAGCTAAAGCGAATTGGCGGCCAGATTGCCCAACCATTGTTATCAATCTGGCTAACCAGATAAGGATCGCGGTAATCTGCCTTGGTGCTAAATTCCCCACCAAAGGTGGTTTCACTATAGTTAACCAAAAATGGTGTGTACAGCTCACCTTTGTAGCTAACTAACAGCGGTTTGTCATTGGCAATCAACTCAGCGGCCATACTGATAATAAACAGAATGGCAAAGATCCATAATGACCAATAACCGCGGCGATTACGTTTAAACTTAAGCCAGCGGGCCTGATTGATAGGGCTTAATCTGCTCATCCGCGTGCCTCAAAGTCAATTCTTGGGTCTACCAATGTATAGGTGATATCGCTGATGATGCTTAACACTAATCCAATCAGCGTGAAGATATACAGGGTTCCAAACATTACCGGATAGTCTCGCTGTAACGTTGCGTCATAACCCAGTAACCCCAAGCCATTGAGAGAGAAAATAACCTCAATTAGCAAAGAGCCGGTAAAGAACATGCCAATGAAGGTCGCTGGAAAACTGGCAATAACCAACAGCATAGCGTTTCTAAACACATGACCATACAGGATGCGTTTCTCTTCCAAACCCTTAGCTCTGGCGGTGATGACATACTGCTTATGGATTTCATCCATAAAGGAGTTTTTAGTCAACATGGTCAGAGTCGTGAATCCCCCAATCACTGTAGCCAGAACCGGCAGTACGATGTGCCATAGATAGTCGGTAATTTTGCTGTACCAGGGCAGGCTATCAAAGTTGTTAGAAACCAGACCGCGCAGAGGGAACCAGTCAAGATAACCGCCTCCGGCAAAGACAATAATCAGTAAAACGGCGAACAGAAACGAGGGAATGGCATAACCGATAATAATCAGGCTACTGCTCCAGATATCAAAAGCCGAGCCGTTACGTACCGCCTTTTTGATGCCCAGAGGAATAGATATGAGATAAGTAATTAACATGCTCCACAACCCAAGGGTAATAGAGACAGGCATCGATTGTTTGATTAACTCCATCACCGAGGCACCGCGAAACAGGCTGTCGCCAAAGTCAAAGCGGATATAGTTCCATAACATTTCGAAATAGCGCTGGTGCAGTGGTTTATCAAAACCAAAGCGCTTTTTTATTGCTTCAATGACTTCCGGGTCCAATCCTCTGGAACCCTGATACTGACGATCGCCAACCGGTACTTGCCCCATTTTCGCACTACCCGTGAGATTAGGACCGGAGCCGCCGCCAAAACCGCTTTGATGCCCCAGCTCAATGGTGGCAATAGCTTGATCCACCGGTCCACCAGGAGCAATCTGCACAATAAAAAAGTTAAGGGTAATGATGGCCCACAGGGTTGGAATTAGCAGTAGTAGCCTGCGGAGTATATATCGGGTCATTCAGGCTCCTTAGCGACGCTGTTCGGGTAAATGGGCGGCTTTATTCACGTCATACCACCAGGTATCAATACCCAACGAGCTTTTAGGCCTGATTTCAGGCATAGAATACTTATCCCAGTAGGCGAATCGATCGTGATTGGTATACCACATTGGTATCATCAGATGATGCCAGGTCAATACTCTGTCTAATGCCCGACCCAAGGACAGTAACGGCTTTTCCTGCCCCTGATAGGTCGCAATAAGTTGGGTTAGTTCATCCACGGCGGGATCGCTAATTCCCGGTCTGTTATAAGTCGAGTCAATATAGGCCGAGTTCCAAAGGATCATCAATGTGACCGGAGAAGGGTATTCCATAGCGGAATAACGCTGTGGAATCATATCAAAGTCACGAGAACGTAAGCGGCTGACAAACTGTGAACTATCGACATAGCGCGCTTCCATCTTAATGCCTAGTTTAGCCAGATTTTGCTGGAAGGGTAGAACATACATAGCGTCACTGCCGCTCAGCAGTAATAGTTCAAACGTAAATGGTTGGCCGGTCTGGCTGTTGACCAGCACATTATCTTTAATTTCCCATCCCGCTTCTTTTAATAGTTGAGTGGCCTTAAGCAGGTTTTTCCGACTATAACCAGAGCCGTCGGTGACCGGCGGCTGATAAGGCTCGGTAAACACTTCAGCAGGAATTTTATCTTTCAGCGGCATTAACCATGCCAGTTCATCTTTATCGGGAAGCCCGGTAGCGGCATAAATCGTATTTTGAAAGTAGCTGCGCGGTTGTTGATAGGCGCTATAAAACAGAGCCTTATTCATCCACTGGAAATCAAAAGCCAGCGTAATGGCTTCTCGCACTTTTGGGTTAGAGAAAATCGGTCGCTGGATATTAAAAGAAATCCAGCGAGTATCTTGTGCAGCCTGATTTTCCCAATCTTTTTTTACGATATAGCCCAGATCAAAATTCTTGCCCTGATATTGAGTCGCCCATTTTTTGGGGGAGGATTCTGCGCGAAAATCGTAAGCTCCAGCTTTAAACGCCTCTAAAGCAACATTATCGTCCAGATAATAGTCATAACGGATAGTGTCGAAATTGTAGCGGCCTTTATTAACCGGCAAATCGGCAGCCCAATAATCTTTTACCCGTTTATAGACAATATATTGGCCCAGTTTATGGCTATCAATCATATAAGGACCACCACTAAGGGGCGGTATGTTTAATGGTTCACCCAGATTGTGTTGCTGCCAGAATTTTTTGGGAAATACCGGCAGACCACCCACTAAGCCAAACATCTGTTCCCGATCTGGTTTTGGTAAATCAAAACGTACAACTAATGGCGACAGAGCGGTAATTTTGACCCCTTTATACACGCTACGAAACTGAGGAACGCCTTCGGTCATAAATTTTTCAAAGGTGTATACCACGTCTTCTGCGGTAATTGGCGTTCCATCCTGAAAACGAGCCTGTGGGTTAATCTGAACTTCCATCCACTGATAGTTATCAACGTAGCGGGCAGATGTGGCAATAAGTGGATAAAGACTGTTGATCTCATCTTCTGAAGAAGCAAACAGCGTATCACTGAGTCGTTCACTGCCATCCAGGGGATTACCGCGCAGGGCATAGCGGTTGAAATTATCATAAGTACCGATAGCCGCGACAGTAAGCTGCCCCCCTTTAGGGGCTTGAGGATTGGTATAGTCGAAATGTTGGAAATTATCCGGGTATTTAGGAGAACCGATAAGAGAAAGAGTGGTTCCCTGTTTGATAACCGCTGGTTTATCTTCAGCGTAACTTTCAGGGGAGGCGAATAGTGATGCAATACTTAAAACTAACAGAAGAGATGAGGTAGTGAGGTTCTTCCATTGATTTGACTGCAACATATTCATAAAGATTTCTGCTCAACATTGAGACCATGAGTTGTGCCGCTGAAGTATTTAGCTTGTGAGTCAGACGGTTTCACAGTAGATGATACAAATTATCTTTTAGTATATAGCATGTTATTGAGGTGTGCGATAAAAGGGAGGGGCACAAAAGAGAGAATAAAAAGGGGTAGAACAATAGATAGACAAAAACCTGAGCTGAATATTTATTCAGCTCAGGTTTTTGATAGCGGATTAACCTTTGCTCAGAATACGGCGAGCCTGATGGTAACGCGTATTCCAGTATCTATCGTTCAGGCTGGAAATCATCACACCACTGCTGGTGGACGCGTGTACAAAGTTATCGTTACCAATATATATTCCAACGTGACGGCCAGTAGAGCCGGAACGGAATAGTACGATATCGCCAGGGCGCAGTTTTTCGCGCTTAATTTGCTGACCTACATTTTGTTGCATTGAAGTTGAACGCGGAAGCGCTAAACCAAACTGCTCACGAAACGTGATCTGAACAAAACTGGAACAGTCGACGCCGCTTTTATTAGTACCGCCCATGCGGTAACGGACACCTTTCCAGCCTGCGTATTGATTAAGAATCTTTGACTTAATGTCAACGTTCTTAACCATGGATTCGAATTCATCCTGAGTAGATTGTAGTGACAGTCCTTGTCTCTCATTTTGTGCCTGAGCATGCTTTGAATTAGATGCTTCAGCCGTTGAGGAGAGTGTGCCACAGCCAGATAACATTACGATTGCGGCTACGGCAGGCGCCAATCGTAGAACGTATCTCAGAATCGGTTGAGATTTGACCATTTTTGTAGAATTCCCGTATAGTCCTTAACGACACCGTCGTTATAAAAAAGTTATTCACATGATCTGCCGCATAAAGCGTCAGATACTAATTTTGACTGGCAGAAAGAGCAAAAACAGGCTCCTGACATTGCCAATAGTACGCAATGAGCACGCGCAAACGTTGGGAAGACTACTTGATTAGCTAGTTGATTGCGAGTTTTTTCTATCAGGAAAGTGTGCCAGAGCACATTTTTCGATCCTTAACGATCCGCTAAACCGGCAACCAAAATGGCTACCGGCCTAAGTATAGTGTTAATTTCCCGGTTTGCCTTTACCGGGGATCGATCGATTGATGAAATTGATTGTTGCATCACAGGCCGGGGTTAATAACCACCAGCTTAAACCAACACAAGCCATACTTAACGCTCCGACATAAATATCGGTAAACCAATGAGCGCCAACCATAATTCTGGGTAAAGAGAAGATGACTACATAGCCAACCGCGATGCAAAATGCCCAACGGGTAAAGTAGCGCAACATAAATGCGGCAAATATCATTAGCATCAAACCGTGGTCTCCCGGGAAGCTATCTCTGGAGGAGTCTTTCGTTGGGATGCCAGACAATTCACTTACCCGATTGATATCCGTGAAGGTTAACGTTGGGCTGGGACGTTCTACCGGTAATAAACGACCGGACTGGTTGAGTAATACGGCGGTTAAGAGCATCACGATACCCATGATGATCATCCAACGTTTACCAGCAATATCTTGTTTCACAAAGAAATAAAGGAAAAGTAGCCCCATCGCCAGAAGCGAGACACTATCGAAGGCTCGATTATTGGTGATAGCAACCAGTTTTAAGAAACCGCTATCGGTCGCCAGATGCTGGTTAAAATAGTGAAAAATAGAAGAATCAATTGAAAACCAGAAACCGTGGTTTTCTGGTAGATACCAGGAAAGAAATAAACCTATTCCAAATACATTTAACAGCAAAATTGTAGGGAGATTACGCAAACCCATCAAAATACCTTCAAAAGTTAACCAACTAAAAATTTTGTTAAACAAATAGCATAGAATCTATCTGGTGCTAAAAATGGTCTGTTACAACATGTTAAATTCGTGCTTTTAGTAATGAGCTTTGCAGTTCATTCCATGGAGCCTCACTGGTATGGATTAGCTCTACCCGACTATCCAGTGGCGCAACAGGTTGAGTTTCAATTTTAAAATCGAAGCCCTGACGGTTAAAAATAAGTGTCCCTTCCGGGATACGCATAACGCCTTTAACTCGCTCAACAGGAGAGAGACGTACCCAATCAAGCAACTCTGTAGTTGAAAAACAGGTTTCCCCATCAAATATCCAACCACAACTGGTATAGCCTTGTCCCTGATTTAGCGCCCGTCGCCACCCTTGATTTTCCGGTAAATTTAATGCTGCCAAACCGTTAGGTTTTGAGTGACTATGATGATGCGGACTGTCAGGTAAAGATTGCTGATTAGTGCGTTCTGTGTTTAATAATGCACTGTCAATTTTTCCCTGCTCAATCAAATACAGAGGGCGATTCAGCGAGTCCTGATGATGCCATTGGGTTAATGCATCACGATCTTGCTGGCTATAGGTATCAGATTTACTCGCCAGAATAATATCGGCGGCGGCTAGCTGATCGCGAAAGTTATCGTTTTCTGTGTAGCGGGGCTCAGATAGCTGACGGGCATCAAGCAGACAGAAAGTGGCTTGAAGCGTCAGAAAAGGCTGATAAACCTCAGAGGTTAACAGGTTCAGAATTTGTTTAGGATGTCCCAGTCCGGTAGGTTCGATCAGCAGACGGTCTGGTTTAGTCTGCTTTAATAACATGTTCAGACCCACCTGCATTGGCAATCCATTAACACAACACATACAGCCGCCGGGGATCTCTTTTAGCGTGGCACCCCGATTAGCAAGTAGTGCTCCATCAATGCCAATTTCACCAAATTCATTAACCAGAATGGCCCAGTTTTCATTTTCCGGTTTTTGCCGGAGTAAATGTTGAATGGTGGTGGTTTTGCCGCTGCCGAGAAAGCCAGTAATCAGGTTAACGTTTGTCACAGAGAAAATACCCTAAATTGAATAGATAAGAATGATAAGTAATGTGTATGAAATAATCGAGAGATTATTAACACATTGCAGGCAGGGATTAGCAAATGGAGCTATATGTTATAGGAGAACATTTGCATTAGCGTAAATGTTCAATTGCTTGTTATCCGTTCGGGCGTTGTAAAGCATAACACATCGCTAATCGTCGATATAAGCAGGGCTCTTTGGTATCGAATGGATATGAATAATATACGGTGGGGAGATAACGGCTAAAGGTTCATGATAAATAAACATGAGACTGGAGATATTGTGTATGAAATATCAACACTGGTTTTTAGCAAAAGCAGGTTGGTTATTGATTGCATGGACAGCGTCGTTATCAATGGCATCTGCAAGTGACGGTGGTCGCATTATTTTTACAGGTGCAATAGTAGAAGAAGGATGCCAGCTTTCTAACAACCGAACTGAGGTTGTTCAAAGCTGCAATCGCGATAATCGGATAGTGAAAAGTCATTTACCAATTGGCAATATCGGGCAAAGTGCTATGTTGATGCCGGCTAATGGTAACAATAAAATGAGTTTTCGCTGGATTGATAAGCCGAAAGGATTAGCCGTAACGGAAATTGAGTATAACTAATAATATTAGCCAGTTACTCAAGATTTATCTTATGGATTTGAATTGAATAACGCCATCACTGAAAGGTGATGGCGTTATTGTTGCTCTGTTAGTCTGCCCGGCCCATATAACGACGCTCAGGAATATGGATGCGAATTTTTTCTCCAGAGTCCAGATATTCTGGTACCTGAATCACTAATCCGGTACTCATGGTGGCAGGTTTGTTACGCGCACTGGCTGATGCACCTTTGATACCCGGAGCCGTTTCAATAATTTCCATATCAACGGTTTGTGGTAATTCCAGGGCAATTACACGTCCTTCAACGGTTAATACCTGAATGCCAGGCATACCACCTTCCGGGATAAACAGAAGCTCTTCTTCAATCTGCTCTTGCTTGAAGATATAAGGCGTATAGTCTTCATTATCCATAAAGACATATTCGTCACCATCAATATAAGAAAAGGTAACCTGACGACGGCTCAGGTTGATTTCTTCAATAATATCATCGCCTTTAAAACGCTCTTCAACTTTCAATCCGGTAACAATATCGGAAAAGCGCATTTTATACAGGGTACTGGCACCACGTGCACTTGGACTCTGTACTTCAATATCACGTACCAGCAACATTTTACCGTTGTGGTTAACAGCCATACCGCGTTTTATCTCATTAGCTTTTGGCATAAAAATGACCTGTTCTCACTGATTAAATGACTGGCGACAAATTACTCGTGACGGGTAAAACAGGCAAGCAGAATTCATCGTAAGAGAAAAAAAATCGTGAGGGAAGAAAAGGCATCAGAAACGGCACTGTTGTTTCTGATGCCAGCAGGAGGTTATTTGTAAACCGGAAGCAGGTTTAGGGTTGAGGCTACGTGAGCCACAATGTTTATCAGGCCAAACAAAATAACGAAATAAATCATGAAACTGCCACCAGGGGCATGGTAAGTCGCCTGAGGGAATTTTTTGCGGCTGGCGTGTGCCAACATAGCCGGTACGATAACCGCCCAAATGGTGGCCGCCAGGCCGGCAAAACCGATGGCGTACAGGAAGCCATCAGGGAATAACAGAGCAGCTACCGTTGGTGGTACAAATGTCACCAGAGCGGATTTAGTGCGACCGACTGGAGTATCTTCAAATTTAAAGAAGTCAGCAATGTAATCCAGCAAGCCAAGGGAAACACCAAGGAATGAGCTGGCTAGTGCCATATAAGAGAAGGCATTTAATAGCTGTTTCACTAATGGGGTAACAACACCATTATCAAGCTGGGCTAACAGGTTACCAATGTTTCCGCCTTCAGCAATGACCTGTTTAAAGCCTGCGCGAGGGATATTGCCCTGAATAACGTACTGCCATAACAGATAGATAACCAATGCAATAAGAGTACCAATCAACAGGCTGCGCACTACGGATTTTGCATCCTGATGGTAGTATTTGGCCAGCCCTGGAATGTTGCCATGATAACCAAATGATGCCAGCAAATAAGGGAATGCAGCTAATGCATAAGGCAGATATTCGGCATTACTCTCATTGCGGTTAAACAGAATTTCTGGTTGAACCTGAGCAAACATATCACTGACAGAGAAAACGAAGGTGATCACCATGCCACCAATCAAAATAGTATTGATGCGGTCAACGGCTTTGGTGGATAACCAAACAATAAAGGCTACCAGAATAGCAAACAGTAATCCGGCCATGGTCTGGTTGATGCTAAATACAGAAGTTAATGTATGGCTGATTATGGAACCACCGGCAGAGATGTAGGCATAGGTCAGAATATAAAGAACAAATGCAACTGACAGGCCATTAATGCTATTCCAGATATTACCTAACAGGCCTTTTACCATAGTATGAAAACTGGAACCAACCGGATAGTTGAGGTTAGCTTCCAGTAGCATCAGTCCGGACATAAACATACAAAACCAGGTATAAACCAGCATCAGGGTTGAACCACTGAACCAAACGCCAGAAGTGACGATAGGTATAGAGAACATACCGGCACCGACAGCGGTTCCGGCAATAATCATCGCGCCACCGAATACAGAAGGGCGTTTAATTGGCGTTGTTTGGGACATGTATATGCTTTCCTGATTGGGTTATATTTCCGTACTAGTCGAATGATACGTACTTGTATGCTTTTGTAAACAACTATTTCTTCATAAGTCAGAGGTGCAGGTGAAGGGCAGTTATTGGGAAAAGAACTATTTTTGTCGATGCCGTGGTAAATAGCTGGTTATCGTTACAGCGTACTGCTATGGTCAGGCACCAGAATCGTTGATCGCGGATCGTTAAGATGGAATGTCGCAAGGGTTGCGGAGCATGCTGTATCGGATTATCAATATCCAGTCCTATTCCCGGCATGCCAGACGGCAAACCGGCGGATGTTCCCTGTATTCATCTTGATGAATCTTTTCTCTGCAAAATTTTTCACCACCCCGATCGCCCCAAAGTATGCGCACAACTAAAGCCCCGTGAAGATATGTGTTTTTCTAATCGAAATGAGGCGCTACGTTATTTACAACAGTTGGAAATTCTCACCTCTCCCTAGTTGTTATCTGAAGCATTTTGCATCAAGAGTCTCAAATATTCGGGGAATAATAGAGCAATTGAGCAAAAATAGCGCTAGAATCACCTGAAACGATCCACCAGCCGGAAACAGGGAAACGCATCTGCGTTTTTTGCTTTTCTGACGGTGTTGAAAAGCGTAACAGAAGCAAAAAAAGAAGAAATAGATGAACAGACGCGTAGCAACCATAACCTTGAACCCGGCTTATGACTTAGTTGGCTATTGCCCAGATATCGTTTTGGGTGAAGTTAACCGGGTCAGGACGGCAGGGTTACATGCAGCCGGTAAAGGCATTAACGTAGCAAAAGTACTGAAAGATCTGGGTATTGATGTCACCGTTGGTGGATTTCTTGGCAAAGAGAATCAGGATGGTTTTCAGCAACTGTTCAGTGAGCTCGGTATTGCTAACCGCTTTCAGGTGGTTCCGGGCCGTACTCGTATTAACGTTAAACTGACCGAAGCCAGCAATGAAGTCACTGATTTCAATTTTTCTGGTTTTGAAGTTTGCCAGAATGACTGGCAGCGTTTTATGGCTGATTCCCTATCATGGCTGGGACAATTCGATATGGTTGCGGTGAGCGGTAGTTTACCCGCAGGTGTCGATCCTGAATCATTTAGTGACTGGATGCGCCAATTACGCAGCGTCTGCCCATGTATTATTTTTGACAGTAGTCGGGAGGCTTTTGCTGCCGGACTGAAAGCATCTCCGTGGTTAGTTAAACCTAACCGCCGTGAGCTGGAAATCTGGATGGGGCGTCCACTGCCAACATTAGAAGATGTGGTAGAAGCAGCCCATGCATTGCGTGAAGATGGTATCGCTCACGTGGTGATATCTTTGGGTGTGGAAGGGGCATTGTGGGTTAATGCTTCTGGTGCCTGGCTGGCAAAACCACCAGTTTGTGAGGTGGTGAGCACAGTAGGTGCAGGCGATTCCATGGTTGGTGGTTTGATTTATGGCCTGTTGATGCGTGAATCCAGCGAACATACTTTGCGGTTAGCGACGGCGGTCGCAGTGCTGGCGGTGAGCCAGAGTAATGTAGGTATTAAAGATAGAATGCAACTGGCATCGATGATGTCGCAGGTTGAGTTGAAACCGTTTAATTGATGATACCGATTAAATAAGTTATATCGAACTGTTGGCAAATTTGGTGAATCGGCATTTATGCATATTCCGGTCGTAAAATCAGAGAAGCTTATATTGACTTTGTGCTCGACCGGAAGACCATTTGTACTCAGCTACAGAGTGTGTCGGGCCTAGCCCGCCTAGGGGCGCTCTGGCAGCTAAAGCTGCTACGACCCCAACGGCGGTCTCTCCCTCCAGTGAGCTATTTTAAGATCTAAAGCTAAACGGGTAGACTTTGTTACTAATTTGATGAGTACTTAGTTCAAACAGCCTCAGCTACTTTCTGCTGGCTCTTTAACCAGGCTATTTCATCTTTCCAGATATCCGGATTGATGGTTTCCAGAATCAGTGGAATATTGTCAAAACGTTCGTCGCGCATAATATAGCTGAAAACGGTTTTGCCAATATTACCTTCACCCAGGCTGTTATGGCGGTCAACCCGGCTACCGAACTCGCTTTTAGCATCATTTAAGTGCATACCGCGTAGATAATTAAATCCAACGATATCGCTGAAGCGAGTAAAGGTCTTCTCACAATCTTCTTCAGTACGCAGGTCGTAACCTGCCGCAAAGGCATGGCACGTATCAATACAGACACCAACCCGAGTTTTATCTTCAACATCATTAATAATGGCGGCCAGATGTTCAAACTTAAAGCCTAAGTTACTTCCCTGACCTGCGGTGTTTTCTATCACGGCAACAACGTTTTGGGTTCTGTCTAACGCGATATTAATAGATTCAGCAATGCGTTTAAGGCACTCATCTTCGTCGATTTGCATCAGGTGGCTGCCGGGGTGAAAGTTCAGCAGTGTTAGCCCTAATTGTTGGCAGCGTTCCATTTCGTCAATGAAAGCATCCCGGGATTTCTGCAAGGCTTCTTCTACCGGGTGACCGAGGTTAATCAGATAACTGTCATGAGGTAAAATTTGAGCTGAGCTGTAATGATACTGTTCGCAGGCACGGCGAAAATCAGATATCACCTCTTCGGTTAGTGGAGCTGCTCGCCACTGGCGCTGGTTTTTGGTAAACAGCGCGAAAGCTGTTGCTTCAAGCTCATGGGCCCGGATAACTGCCTGATCTAATCCACCAGATGCACTAACATGTGCGCCAACAAACTTCATATATATTCTCCTGTATTGCCAGCCAACATTATCTCACACTTTGGGTGGCAACATCTATTAACAAATAATTAACGTTAATAGTAAACGGACAATCTACTAAAGACCAAACTGGTGAACAGCAAGATTAATCAGAGCTCCCCCCGCAATCAGCCAGACAAATAGCAGCGTGGCAAGTAATAACGGTTTGATTCCTGCCTGACGAATAGCGCTGATGTGAGTGGTAAGCCCCAGTGCTGCCATTGCCATCGAAAGCAAAATAGTATCCAGATCGATGAGCGTTTTTACTGCGACATGAGGAAGCAAATCCAGAGAGTTAAATCCGGCAACCACAATAAACAACACGGCAAACCAGGGAATGACAATAGCGCTTTTTTGTGAACCCTGTGATGAGTCGTTTTTCTCACTGCGATTAAGATAGCCAGAGAGTAATAATAAGAAAGGAGCCAGCATCATAACGCGGATCATTTTGACAATGACTGCGCTGTTGCCCGCATCGTCAGATATAGCACGGCCGGCAGCCACAACCTGAGCCACTTCATGAACCGTAGAACCAATATAGATACCAAAGTCGTTATCAGAAAATCCCAACAGGTGAAATTTCATTTCTAACTGGTACAGCCATGGGTAAAGAAACATAGCGATCGTGCCAAAGATCACTACTGTAGCTACTGCAACAGCGACTTTACTGGATTCTGATTTAACAACAGGGTCTGCCGCCATAATAGCTGCGGCACCACAAATACTACTACCAGCACCAATTAGCAGGGTGGTTTGTTTGTCCAGACCAAAAAGATGTTTCCCCGCCCAACAGGCCAGAAAGAAAGTGGAAATTAGTGTGAGGGCATCAATAATAATACCACTGGTGCCGACATCAGCGATTTGCTGAAAGGTCAGACGAAAGCCATATAAAATGATACCCAGTCGCAATAATTTTTGTTTTGCCAGATGCACACCGGCGTCACAAACAGAAGAGATTGCCGGATAGACCAGGTTACCTAATACCATACCAATTACAATAGCTAGCGTTAAAGCACTCAGTCCCAATTGGGCTACTGCGGGTTGGTTTGCTGCATATATAGAGAGTAAAGTGATGGCACCGGTCAGTAATAAACCTGGCAACAATGGGGTTGCTGATTTAAACAATGATGGTTTTACCGTAGCTAAATGACTCTGTTGCATATATGACGACCCGACTGGTAGTGAATAGGCTTACAAAAATAAAGTAATTGGCTATAAAAGAGAAATTGATTATATATTTATAACTAATCGAAATAAGTGGTAAGGAGTAGCAATGCACATCACATTGCGTCAGCTTGAGATATTTGTCGAAGTGGTAAAAAGTGGCTCAACTACACAAGCTTCCTCCGTTTTAGCATTGTCACAGTCTGCGGTGAGTGCTGCGCTGGCTGATTTAGAAAAACAGCTGGATGCCGCGTTATTTGATCGTGTAGGTAAGCGACTGGTGGTAAATGAAAATGGTCGATTGCTCTATCCTAAAGCGCTCTCTTTACTGGAAAGAGCGATGGAGGTTGAGCGGCTTTTTCAACAGCAGGATGGCGCGCTGCGAATTGCAGCCAGTACCACCATTGGCAACTATATGCTGCCAGAGATGATTGCTACTTATCGTCAGGATTTTCAGTCCACACCGCTGGAGTTAATTGTTGCGAATAGTCGGGAAGTTATTCAACTGGTCTCTGATTTTCGTGCGGATTTGGGATTAATAGAAGGGCAGTGTCATAGCCCTGAACTGATATCTCGCCCATGGATGAGTGATGAGCTGGTGGTATTTGCCGCGGCAGGACATGAATTAACCCAAAAAAACGTGACGGTAGATGACCTGATTAAAGCGCCGTGGATACTGCGTGAGGCTGGTTCAGGTACGCGGGATGTGCTGGAACATAACCTGATGTCACACTTACCAGGGGCCCGACCTATTTTGGAATTGGGTAATTCTGAAGCGATTAAACATGCGGTTCGCCATGGTATTGGCATCAGTTGCCTGTCACGTAGAGTAGTGGCAGAACAGTTGGAGAGCGGCACTCTGGTGGAATTGAAAATTCCTTTTGCTCCTCTTGAACGCAGGTTATATCTGATTTATCACCGGCAGAAACATATTTCTGCCAGCTTATTACGTTTCTTATCTTATTGCCGGGTTGCGCCGCATATACTGGCAGAGATTCAACAATCTGATTAAAAAAACATCAAAAGTACATTATAGGGTTTTGCTAATAAGATCTTCAGAATTATGAACGAATCTTATATTGAGAGGTTTGATGTTATCCCGCGATCTATCCTTTGCTACAATCGCGCTCTTTTTAGTAACAGACAAGTAAATAAATAGGTTAAGAATGGCTCTGGTCGATACAAAAGATTCAAAGGAAAAAAGCGTGCCGGGATTGCGTCGGGTACTGAAAGCGCGTCATTTAACAATGATTGCTGTCGGTGGTTCGATCGGTACCGGTTTGTTTGTGGCATCCGGTGCGACTATTGCTCAGGCAGGTCCTGGTGGTGCACTACTTTCCTATGCGCTGATTGGCCTGATGGTTTATTTCTTAATGACCAGTCTCGGTGAACTGGCCTCTTATATGCCGGTTTCTGGTTCATTCTCTACTTATGGTGCTAAATATGTTGAGCCGGGTTTTGGCTTCGCTCTGGGTTGGAACTATTGGTATAACTGGGCGGTAACTGTTGCAGTTGACCTGGTTGCTGCTCAATTAGTGATGCAATATTGGTTCCCTGAGACGCCATTTGGGCTACCAAGTTGGATCTGGAGTGCACTGTTTCTGAGCTTGATGTTCTTACTGAATTACATTTCAGTGAAAGGATTTGGTGAAGCAGAGTTCTGGTTTGCTCTGATTAAAGTGGTGACAGTAGTTATCTTTATTGGTCTTGGTTTGCTGATGATTTTTGGCATCATGAAAGGTGGACCAACTTCAGGCTGGCATAACTGGACTATTGGTGATGCACCGTTTGCTGGTGGCTTCTCGGCGATGATTGGTGTGGCAATGATCGTTGGCTTCTCTTTCCAGGGAACCGAACTGATTGGTATTGCCGCGGGTGAATCTGCCGATCCAGCGCGTAATATTCCACGTGCTGTGCGTCAGGTATTTTGGCGTATTCTGTTATTTTATATTTTCGCGATTCTGATTGTCAGCGTATTAATTCCTTATACTGACCCAAGCCTGTTGCGCAATGATGAAACGGATATTAGCGTGAGTCCGTTTACACTGGTATTCCAACATGCAGGACTGTTATCTGCTGCGGCAGTAATGAATGCGGTTATTCTGACTTCTGTGCTTTCTGCTGGTAACTCGGGTATGTATGCTTCTACTCGCATGCTGTATGCTTTGGCTGCGGAAGGTAAAGCACCAAGGATTTTTGCTAAGTTGTCCTCTGGTGGCGTACCGCGTAATGCATTAATAGCCACCACGGTTGTGGCAGGACTTTGTTTCCTGACCTCAATGTTTGGTAATCAGCAGGTTTATTTATGGCTGTTGAATACTTCGGGAATGACAGGTTTTATTGCCTGGTTAGGTATTGCTATCAGTCATTATCGCTTCCGTCGCGGTTATATTGCGCAAGGACATTCATTGGATGCATTGCCATATCGCTCAGGTTTCTTCCCATTAGGACCAATTTTTGCTTTTGTATTGTGTTTGATTATAACTTTAGGGCAGAATTACCAAGCTTTCCTGGAAGACAATATTGACTGGGCGGGTGTTGCCGCTACCTATATAGGTATTCCGCTGTTTTTGGCAATTTGGTTTGGATATAAAATAATTAAAAGAACGAAATTTGTCCGCTATAAAGAGATGGATTTTCCCAAAACAGAAATTCGGGAAGAGTAAATATTAACCATTGTATTTAAGAGCGGCGTATTATACGCCGCTTTTTAGTAGAGATAGTCATTAGGTTGTATTATTACTTTTGGGAATAAAATTCCAAAAGTGTGATCAACTTATTTGATGAATACTATATTCATATCTCTTTTCACGGTGTTATATTAAACTGTGCTAAGATTGGATAGGTTTCGCTTTGGCGAGGTTGTGCTGCTTTTCGTTTTGTATATTTAATGTAACCAGAACGATCTGAAGTTGTTTAGCGATACTCATTTTTTATTGCTTGCGTTATATGCGATCGACCTTGGTTTGTATCATGCGATACATCTATAATTTATAAAACTGCAATCAATTTTTTAAGGTAACAGATTGATGAAAAGAACATTGATGTTGGCCGCAGTAGGGCTGGTCCTTATTAGCATCAACGGTTGTGCGAAGTTCGAAAAAAAGAACACCCAACAGGCTAATAGTAACGAACAGTCGTATAACCAGCGTTTTCAGGGATGCCTTGTTCGTTTGGAGACATTAAAGAAGCTTGATTTTAACAGCTATAATCAAAGCAAGATGATGATGGACTCGAACATGGAAACGGCAACCAAGTATCTTGCTATGCGTTCAACATTAGGACCAGATACAGTAAATGTCATGGATAGCGTTTACCAGGCGAAACTTGCCAGAACCTGTCAGCATATTGATGGCCAAATCTACTCATTATTGTTAGAGCAAGCAGACAGGAAATAATAGCTATGTTAATTAAACGTTATCACTGTGCATTGATTCTAAGCGTTTTAACACTAATGGTGTCCGGTTGCGTCGACAAAAAACAAAACGATGATGCATCTTCTGCATTCGGCCAGCCAATTGATCCTTCGCAACAGAATATGTTAGGTGGTCTGCAGCAATATCTTTCTCAGATTCAAAAGCAGGGAAATGCAGGCGATCAGATGGCTCAACGTCGGATGGGTGACATTCTTATCGCATCAGGTGAAAAAGCACAGGGTCTGGGTTGGATTAAGTCTTCAGCAATCAGTGGTAATGTTGATTCTCAGCTTCAACTGGCGGATATGTATGCAAATGGCATAGATATGATGCCTAACTACGATGAAGCCTTTATTTGGTATAAAAAGGCAGCTGAGCAGGGTAATGCTCGTGCTCAGGGAGAAGTCGCTTCCGCCTATTTAAATGGTAAGGGTGTAGAGTTTAACCTCGAACAATCCATTTATTGGGATAGTCTGGCTGCCAAACAAGGTATTGCTAACTCTCAGAATAACCTGGGTGCCGCTTATACCCACGGTGAAGGTGTTCCACAAGATCCGGAACAAGCTGTTTACTGGTATACCAAAGCAGCTAATCAGGGTGTTACTGAGGCTCAATTTAATCTGGCTGGTTCTTATTACTTAGGTCAGGGCGTTGCAAAAGACGATCAGCAAGCGTACGCCTGGTATGCGACGGTAGCTAAATATGGTGACAGTGATATTGCCGGTACCGCGAAGATGGTAATGGAAAAACTGACTCCAACTCTGAGTAAAGCCGGTAAGCTGGCTTCTTCCAAGAGCCTGGCTCAGCAGTACATTTCAATGTATTCACCAACAAGAAAAAATTTAGTTTTTACTGAATACTAAGATCGTTTCAGATAAGGCCGGAAAATCTGTATTGTCATCTAATTGATAATATAAGTTTTCCGGCTTTGTTATTTCAGTTTGATACCTTTCGATAAATTTCTCCAGATTATTCTCCAAGCCTCTATCATGTATGACTTATCTCTCCCTTTTGGCATCCCCATGGCTTTTATTATTGATAATCATTCTCTTTTGCATTATTGTTTGCATCTTTGAATCTGTAGGGAAGAGGCATCATCTATGAAGCAACTTAATCATTCTCTGGCAAAACGCTTTAGCGTGTCCTTATTACTAGGAAGTTCGCTGTTATTGAGTGCGGGTGCATGGGCTGAAACTATTACCGATATAGCAGACCGTAAGGTTGAGCTCCCCAAGAAGGTCGATCGTATTTTACTGGGTGAAGGCCGCTTAATTTATGCTGTTGCACTATTAGAAGGTGATAAGCCACTGGATCGTATCGCTGGCTGGCAGGGTGATTTCCGCAAGCTTGATCCTCATACTTATGCTGCTTATAAAGCAAAATTCCCTGAGATTGATAAAATCCCTTTAATTGGTAACACCACCGCTGAAAGTATCAGCCCGGAGAAGGTTCTGACACTTAAGCCTGATGTCGCTATCTTTGGTTTATCTGGTCATGGTCCGGGTCGCAGTAGTGAGCTGGTTACTCAGTTGGAAAAAGCCGGTGTACCCGTTGTATTCATTGATTTCCGTACTGCGCCGCTGAAAAACACGGTGCCAAGCATGCGTATTTTGGGCAAAGCATTGCAACGGGAAGAGCAGGCGGAACGCTATATTAAGTTCTATCAGGATAACGTGGCGAAAATTACCAATGTCACCAAAGATATTCCTGAAGACCAAAAGCCAAAAGTCTTTATTGAGTTGAAAGCGGCTACCGCAGAAGATTGTTGTGGTACGGCAGGAAACGGTAATATGGGCGACTTTATTGATTTAGCCGGTGGCGCTAATATCGCTAAAAATTTATTACCGGGTGCGTTAGGTACCGTTAATCTGGAAAAAATCATTGCGACTAATCCGGATGTTTATATTGCCAGCGGTGCTCGTGGTGCTGACGCCAAGGGACCGGGAGTTAAACTGGGTGCTGATGTTTCCTATGATGTAGCGCGCGCAAGTCTGGACAGTGCATTAAAACGTAAGGGTATTGACACCTTACCTGCAGTAAAAGAAGGTAGAACCTACGCTATCTGGCACAGTTTCTATAACTCACCATATAATGTATTGGCTATTCAGGAGTTCGGTAAGTGGTTCTATCCTGAGAAATTTAAAGATATTAATACTAATGAGACCATGAAGACATTGTATAAAGACTTCCTGGCAATTGAGCCAACAGGTACCTACTGGGTAGGTGCTGTAGGTGAAAATAATAAATAATCTATAAAGCAGCAATGGTTGTCATTGAATGAGCATAAGTAGCAGTTCGGCAGTAAAAGCTAATACCCCGGCTGAAGTGGGTGTAATGGGTCGTTACCATCGCATTTTGCGTAAGCGCCTGATGATTTTAGCCATTGTTTTACTGGCGATTATTGGATCACTTGTGCTTGATTTTATCATGGGGCCTTCGGGCCTCACGATTGCAGAATTGTGGCAAACATTGTGGCATTCTGAAACGGTTGATGCCGGAACTCAGGTCATCGTTTGGGATATTCGTCTGCCTTATGCCCTGATGGCAATAGTGGTCGGAATGGCTTTGGGTCTGGCTGGGGCAGAAATGCAAACCATCCTGAATAACCCATTAGCCAGTCCCTTTACTTTAGGGGTTTCTTCTGCGGCTGCCTTTGGTGCTGCACTGGCTATCGTATTAGGAATTGGTATCCCTGGTATTGATCCTCAATGGTTTATTTCTGCCAATGCGTTCATTTTTGCCTTACTGGCAGCATTTATGCTGGATGCGGTAACCCGTTGGACAAGGGTTGCCACTTCTGGCGTAGTGCTGTTTGGTATCGCTTTAGTGTTTACCTTTAATGCATTGGTTTCCATGATGCAGTTTATCGCTTCTGAAGATACGCTTCAGGGGCTGGTTTTCTGGACGATGGGTAGCCTGGCGCGAGCAACCTGGATCAAATTAGGCATTCTGTTAGCGGTATTCCTGGTTCTATTCCCATGGTCAATGATGAATGCCTGGAAACTGACGGCGTTAAGATTGGGTGAAGACCGGGCAATTAGCTTTGGTATTGATGTTCGTCGTTTACGACTGACGACATTATTGCGTATCAGTATGTTATCTGCTTTGGCAGTGGCGTTTGTTGGGCCGATTGGATTTATCGGTTTGGTAGCTC
This sequence comes from Limnobaculum xujianqingii, assembly GCF_013394855.1. Lineage (NCBI taxonomy): Bacteria > Pseudomonadati > Pseudomonadota > Gammaproteobacteria > Enterobacterales > Budviciaceae > Limnobaculum > Limnobaculum xujianqingii. The sequence continues at coordinate 1,266,249 of NZ_JABMLK010000001.1, read as the reverse complement.
CGCATATTGCCCGCCTAATTTTTGGTGAAGATCATCGTTTTTATTTACCAGCCAGTGCTTTAATTGGTGCACTGGTATTGTCGATGGCTTCTGTAGCTTCTAAAAATCTGATTCCTGGCGTGATTATTCCGGTTGGTATTGTGACTTCATTAGTTGGTGTTCCGTTCTTCCTGAGCATCATTTTGCGCCACAGAGGGCAGGTATGATGACTGGTTTACAAGCGAACCACTTTAATGCGGGTTACCCGAGAAAAAAAATCATCACCGATCTCTCGATTCCAGGGCTATCGAGAGGGGAAATCACTGTTCTGTTAGGGCCTAACGGCAGCGGAAAATCGACCTTATTGCGTTCTTTTGCTGGCTTGAATCATGCTACCGGTGAGTTACTGCTGGATGGTCAGGATTTAATGAAGCAGCCTTTTTCTCAACGTGCCAAAAGCGTAGTTTATCTGCCTCAATCATTGCCTGCCGGTGTGCATCTGCATGTGTTGGAATCCATTGTGGTTGCTCAAAGAGCTTCCGGTGGTAGTCATACAGAAAAAGGCGAAGAAGAGGTGATGGCATTATTGCAACAACTGGGTATTTCTCATCTGGCATTGAGCTATCTGGATCAACTTTCAGGTGGTCAGAAGCAGCTGGTTGGTTTGGCCCAATCTCTGATACGTCAACCTTCGCTATTGCTGCTTGATGAGCCATTAAGCGCCCTGGATCTTAATTATCAATTTCATGTTATGGATTTGGTACGCAAAGAGACGGTTAAACGTAATATCATCACGGTGGTGGTGGTTCATGATATTAATATCGCTTTGCACCATGCTGATCATGTCTTAATGCTGCAAAATGGCAATCTTATTGCCGATGGTAAACCTGATGAAGTGATCACGCCTGAAAGTCTGGCTCAAGTCTATGGTGTTCGTGGTCGTATTGAGCGTTGTTCTCAGGGGCGTCCACAGGTATTAATTGATGGATTAGTTGAACATCCAATATATTGAAAGCGTTAGTTGTTTATATTTTTGTTAAAAGTTAGATAGCGATCGCAAAAAAGAGCTTAATCCCTTCGGAACGCTAATGGTATTAATTATCATTAGCGTTCTTTTTTATTTGCTTTTACATTTATGGATGAAGGGATGAACACAAACATATTTAAATTTAATCCAATAAAATATGCCGGGTTTTGTCTTCCGCTATTAGGGTTGGCTGCTACACAGGCAGTAGCTGAAGAAAATGATAGTGGTAATGTTATGGTAGTGACGGCCTCTGGTGTTGAACAACGCTTTAAGGATGCACCAGCCAGTATTTCTGTTGTGACTTCTGAACAGTTAGAAAAAGAGATGGGCACAGCATCAACCGATCTTGCTGATATCCTTGAACGTGTTGCAGGGGTAAGTAAAGCTATTGGCACTGACGTTAGTTCAGGTATTCAACTGCGCGGTATGCCTGCTTCCTATACATTGTTACTGGTAGATGGAAAACGTATTGGCTCCAGTAACGGCTTAAAAACAACCCAACAAAACTACTTCGATGACATTAACTGGATCCCGGTTGAGTCTATCGAACGTATTGAAATTGTTCGTGGTCCAATGTCTACACTGTATGGTTCTGATGCCATGGGTGGGGTGGTTAACATTATCACTAAAAAGAACAATAAAGAGTGGAATGGGGCTTTAACTATCGGAACTCGTCAGCCAGAAGATTCTAAAAGTGGAGAGACTACTACTTATACTGGCAGCGTTGGTGGTCCATTAGGTAATGGTTTTACATTACGTATGAATGGTTCATGGAATAAACGCGATGCGGATAAAACCGATACCAGTGCGTTACGTTGGGGGAGCGGTCAGGAAGGTAAGAAACGTTATAACTATGGCGCAGACTTAAGCTGGGATATTACTGATAACCATCAGGTAAGCATTGGTACATTACAGGGAACAGAAGAGGGTATTCCTGGTGAAACCCTTGATGGTGATGAAGTTGGGCTGCGTGGTATTTCCAAGCTGGAACGTGAAAACTATTCCGCTGCTTATCGTGGACTATTTGATTTTGGTAGCGTCAGATTAACCGCTTATGAGAATAAATATAAAAACTCAGCCAGCGATGTGCCGGTGATTTCAGGGGGAACACTGGTAGGGACTGAAGATACCAAAATCCAAGGTAAAGATAAGATTATTGAAGGGGATATCAATCTACCTTTCGAGCTCTGGTTACCACATAACGTCACCATTGGTGGTCAATGGATGAAAGAGGAACTCAACAACCCAAGATCGATGGGTACCAATAAGTATGCTGCCGCTTCTTATGGTAAACATACCGGTGAGGCAACCAGTAAAGGGGTATTCGTTGAGGATCAGATTGGCTTATTAGACGATCTGACGTTAACGCTGGGGGTTCGTTATGATGATACCGAATATGGCGATCAAACCACACCAAGAGCCTATCTGGTTTATCAGGCTAATGATTATTTAACACTGAAAGGTGGATATTCAGAAGGCTTCAAAGCACCAACTATACGCCAGGCCAGCCCGGGCTTTGTTGAAGAATCAAAAGGTGCTGGTTGTAACGGCTATGCAGACTATACCGGTGGTGGTTGCTATATTGTCAGTAATGGTAACCTGAAGCCTGAAACTTCCGAAAACTGGGAAGTAGGGGCATTATTCAATTATGAAGGATGGGATGCAGGCATTACCTTCTTCGATAGTCGCTTTAAAAACAAACTGGCGACAGCACCCATTGGTTATATCACTGGGGATAGATCGGGCCGTTACTGGTTAGAGCGAGTGAACCTGGATTCTGCCAGAACTCAGGGTATTGAAGGTAATTTGAATATACCTCTAATCAGCGAACCAAAAGGTCAGTTCCTGCAAAAGCTAACCTTACGTAATAACTATACTCGTATGATTAAGGCTGAGGACGATCAGGGTGTAATGCTGGTCACTACCCCTAAATTTACCAGCTATTCATCGTTGGACTGGAGCGTAACGCAAGATCTTGATTTCTCATTCAGCGCTCATTATTACGGAAAAATGTTAGGCTTAAACAATAAAGCCGATCAGGAGTCTCGTGGTAGTACTGCAACGGCGCGTATCAGAAACTCTTATACGCTTTATGGTCTGTCAGGCCAATATAAGATTACCAAGAATTTCCGATTTAATGCTGGTATCGATAACCTGTTTGATAAAGATCCCGTCTCTTCTGAACCATCAGGAAGTGCCTCATCCGGTAACAACTATTATGTTCCGGGAAGAACTTACTAAGCTTCTATAACTGCTTCATTCTGATAAAGCAACGCGTTAAATATTAAAAGCCGTGATAATTATCACGGCTTTTTTACAGCATAATCTCTTGGATCTTCGCCAGTCTCTCTAATCCCTTAGTATTAATAATGTTAATTTAAATGTATTTTTTTGTATCATTTTATTGATAATGATTATCATTTGTTTTAATGTGTTACCCCCATTAATCACATCGTATTTTTGAAATAAATGGATATAAATAGCCATAGGATTTTGATGGATATGATAGTGATAGGGTTTTTCTGGAATAGTGAGCATTTAATTCTAACTGTAAATAATAATCATTATAAAAAATTATTTTCATAACCAATGGCAGGGGACTTAGATGACCAGGTTAGTGCTTAATCCAATTATTCGGGCAGGGATATTCGTACCAATTATATTTACCAGTACTTCAGCGTTGGCTGCGGTGGGTGACACCATGGTAGTAACGGCTTCAGCAGTGGAGCAGAACATCAAAGATGCACCAGCCAGTATTAGTGTTATTACTGGCGAGGATTTACAAAAGAAACCGGTTCAAAACCTGAAAGATATTTTGCAGGAAGTACCGGGCATTCAGTTAACTAATGAAGGAGATAACCGTAAAGGCGTCAGTATTCGTGGGCTGGACAGCGGCTATACGCTAATTCTGGTTGACGGTAAACGCGTCAACTCCCGCAATGCGGTGTTTCGCCATAACGATTATGACTTGAGCTGGGTCCCGGTTAATGCGATTGAGCGTATTGAAGTGGTGCGAGGACCGATGTCTTCTCTGTATGGTTCTGATGCTCTGGGGGGAGTAGTTAATATCATTACCAAGAAGGTGAAAAAGAGCTGGACCGGTTCGGTTAGTGTCGATAGCACCATTCAGGAAAACCGGGATAAACGTGACAGTTTTAATACCAGTCTTTATGCCAGTGGGCCTTTGATTGACGATCAGCTATCGGTGAAGACCTATGGTAATTTTGCTCACCGGGATAAGGATAAGCCAAATAAGTCGGCAACCAGTGCCACCGGAACAACCGGGGCTATTGAAGGCTACAACAGTCGTGATGGTAATATTGAATTCTCTGTCACACCAAACGATGACCATGAGTTTCTGATGAACTACGGTTTTGACCGTCAGGACAGAGAGTCAGACTCGCTGGATAAGACTCGTCTTGAACGTCAAAACTATGGACTTTCGCACAATGGTCGATGGGGATTTGCCAACTCAGAAGTACGTTTTTATGGCGAAAAAATTGATAACTACACTACACAGAAACTGACATCGGAAAGCAACTCGCTGGATGGCAAATTTATTCTGCCAATTGACGTTATTAATCAAACTATGACCTTTGGTGGTGAATTACGTCGTGATGAGTTAAAGGATCCGGTAAACCTGCAGGGAAGTGGTTCCACCTCTACCAAGCAGCATGCATTGTTCCTGGAAGATGAATGGCGTATTTTTGATAATCTGGCACTAACCGCAGGTACCCGAGTCGATGACCATGAAGATTATGGTGACCACTGGAGCCCAAGAGCCTATCTGGTATATAACGCAACTAATACCGTAACCTTAAAGGGTGGTTGGGCAAAAGCCTTCAAAGCGCCTTCACTGTTACAGCTAAGTCCGGACTGGCAGTCTAATTCTTGTAGAGGGTCATGTATTATTTCGGGAACGCCAGACCTGAAACCGGAAACCAGTGAGAACTATGAGCTTGGTGTGTATTACGCTGGTGATGAAGGTATTCTGGATGGTGTAAGCGGCAGCATTACGGTATTTGAAAATAATATTGAAGATATGATTAACATAACACGTACTGCTAATAAGGGGGATGCTGTCAATTATCCGAACTTCATTGGTTTTGACCCAACAACGGGAAAACCTATGTTTGCTTACTATAACGTGAATAAAGCGCGGGTTCGTGGGGTTGAAACCGAGGTAGCCGTTCCAATTAATGATGCCTGGAAAGTACGGTTAAATTATACCTATAACGATGCTCGTGACTTAAGTGATGGTGGCAATAAGCCATTGAAAGAGCGTCCATTCCATACTGCAAACGGCACGCTGGACTGGAAACCAACTGATGACTGGTCTTTCTATGCTTCAGCTAACTATACCGGCAAGCAACGTTCCATTACACCCGCGGTATCTACTCCGGGTGGTTATGTGGTCTGGAACACCGGGGGAGCATATCAGGCAACTAAAAACCTGAAACTACGAGCAGGAGTATTAAACCTGTTAGATAAAGAGTTGGATCGGGATATTTACAGTTATAACGAAGAAGGTCGTCGCTACTTTGTCGCTGCAGATTATTCATTCTGATGTTACAGCTTAACTGAGAGTTCAAATACCGAATACTCCGGATCTTCCAACCGGGTAGAGAATGAAATGGGCAATTTGTATTTACGGTCGAAATACTCTCTAAAGCGAATGTAGAAATAATAAGGGCTATGAAATTTCATAGCCCTTATTTTTACACTGAAAAAAGTTACTTAACCGACATTCCCGGTTGAGCACCGCTATCCGGCGTTAACAGGAAGATATCGTTACCGCCAGGGCCCGCTGCCATCACCATGCCTTCTGACACGCCAAAACGCATCTTTCTTGGAGCCAGATTAGCCACCATCACCGTCAGACGGCCTTCAAGGGCTTTCGGATCTGGATAAGCGCTCTTAATACCAGAGAATACCTGACGAATTTCACCGCCCAGATCCAGTGTCAGACGCAATAACTTGTCTGAGCCTTCCACTTCTTCAGCCTGCTTGATCAGCGCGATACGTAAATCAACCTTAGCAAAATCATCAAATGTAATGGTTTCAGCAATCGGCTCATCGGCTAACGGACCTGTGACTGCTGCTTTTGGCGCACCAGACTGCATAGCCTGTAGGTCGGCTTTGGATGATTCAACCATTGCATCAACCTTATCACTATCAATACGGTTAAATAGCGCTTTGAATCCGTTAACTTTATGGCCTAACAGCGGTTGCTCAATTTCATCCCAATGAAGTTCTTTGTTCAGGAACGCTTCTGCACGTTCAGTTAGCGATGGTAGAACCGGCTTCAGATAGGTCATCAATACGCGGAACATATTGATACCCATGGAGCAAATCAGCTGGAGATCTTCATCCCGGCCTTCTTCTTTCGCTACTACCCAAGGTGCTTGTTCATCAACGTAACGGTTAGCAATATCGGCCAGCGCCATAATTTCGCGAATCGCTTTGTTGAATTCACGTTGGTCATAGTATTCAGCAATGGTTTTTGCCGATTGGATAAAGGTTTGGTACAACTCTGAATCAGCCAGTTTGGTGGATAATTGGCCATCAAAACGCTTATTGATAAATCCGGCATTACGGGATGCCAGGTTAACCACTTTATTAACGATATCGGCATTAACCCGCTGAACGAAATCTTCCAGATTGAGATCGATATCATCGATACGAGAAGAGAGTTTCGCCGCATAGTAATAACGTAAGCAATCTGGATCTAAGTGCTTCAGATAGGTGCTGGCCTGAATAAAGGTACCGCGCGATTTAGACATCTTGGCGCCGTTAACCGTGACATAACCATGTACAAACAGATTGCTTGGCTTACGGAACTGGCTGCCTTCCAGCATTGCCGGCCAGAACAGGCTATGGAAGTAAACAATATCTTTGCCAATAAAGTGATAAAGCTCGGCATCAGAGCCTTCACGCCAGTATTCATCAAAACTTAAATCATCACGCTTGTTGCACAGGTTTTTAAATGAACCCATGTAGCCAATTGGCGCATCCAGCCAGACGTAGAAGTATTTTCCCGGAGCATCCGGAATTTCGAAACCGAAGTAAGGTGCATCACGGGTGATATCCCACTGTTGTAAGCCGGTATCGAACCATTCCTGCATTTTGTTAGCCACTTGCTCCTGCAATGCACCTGAGCGGGTCCAGGCCTGTAACATTTCCTGAAATGCGGGCAAATCAAAGAAGAAGTGCTCAGTTTCACGCATTTCTGGTGTTGCTCCAGAAACTACAGAACGTGGATTGATCAGCTCTGTAGGGCTGTAAGTGGCACCACAAACTTCACAGTTATCACCGTACTGGTCTGGTGCTTTACATCTTGGGCAGGTGCCTTTTACAAAGCGGTCTGGTAGAAACATCGATTTCTCAGGGTCGTACAGCTGAGAAATAGTGCGATTCTTAATAAAACCGTTAGATTTTAACCGGCCATAGATAAGCTCGGATAACTCACGGTTCTCTTCACTGTGCGTGGAATGATAGTTATCGTAACTAATGGAGAAGCCTGCGAAATCCTTCTGGTGTTCACGACTCATCTCATCAATCATGCTCTCTGGGGTAACACCAAGCTGCTGAGCTTTCAGCATGATTGGTGTGCCATGGGCATCATCAGCACAGATAAAGTTAACCTGGTGTCCACGCATTCGCTGATAACGGACCCAAATATCTGCCTGAATATGCTCGAGAATATGACCGAGATGAATTGAACCGTTTGCGTATGGTAGCGCACAGGTCACCAGTATTTTTTTCGCGACTTGAGCCATAGTTAGTGTCTTATCTTTTGTTAAGTGGAATGAATGGGAACCATTGATGTTAACTGATTGAATCACACTCGGCTAGGTGCTATTTCCTTCTGATGACGATAATTTTTGATTGAGCACAGGCATCGCTTCCTTTTTATGGATGAAACACTTTATTGAAGGGGGCAATCGCAGAACAAGGTTACGTGTTTTTATTCGTCATCTGTTATGCTAATAGGCAGTATGAGTCGCCATACATGTATCGCCATGTTTGTCGTAAAACTAGCTGATAATAAAGAGGAGTAGGGATGAATCAACAATCCCAAGGGTCAGTGACGCCAGAAGCATTAAACCAACAGGTTACAGCGCTGCTCGCTACGTTCACCCATCCAACACTAAAGAAAAATTTGAGCCAGCTTAAAGCTCTTCATCACTGCGCAATGTTAGATAACGTATTACATATCGAATTGCACATGCCGTTTGCCTGGAAAACCGGGTTTGAAGCGTTAAAAACGGAAAAAAGTGCTGAGCTGATTAAAGCCACAGGTGCCGCTTCTGTTGAATGGCGTCTGCAAAATAATGTTGTCACTCTAAAACGTGCTAACGATCAGGCTGGAGTGAAAGGCGTAAAAAATATTATTGCTGTGAGCTCAGGTAAAGGTGGCGTGGGTAAATCCAGTACCGCAGTGAACCTGGCACTAGCGCTGGCAGCCGAAGGTGTAAAAGTTGGCATTCTTGATGCTGACATTTATGGCCCTTCGATTCCAACCATGTTAGGTACGGCTAATGAGCGCCCAACTTCGCCGGATGGCGAGCATATGGCACCTATTATGGCCCATGGTCTGGCAACCAACTCTATTGGTTATCTGGTAGAAGATGGTAACGCTATGGTATGGCGTGGCCCAATGGCCAGCAAAGCATTGCTGCAACTGTTGCAGGATACCTTATGGCCTGATTTAGACTATCTGGTGATTGATATGCCGCCGGGAACCGGTGATATTCAACTGACTCTGTCGCAGAATATTCCAGTGACGGGAGCGGTTATCGTGACTACCCCGCAGGATGTTGCATTAGTGGATGCAATGAAAGGGTTAGTGATGTTTGAAAAGGTTCACGTTCCGGTGCTGGGCATTGTTGAAAATATGAGTATTCATATTTGCAGTAATTGTGGTCATCAGGAAGCTATTTTCGGTACCGGCGGCGCAGAGAAGCTGATTGCTAAACACGGTAGTCAACTGTTAGGCCAATTACCGCTACATATCACTATTCGTGAAGATCTGGATCGCGGTCAACCAACAGTGATTTCAAATCCGGCTAGTGAATTCAGTGAGTTGTATCGTCAGGTCGCGGCTAAGATTGCTGCGGAGCTCTACTGGCAGGGACATACCATTCCATCTGAAATTAATATCAGAACCATGCTGTAATTTACCGCATGTTTGATCTATCCCCGTGCCCTGTTCTGGTGCGGGGATACTCCCGTCAAATTATTTTCTGTTTTTTTATCTGTTCTATTCATGCCTTCATAGACGACAGATTTGCCATTTTCGCTGGATAATAAAGTACCTGTTAACGGAGTCCCGCTATTATTAAAGGGATACTCTGGCAAACTGATGATAATATATCGAGATTATTGATTTTAATTATTTGAAATCATAGCAAGTACTGAAACGAAGCGATTAAAGCACAGGAGAGTTACCGCCATGAGATTATGCGATCGGGATATTGAAGCCTACCTTGATAGTGGCAAGCTTAAAATCACGCCCCGTCCGCCTGTTGAGCGAATTAATGGCGCAACTGTTGATGTTCGTTTAGGTAATCAGTTTCGTGTATTTCTTGGTCATACTGCGGCTTATATTGACCTTAGCGGGCCAAAAGAAGAGGTTTCAGCAGCGCTTGAGAAAGTAATGAGCGATGAAATCAATCTGACAGAGGATGAGCCTTTCTTCCTGCACCCTGGGGAGTTAGCTTTGGCCGTTACGCTGGAGTCAGTATCGATTCCTGACGATATTGTTGGCTGGTTGGATGGACGTTCTTCACTGGCACGTTTGGGCCTGATGGTTCATGTTACTGCTCATCGAATCGATCCCGGCTGGCAGGGCAAGATTGTACTGGAGTTTTATAATTCAGGTAAATTACCGTTAGCACTGCGTCCGGGTATGGTGATTGGTGCATTGAGTTTTGAACCTTTGAGTGGACCAGCCGCCCGGCCTTATCATCGTCGTGAAGATGCAAAATATAAAGGGCAGCAGGGCGCAGTGGCCAGCCGTATTGATAAAGACTAACTTAATAATTTGATGGATTAAATGTGTTAACCGTTGGGGACAGTATTCCATGAGGCGATTCTTAACCACATTGGCGATAATTCTGGTAGTTGTTGTTACCGGAATGACAGCGCTGATTCTATTGATTAATCCGAATGATTTTCGTGATTACATGGTGAAAAACGTCGAGAATAAAACCGGCTATCAGCTAAAAATTGAAGGGGACCTGCGTTGGCACGTTTGGCCTCAGTTAAGTATTTTGGCTGGACAGATGAGCCTGACAGCTCCTGGCGCGTCTAAACCGATCATTGGTGCAGAGAATATGCGTTTGGATGTTGAGCTGTTCCCTCTGTTGTCTCACCAGTTAATCGTTAAAAGTGTGGTGTTAAAAGGCGGCGTTATTCAGTTAATTCCGGAAACGCAAAGCCAAAAATTACAGAATGCCCCGATCGCTCCGGCGGGGACTCATGTGACTAAGTCTCCGGCTGAATCAACGGCATCCGACTGGTCTCTTGAGCTAAGTAAGGTAAGAATTGCGGATAGCCTGTTAGTCTGGCAGCGCAGTGAAAACGATATTATTAATATACGGGATATAAATCTGACGCTGACTCGTACCGATACCCGTAAAGCGGATGTTACCGCCAAGGCACGTATTAATCGCGATCAGCGAGAGTTAAGCTTTTCACTGGATGGCGGATTAAACCTGAATCATTTTCCACAAGGTTTAGAACTTGCAGTTAATAACCTTGATTATCAGTTGCAGGGGGCCGATATCCCGGTGGAAGGTATTCAGGGTAATGGTAGCTTTAATCTGGCTTATCTGAGCTCTCCTCCGGGCATGAAAATATCCCCTCTGGCATTAACGTTTAACGGCAATCATATAACTGCTGATATCTCTGCTTCACTGGATGACACACCGGTTTATACTCTGGCGGTGAAGGCGGATACACTGAATTTGGATCAGCTTTTTCCTCCCGCAGTAGCTAAGGATAATAGTGAAGAGGGGGCAACAACCAGCGCCAAAGAAACGCCCGCACCTGTTACTTCTTCTGCCAATGGGTTAAGTGTTCAGCCGGATTTAAGTTTTCTACAGACATTTAATGCTCAGCTGGACCTTGAGGTTAATAATCTGGTTTATCACGGTGTTTCAGCCAGCTCGGTAGTGATGAAGGGAAGTAATCAGCAGGGTAACGCGGTGATTGACTCTTTGCAGGCGGTTATTGCTGGTGGTGCTGTTAAAGCGACAGGAACCATAGATGTAACCTCCGCAGTACCCAAAATTACCGTTAAACCAACAATGCAGAATGTAGCATTGGGGGATTTGCTAAAAACCTTGAATTACCCACAAACCTTAACCGGAGCAGTGACTGCTCAGGGTACGTTTAATAACGTCAATAGTAATATCAATGATTTTGAAAAAGGCTGGCAAGGATATGCCCACATTAATATTGAGCAGGCTCGCCTGCATGGGCTAAATATTCAACAGTTGATTCAACAGGCTGCTTCCCGCAGTAATAGCGATGTGAAAGGGATGGAACATTATGAGCGTTATACGGAAGTGAAAAACCTGGTGGTTGATACAGTCTTCAATCAAGGGCAACTTAAAGTGACCAGAATGAATGGCGCATCAGAGCTTCTGACAGTAGCGGGAACAGGTGTATTGAATCTGCCAGCTAAATCCTGCGATATGAAATTGAATATCAATGTAACGCAAGGCTGGCAGGGCAAGTCTGATATTGTCTCACTGCTGCAAAAGAGTGTGATTCCTTTACGTATTTACGGACCGTGGAATAAGCTGAACTATCAGTTGAATGTAGAACAAATTCTCAAAGATCAACTGAAAGGGGAAGTGGGTAAGGCTATCGATAAGTGGCTGGATAAAAATAAAGATAAGCAAGAAAGCAAAGATATTCAGAAGCTGTTAGAAAAACTAAGATAATGAGTAAATGAAGAAGGCGCATTATGCGCCTTCTTCATTTACTCATGAGTACGATTTAAACCTTACTCATCTTCCAGTTCTGGTTCGGCCAGAGAAGTAATTCGTACCTTCAGAATACGGTGACTGTTAACTTCCAGGGACTCGTATAGCCATTCACCAATTCTTACCTGTTCACCTACGCCCGGAATATGTTGAGTATGTTCCATCAGTAAACCGGCCAAAGTGTGATATTCACGTTTCTCTTCAATCTCGATTGGAATATAAACTACCAGATCGTCCAGCGGCATATAGCCGTTGGCAATCCAACTTCCATCTGCTTCATGTTGAATATCATGACGAGCATCGATGTTTTCACCATCAACAGGTAGATTACCAGCGATGGTTTCCATAACATCGGTCAGAGTAACAATACCTTCTACTGAACCAAACTCATCGACCACAAAAGCAAAGTGTGTTTTGGCTTTACGGAATTGTTCCAGTGCCATCAGTAAAGAGACAGTTTCCGGGAATATCAGTGGTTGTTTAACCAGAGAACGGATATTTAAGTCCGGGTGTTCTAAATGATGTTTTAGCAAATCATTAACGTGCACCACACCTAATGGTTCATCAACGGAACCATCTTCTGTTACCACCATACGTGTATGCTGGTTTTTATGTAGCAATTGACGAATGGTTTCTTCCGGCTCACTTAAATCCAGATTTTCAATATCATGGCGAGAGGTCATGATACTGCCAACGGAGCGTTGGGCCATGCCTAATACCCGCTCAATCATACGACGTTCTTGTTGATTAAACAGACCATCATCTTCTTTGGTATCGGCAATCAAACTTGCACTATAGTTATCCAGCTCGGCATCTTCATGTTTTCCGCTCAGCATACGTAAGACGGCTTCCGCCGTGCGCTGGCGAAGTGGACGGCTGGATGACAGATATTTACGGCGGTTGGCTATTGATAGCTGATTAAATACTTCAATCAGAATAGAGAAGCCAATTGCAGCGTACAGATAACCTTTCGGAATATGGAAGCCAAATCCGTCTGCTACCAGGCTGAAACCAATCATTAACAGGAAGCTGAGACACAAGATAACGATGGTTGGATGTGCGTTAACAAAGCGTGTTAGTGGCTTACTGGCCAGTAGCATCAGACCCATAGCGATACAGACGGCAATCATCATAACGGCCAGATGATCAACCATACCGACAGCGGTAATAACTGAGTCTAATGAGAATACGGCATCCAATACCACGATTTGAGCAACAACTGCCCAGAATTTGGCACCTTTTTGCTGGGTTTGATCGTCGTGGTCTTTCCCCTCTAACTGTTCATTCAATTCCATGGTTGCTTTAAACAACAGGAACAGACCACCGATCAACATGATCAGGTCACGTCCACTAAAAGGATGTTCAAGCAGATGGAATAACGGCGAGGTTAGCGTAGCGAGCCAGGAGATACTGGCAAGTAATCCCAGGCGCATAACTAATGCCAGAACCAAACCGACAACGCGTGCGCGGTCTCGTTGATGTTTAGGGAGCTTGTCAGCCAGAATGGCTATGAAGACGAGGTTATCAATACCCAGAACGATTTCGAGCACAACCAATGTTGCGAGGCCGGCCCAAATTGTTGGATCAGCGATCCATTCCATAAGTCAGGTGGTTACCTTCAGGTTACACAGCACATGCTGCTTGAATAATTGTATGGTGTAAACGCGATGACGACAATAATTTATGTCATTGTAAATCAATGCAGAAGTTAAAAAGTCTATTAATGCAGGGATATTTTTACTTTTTCCCGATAAAAATCACCAGGTTTTATTAAGCCTGAATTATTATGAAAACCCAGTAAAACAGGGACTCAGGTCAAACAATAGGGGAAATAAGATTAGCACCAGCAATTTCTACGATAGCAATTTCTGTCGTACCAATTGTCACTTTGCTGGGGTATCATAATTGTTATGAATAAGTTGTTCACTTGTCGTTATTTTAGCGGGTGGATTTGTCCGGTCAGCCAGGAGTTTTTATGTCTAAACAACAAATTGGTGTCGTTGGAATGGCGGTTATGGGCCGCAATTTGGCGTTGAATATTGAAAGTCGCGGTTATTCCGTTTCTATTTTTAACCGTTCCGGCGATAAAACCGATGAGGTTATTGCTGAGAATCCGGGTAAAAAACTGGTTCCTTGTTATAGCGTAGAAGAGTTTGTTAATTCGTTAGAAACCCCTCGTCGTATCCTGTTAATGGTAAAAGCCGGTGAAGCGACGGATAAGACCATTGAATCGCTGAAACCTTATCTGGCTAAAGGCGATATATTGATTGATGGTGGTAACACCTACTACAAAGATACCATCCGCCGTAATAAAGAGTTATCTGCAGAAGGTTTCAATTTTATCGGTACCGGCGTGTCTGGTGGTGAAGAGGGTGCACTAAAAGGGCCTTCCATCATGCCAGGTGGACAAAAAGAAGCTTATGAACTGGTAGCTCCAATTCTGGAAAAAATCGCGGCCAGAGCCAACGGTGAGCCTTGTATCACCTATATCGGTTCAGACGGTGCCGGTCACTATGTCAAAATGGTACATAACGGTATCGAATACGGCGATATGCAACTGATCGCAGAAGCTTACTCACTGCTGAAGCAAGCAGTTGGTTTGTCGAATGCTGAACTGGCAGAAACCTTTACCGAGTGGAATAAAGGCGAACTGGACAGCTATCTGGTGGAAATTACTGCTGATATCTTCCGTAAGAAAGATGAAGAAGGTAACTATCTGGTCGACGTTATTCTGGACGAGGCGGCACAAAAAGGTACCGGTAAATGGACCAGCCAGAGCTCTCTGGATCTCGGTGTTCCATTATCACTGATTACTGAATCAGTATTCGCCCGTTTCCTTTCAGCGTTAAAAGATGAGCGTGTTGCTGCTTCTAAAGTATTAACCGGTCCAAAAGCTCAGGCATTCAGCGGTGATAAAGCAGAGTTTGTTGAGAAAGTTCGTCGTGCACTCTATCTGGGTAAGATCGTTTCTTATGCTCAGGGCTTTGCTCAATTGAAATCAGCCTCTGACGAATATAACTGGGATCTGAACTATGGTGAAATCGCTAAGATTTTCCGTGCCGGTTGTATTATTCGAGCTCAGTTCCTGCAGAAAATTACTGATGCTTATGCTGAGAATGGCAAAATTGCCAACCTGTTACTGGCCAGCTACTTCAAGAAAACAGCCGATGAGTACCAACAGTCATTGCGTGATGTCGTAGCTTACGCAGTGCAGCATGGTATCCCAACGCCAACCCTGTCAGCAGCTATTGCTTACTATGATAGCTACCGTGCAGCTGTGTTACCTGCAAACCTGATTCAGGCGCAGCGTGACTACTTTGGTGCGCATACTTACAAACGTACCGATAAAGACGGTGTGTTCCATACCGAGTGGATGGAATAATTCCTTCTTCAGTAAAATAAAAAATCCGGCATAGTCCGGATTTTTTATTGATACTCAATAATGCAGAAAAGTATCTTTTAAGTAGCAGATCGCGTCCGACTTACGTACTATCGTAAGCAGCTTTTATGATTCAAAACTGTTTATTTATTAAGTAAGGGTACTATGATGGAAAACGCTAAACCTTCATTTCAAAATGTACTGGAATATGTACGCCTGTCTCGCCGTAAAAACAAACTGAAGCGTGAAATTGTGGATAATGAGAAGAAGATCCGTGACAACCAGAAACGCGTATTGCTGCTGGAAAACCTGGGTGAATATATCAAGCCAGGCATGAGTATTGAAGATATCCAGGCTATTATCGCCAATATGAAAAGTGATTACGAAGAGCGCGTGGATGAGTACATCATCAAG
The DNA here is from genome assembly GCF_013394855.1 of Limnobaculum xujianqingii. Taxonomy (NCBI): domain Bacteria; kingdom Pseudomonadati; phylum Pseudomonadota; class Gammaproteobacteria; order Enterobacterales; family Budviciaceae; genus Limnobaculum; species Limnobaculum xujianqingii. The sequence continues at coordinate 1,250,453 of NZ_JABMLK010000001.1, read as the reverse complement.
AATGCAGAGCTGTCTAAAGAACGTCGCGATATTTCACAGAAAATGAAAGTGAAATCAGACGTTAAATAAAACGGTGTTGATTTTAACTCAGTGATTTTGAGTACTGTTATTATTTGAAGGACCCCAGATTGCTGGGGTTTTTTGTGGGCGCAGCAGGCTGATTGAAAAATAGAAAATGCCGTGACAAGCACGGCATTCAATTTGACTATGTAACTAGTGATTAGTTGTTACGAATGTACTCATCCATATCACTTTTCAGGTTGTCAGATTTGGTTCCGAAGATAGCCTGGATACCTGAGCCCGCAACGACCACACCAGCAGCACCTAAACTTTTCAGCTTATCCTGATCTACTTGTGCGACATCCGCTACACCAACACGCAGACGGGTAATACAAGCATCCAGATTAGTGATGTTACCTTTACCACCGAATGCGGCAACCAGCTCACGAGCCATATCGGTACTGCTACCGCTGGTAGTTTCGACGGCAGAATCATCTTCACGACCTGGCGTTTTCAGATTCAGCTTGACGATAGCAAAGCGGAAAACGACATAGTAGAACAGGGCGTATAGAGGACCAAGGATAAAGAACATCCAGCCTTTGGTAGACAGATGATAGAACAGAGTGAAGTCGATAGCACCGTGTGAGAAGGTCATACCGTGCTTAACACCCAACAGGATAGTGATTACATAAGCTAAACCTGCTAACACTGCATGGATAACATACAGAACCGGAGCAACAAACAGGAAAGCAAATTCAATTGGTTCAGTAATACCAGTCAGGAATGAGGTCAATGCTGCGGAGACCATGATGCCGCCCACTTTAGCGCGGTTTTCTGGTTTAGCAGTATGCCACATCGCAATTGCAGCAGCAGGTAAGCCCCACATTTTAAACAGGTAACCACCGGCCATATTGCCCGCAGTCTTGTCACCTAAAAGGTAGCGTTGAATTTCACCGGTGATCCAGCGACCATTCTCAGCTTTACAAGCGGCTTCGCTGGCGATTGTTGTTACAATCTTGCTATCAATAACGCAAGCCTGGCCTGCTTCATAGAAGAAAGGAACGTTCCAGATATGGTGCAAACCAAATGGAATCAACGAACGTTCAACTACGCCATAAATACCGAAGGCTAAAGCAGGGTTTTGGTAAGCAGCCCATTGAGAGAATGAACTGATGGCATTTCCAATTGGAGGCCAAATAAAGGAAAGGACAATACCCAGAGCAATACAGACAAAGCCAGTAATAATAGGAACAAAGCGCTTACCGGCAAAGAAGCCTAAATAATCAGGTAACTGAATGCGGTAGAAGCGGTTAAACAGATAACCCGCCAGACCACCAACCAAAATACCACCTAAGACGCCGGTATCGATTTTGGCAACGCCCAGCACTTCAGCCATTACGTTTAACGTAGCGGCCATAATGCCATATCCGACGATAGACGCCAGACCGGCAACACCGTCGTTATTGGTAAAACCAAGTGCTACACCAACAGCAAACAATAAAGGCATCTGTTCAAAGATAGAACCACCAGCCTGCTGCATCACTTTAGAAACAATAGTTGGTAACCAGCTAAAGTCAGCGGCACCTACACCGAGTAAAATACCGGCAATAGGCAGCACTGATACTGGTAACATCAGTGCTTTACCGACTTTTTGCAAATTTGCAAAGAGATTTTTAAACATGGAAAGTGCTCCAGGATAACGTCTGTTTTAGTCAGGACGGTTTAAGAACAATGAGTCTGAATTTCAGGTCAGGGTATTTATTTCATAGCGTAAAATAAATACCTGGGACATAAGGTGATAGTTGTCACAATTTCTTAAAATTGTGTAAATATCGAACATAGTCCAGTCATTGTAAGCTATTTATTCATTTTTCTAACCCCATAAAATCTATATAAAAATGAGATTAAGATGTCATAAATAGAGTATGAGTAAGTATAGTCGCTGTGAGTTTATTGGTTAGAAAAATAGGGGAGGAATAATCTTTTTTTGACCAAAAAGATTATTGATAAAAAAACATCATAATCAAGAGTTGCTAGCTAGCTGATTTTGCTATGAAAAAAAGATATTTTTATATGTATAAAAAAACAGTATTGACAAGCTCTGATAAAGGATTAGATTGGTCTGTAACGCAGGCGCAATCAACCTTTCAGGTGATTTTGTAACGCAGGCGTTTGGTCTAAAAAACGCGATAAGGGCCTCGTAGTTAACGCATGTTAATGAGAAGAAGCCGCAATTTGGGTATTAATAATTGTCATTGCGGCAGAAGTCGGGTCACGAAGTTTAAAGTATCATCGCGTGCCGGGAACGAAAGGGCGCGTGACAGTTTCAGACTGATGATGAATTGAGAACCTGTTGCGTAGGTGGTGTACTGAGTTAGTTAAACCCAATAAAGCAAACTAACTTAATAGTTTAAATGTGCAGAAAATTATAGTGTTTCGGTCAATAAATCGGAGGGATTTTTAGCTATAAATACTTAATTTTTCTCTTATGTAAAACGTGTACATCTAGTTTTTTTAGTAGTAACGATCTGTTGAAGTATTAATGTTTAACTCACAATTTGTTTTACCCTAAAGCCCTGGCTAACAATAGTCAGGGCTTTTTCATATCAATATTCCGCCTTTCCATCAATAAAATCATAATATTAGCTATTGGTAACTGTAGAAGTAGTGAGCTAAGGGAATCTGTACTGTTATTTTCAGTATCACTAAATCACAGTCAGGGTACAGCATCGGATCTTCAGCGATAACTTTAGCGTCGCTTAATTTTATTGGCTCTGAGCACATTCTTTTCGAACGATACTATCTACACACCTTTAGAGTTATTCCTATTAAGAGTTTTAAGTCTATTGCCTGTTATTTTTTTGTTCTTATGAATGAAGAAAAAAAGAATTTACAACGCTTATAGTAGAATTTATGTTTTTTATATGGTCATCTCTTTTTTTTAGGTTTTTGCTCATTTTTACTTGTAATAGTTAATTTTAATTATACCTGCCATATATTAATTTGTTATTGTTCAATTGATTAGGTTATCTCGATAGATTTTTAAACCCTGTTATATTCTATAAATATGCTTTATTTTAAGTGAGCTATAATTTCAAATTTATTTTATTTCAACCTTACGAGAATAAGTAATTACTTATTGTTTTTAAGTGTGAAAAATTAAATTTAAATTAATCTTATTTAAAACAATTGGATGTGAATATTGTTAATTATCTGTTTAAAATTCAATCGTAATTATCGGGGTATTGAGTTCCAATTTTTATGGAGTATATTTCAATTGTCTTGAATTGATTGATTAGTGAGTTTTTAAAACGCATTAAATTTTTTTATTCTAGTGACACCAAATATTAATGTTCGAATAAAAGTTGATTTTAGACGGCTGATTTTATATCAGCTGGCGGAACTCAATTATCTTAAGCGAATAAACAGGGAATGACATGGAGTCATGTCATAAATAGAAATACATGAAATGGTTTACCATTTAATATGTAAAGGAAAATAGTATGAAAAAATATGTTTTGTTTTCCACCGCTTTAGCTTGTACTGCTTTAAGCCCGATCGTTTTTGCTGAAGATGGTAAAGTCAATTTCAAAGGTACGATTTTGGAATCAGCTTGTACTGTTGAAAGCAGCAGCCAAAATTTAGATGTTAATTTAGGTCGAGTGTCTAAAACTGTATTTACTGCAGCGGGTGATACATCTTCACCAATGCCATTTAGCCTGAAGTTAGAAAACTGCCCTACAGACGTTCTGACATCGGGTGTTGCGGTTCGTTTTGAAGGAACAACCGTATCTGGAAAAACCGATATTCTGGATATTACCGGTGGTGCTGCTGGTGTTGGTGTTCAGATCAAAGATAAAGCAGGTCAAAAAATTGTATTAGGTTCTGAGTCTACAACCTACACCCCTCTGGTAGCAGGAGATAATACTCTGGACTTTACTGCTTATTATGTTTCAACCAGTACAACAGTTACAGCTGGTGCAGCTAATGCAGTAGCAAACTTTACCATTATTTATCCTTAATTATCAGGTAAAGCATTTCACAACTTAGTAAATAAATGAAAGTAAGGTCAGGAGAATAATGCTCCTGACCCACCTTCTTATATCATTATTATTCAGGAATAATAAATGAAAAAAAGTATTAAACTATTAATAGCGACATTGCTGGTTTCACTGAGTGGAGTGACTCAGGCTGGCGTAGTTATTGGTGGAACTCGTCTTATTTATGATGGTGCAAAAAAAGAGTCCACTATTAATATCAGTAATCTTGATAATTCAGCTTATTTAATACAGTCCTGGGTTGATAGTCAGGAAGGTGTAACAGAAAAAGCACCCTTTGTTGTTACTCCTCCATTATTTCGTTTAAATGGAGGTGGGCAAGAGAATGTATTACGTATTGTTAGAGCAGGTGGTGATTTACCGCAAGATAAGGAATCCTTGTTTTGGCTAAATATTAAATCAATTCCTTCTGCGGATAAAAAAGAAAATTCATTGCAAATTGCAGTGAAAACGCGAATTAAATTAATTTATCGTCCCAAAGAATTAACTGGAACGTTAGAAGAGGCTGCTCAGGAATTAAAATGGCAGCGCGACGGTAATGGTTTTAGCGTCACAAATAACTCTCCTTATTACATTACTTTTTTCACTATAAAGATTAATGGATCCACCGTTCCTGATTCTACGATGGTCGCTCCTCATTCCAGTACAAGCTTTAAATCATTAGCAAAAAATTCAAGTGGAAAGCTAAGTTGGCAGATCATCAATGACTATGGTGGTGTCAGTAAAACCTATACCGGAAGCCTCTAAATCAATAGGTAGATTGATGTCCACATATGGCCAGAAATTAAAGTTTGCCGGGGCAAAAGGAATGTCTGAACAATGGAGTAATGCATAATGAAAAGAATAAGTAATGGACACACTCAAGTTAATGGATCTCGTGGTTTTAAACTGACATTACTTGCTTTTCATCTTGCTTTGTTGCTGGGAGGCATTAATCAGGTTTGTGCTGAGGAGTATTTTAATCCAGCTTTATTATCTTTAGATAAACAAGATTTAGCGGGCACTGACCTTAGCGTTTTTGAACAGGATGGTCCACAGGCACCCGGTCAGTATCGGGTTGATCTCTATCTTAATAATGAGATGGTGGAATCATTAGAAATTGATTTTCAGTTACAGCAAGGTCAGGACGGAAAACAAACTCTGTTACCTTGCCTGAGTGCCGGAATGCTTGAAGGATTAGGGGTGAAGTCGGGGCTTATTTCGTCTACTAAAGACGATACGCAATGCGTCAACCTGGCTCAAATTATTCCTTTGGCATCAACAGATTTTAATTTCAGCCAACAGCGTTTGAACTTAAGTATTCCTCAGGCTGCACTAAACTCTCAGGCTCGTGGCTATGTATCACCTGACAAATTAGATCAGGGAATTAGCGCACTCTTATTGAACTATAGCTTTAGTGGCTCTAACAGCAGAATCAGCGATCGTGACGATCAGGATAGCAGTAATTATTATTTGAATTTGCGCTCGGGACTTAATGTCGGTGCCTGGCGATTACGTAACTATTCAACCTGGAATCGCGACAGTGATGGAAATGATAAATGGGATTCCATCAATACTTACGTTCAGCGCGATATTATTCCGCTGAAAAGTCAGTTGGTCATTGGTGATAGCTATTCATCCAGCGATATGTTTGACAGCGTGCCTTTCCGCGGTGTTCAAGTCGCTTCTGATGATGATATGTTGCCCGACAGTATGCGTGGCTATTCCCCGGTGGTCAGAGGTATTGCCAATACTAATGCTCAAATCACTATTCATCAAAATGGTTATCAGATATATCAAAGCTATGTTCCTCCAGGTGCATTTGAGATTACCGACCTGTTTTCAACAGCCAGCAGTGGCGATCTTACCGTTACGGTAAAAGAAGCCGACGGTACGGAACAGAATTTTACGGTTCCTTATGCCGCTGTTCCGGTTTTACAAAGAGAGGGACGTTTCAAATACAGCATTACTGGTGGGGAATACCGCCCCTCAAATTCAGATGTGGATAAAAAAGCGTTCGGTCAGTTAACCGCTATTTATGGTTTGCCGTGGAATACCACTATTTACAGTGGGGCGCAGATCGCCAGTAATCAATATCAGTCTTTGTTATTCGGCCTTGGCAAAAATATGGGCACCATAGGCGCGCTTTCAGTTGATGTAACTAATTCAAACGCCTCACTGAAAGATCAATCCGGCCAGCAAGGGCAATCCTGGCGGGTGCGCTATAACAAAAACTTTGTTGATACCGGAACTAACTTTGCGCTGGCAGGATACCGTTACTCCACATCAGGCTTTTATACGTTACAAGAAACGTTAAACAGTTATACCGGTAATTACGAAGCAGGAAACAGTTTTTACGATCATAAGAAAAGCCGTTCGGAGCTGATGCTAAGTCAGCATTTAGGTAAATCGGCGGGTAGCCTTTCGATAAGTTTGATAAATGAAGATTACTGGAATGACCAGCGAAACACTCAGTCTGCCAGTATCGGGTATAGCAATAATTGGAACAGTATTAGCTATGGAATGAATTATACCTATAGCAAAAACAGTGCGGATAGTAACGGCGACAAAACAAATAATACCGATCAGATTTTCTCTTTGAATATCAGTGTGCCGTTAGACCGTTGGCTATCTAATAGTTATGCCAACTATAGCCTGAACAGCAGCCGTCATGGCAAAACTTCGAATACTGTGGGACTAGGCGGCACTGCACTGGAAAATAATAATCTCAGCTATAACGTCAGTCAGGGGTATACCAGCCAGGGGGAAGGCATCAGCGGTAATGCTGGCGTGGACTACCGGGGAAGATATGGCCGGGTTAATGCTGGCTACAGTAACGATTCAAATATGCAGCGGTTGAACTATGGCCTGGAAGGCGGGGTATTGGTACATAGCGACGGCGTCACTTTATCCCAATCATTGGGAGAGACGGTGGCGTTAGTAAAAGCGCCAGGTGCTGATGATGTCGGTGTGACTAACAATACCGGCGTTCGTACCGACTGGCGTGGATATGCTGTTGTTCCTTATGTGACGGCATACCGTAAAAATGTCGTCACGCTGGATACCGCTTCTTTTGCTGATGATGTTGATATGACAATAGCCAGTCAAACACTAACACCAACCAGAGGAGCGGTGGTGCGTGCTGAATATGATACTAACGTAGGGCAGCGAATGCTGATGACGTTATTACAGAAGAATAATCAGCCAGTTCCTTTTGGTGCTGTTATTGCTGTGATGGGCAATAAAAAGAGTCAGGCAGGAATAGTGGGTGAAAATGGCCAGGTCTTTATGACAGGCATGGATGCTAAGGGGCAACTGAAAGCGAAATGGGGAAATTCTTCATCTGAACAGTGCTCCGTTAATTATAACAATACGCAAGATACCCCAGAAACGGGAATTTATATGCTGAATGCGGTGTGTGAATAAAGACTGAAGCAGGGCATAACGTTTAACAAGGGGACCAGACATGATGAAGACCAAAATTAATTGGCTGAAGTTATTCTTTATTTTGACTCTCATTAGTCAGAATGCATGGGCAGAAAATATTACGGTCAACATTGAGGGACGAGTTTTGGCCTCACCCTGTGTCGTTGATACCAAAAACCAAACTGTGGATTTTGGCAAGATGTCAGCGGTCGATCTTCAGCAACCAGGGTCATATTCCCCGGCGATTAAGAATTTTAGAATTACCGTTAAGGATTGTCCCGAAAGTACAACCTCAGTGAAGGCTCAGTTCTCCGGGCTATCTTATCCTGATGATAATTCAGGCTATGGTAGTTCAGGAAGTGCACAGAATATTGGTATCAAAGTAATACCAGCAAACTCAGGCTGGAGTGATAACTCTTTATCACCAATAGATGGAAGCTGGGTTAAAGGCATTTCATCGATAACGCATTCAGCTGATTTTGATTTTCAGGCTCGTGTTTATAGCGCCACGGGAAATGCCACGTCAGGCAGCATATATGGTGCGATGTTGGTTACTTTCATCTATGACTGATATTTTTATTAATAATAAAAATAATGCTAGTGGGATAGCCATACATAACAAGGTGTTAAGTGGGAAAAAGAATATGAATTATAATATTTATTGGCAAAAGATAATCTATACCATTTTGCTGTTAGCCTTCGGACTGTTAGGCAGTACAGTGGCCAGAGCCGATTGTTTGTTCAATGAGATTGGCAGGATTGATAAAACCATCACTTTACCAGCGACCATTTCAGTAAAGAGAAATGTTCAGCCTGGAACCAGCATTTGGGATAGTGATTGGTATAACGCAGGTTCTACGTCAGTCAGATGTAATGAAGGTGGAAATAAGAACCGTATCGGTTATGAATACCCAATGACATCGGTTGCTGGTTATAGTGGTGTTTATGCCACCAGCAATTCTTCTATTGGTGTGAGAGTACGTTATTCAAGTAGCACAAATACTTCAAGTGCAGCGTTAGGTTATTATCCTCAAGTTGATATACCGTTTTCTCCCAGTTTTCTTATTGGTACAACCTATACGCCAACATTTATGTACCGGGTAGAGCTGGTCGTCACTGATACTATTCAACCAACAGCCGTTACTATTCCTCAATCAGGGCAGTTTGTTTATTACTACAGTAGCTTATTAACATCACAACTTTTTATTTCGGGCACAACGAATATTGCCGTGCAATCTTTAACCTGCAATACCACAACGCCTAACGTTCCGGTTTCACTTGGTGATGTTTATGCGGGAACACTTAACCAAACCGGGCCGACAACCACTGAAAATACATTTAATGTTGATTTTAATTGTACCGGAAATGAAAGCGCTAAAATTTCCGCGAAGCTCGAAGGTGCACAAAGTACAGGTGTGAGTGATGACAGTGTATTAGCATTAACCAATGAAGGTGCACCGGGTGTAGCCAGTGGTCTTGGTGTTCAAATACTTTATAACTCACAACCGTTAAGGCTTAATCAGCCAATTGAGCTGGTAAACTCGGCGTTAACTACGGAGCGAGTTACATTTAAAACTCGTTATTATCAGACTCAAACCAAAGTCATGCCGGGACAGGCAAATAGTGTAGCTATCCTGAATGTTACCTATCAATAAAGATGGGAGAGGGTAAAAAGTAGTCAGTAAAATTGATTCGTTAATGATGACAGGGAAGGAAGCAAAGAGGTTGTACCACTACTATAATAACCAGAAAGCAAAAGGCCCGCTAAATAGCGGGCCTTTCTAAATATGGCTCCTCTGACTGGACTTGAACCAGTGACATACGGATTAACAGTCCGCCGTTCTACCGACTGAACTACAGAGGAATCGTGTGAACAGGGCGCATGATATCTGCCATTGCTAACTCTGTCAACCGCTCAACATGGGAAAATAGCGCGTTTGCTTATACTTCACCCAAAATATCAAGTAATCGCTTTTGTTTTAGTCAGTTAGTTCAACTCTTGTGCATATAAATATCGATAGCGGTATCAGTCTTGCTGGTATTATCGAACATATTCCGGTTTAAATTATATTTTTAGATAAATTTTATATTTAGACTAACTTTAGTCAGAAATAATATAAACTTAAGTTGTCTTTAGCTAAAGATATGGCTGTTCACGGATAATTTCAGTTATTGTGTTGGTGCATTGAAAAATTCTTTAATAACCCGTGAGTATTCTGAATCAGGCAAACAGCAAGTGGTGAAACAGGTGCGATTATTAAACTCAATCTCTTTGAAACTGATTGTGACATCGCTTTTTGTCTTTATATTAACCATCATGTTTGGTTTAGCCGTTTTTTTACAGTACCGCAGTGAAAACCGTATCTTCGATAGCCTTAGCGACAAGTTGATTTCTGCTCATATTGAGTATGTACATACTAATTTGTTTAACTTTCTGAAGGTTCCAATACAGGCGAATGCATCGGTTGAAATGACAATGCAAGAGCTGTTGTCAGGGGAGATGGCTAATCTGGATGAATTTGAATCGCCATTGATGGCCACCATGAAACGAGTGTTTCCTTATTCACCTCAGCTCAGTCTGGTGGCATTCGGTGCGGTGAATGGCGATTACATCGGTGTTAGCCGTGAAACTATCACGGATACCTATACGTTAATTTTAAAAGATAAACGAACTCAGGGTACCTTGAATTTTTATTCGGGTATGGATACCAAAAATCCAATCATCAAAACCATAGATAAATACGATCCCCGAACTCGTCCCTGGTTTCGTGAGGTGAATGCCAGCCGAAAGCCATCATGGACCAGAGCATATTGGGACCTGGATGCCATCAGAGGCATTAGTATTTCATACAGTAGTCCCGTTTATGATATGGATAATCGCTATGTTGGCGTGGTATCAAGCGATATTAAATTGAACAGGTTTAATCGTTATTTACAGCAGATTCCAAATTTGGGTAATGGGGTTATTTTCATCGTTAACGATAACAATGAAATTATTTCTCATTCAACAATAGAAAAACCGATTCTCAAGCCAGAGAATGGTCTGCCAGAACAGGAACGTGCCCATCTGTTAACGCCAGAAAATAGTGAGAGTGTCATTATTCGCACTATTGCTCCTTACTTATCTCACCCAAAACATAGCAAAATATTATTAAGCATTGATGGTGAAACCTACTATGGGCGGATTGTCTCTTTCGGTAAAGAGTTAGGGTTACATAACTGGCGTATTGTTGTTGCCATCCCCCAAAGTGATTTTGTTGGTCAACTTAACGATGAAAGAAAAACCACCTTCAGCATGATTTTTGTTATTTTTCTGCTGGGGGTCACGATGGCCTGGTTTATTCTTTCCCGAGTCACCAATCCAATTCAATATGTAGCAACTCAGGCACGACTGCTAGCCGGTCAAAAATGGTCTCCGGCACATCAATCTCGTTTTGAATTAAAAGAGATTAAGCAACTTAATGATGCTTTTAATGATATGTCATCGACACTATCAACGGCATTCTCCCGACTGGAACATCAGGTCTATTATGATTCTGTCACCGGTTTGTTGAGTAAGGAAGGGCTCCAGAAACAACTTCAGCTATTGAATGCTCAGGAGAATGCCACGGTTTGGAATGGCCTGATATTGCTCAGTCTGGATAACATTAATGCGGTGAATAATAGCCTTGGTTATCAAAAGGGGGAGGCTTTGCTGTGCGAGTTTGTTAAGCAACTACAAGAAATTGTTCCTTCCCGAACGTTATTGGCGAGAGTTAATGATATTGAGTTTGCCATTTGTTACCCGGAAGATTGTGGCTGTGAGAAAGCTGAAGATGAAATAGCTCGTTATGTACATATTTATATCAACTCTCAAGGATGTGAGAGTGAACATCCATTATTCGCGGGAAATATCGGTCTGGTTAAAGAAGTATATGATGACCAAACCTTAGCGGTGATTTTAAGAAATGCTTCTGTTGCCCTGGCAGCAGCGAGAAAAAGAGGTGCCGGTGCTTTTGAAATTTATCGTCCGGAGATGATGAGCCGGGCGGTTGAAAATACACAAATGCTAACGGAGCTCAATCAGGCCGAGTTAAATCAGGAGTTAAGAGTTTATTTCCAGCCGATAATTGATTTACACCATCGCAAAGTTATTGGGGCAGAGGCGCTGATCCGCTGGCAGAGTAAAGCTTATGGTATGGTTCCTCCCTATATATTTATTCCACTGGCAGAGGAATCGGGTCTAATTTTATCTATTGGACGTTGGGTATTGAGAGAGTCCTGTCGTCAACTGGCCTTAAAAATTGCCTCCGGATGGCCCGCCGATTTTAATATTCAGATTAATGTCTCTGCCCGCCAACTGTATCAGGCTGATTTTGATAGTGTGATTGTGGCAACGTTGAACGAATTTCAGCTATCAGCCTGTAACCTGACGATAGAGCTAACAGAATCCATCTTGCTTGAAAGGGGGACGATTATCAGCGAGCAACTGGGGCGAATACGTGCATTGGGTATTTCTGTTGCTATTGATGATTTTGGTTCTGGTTTTTCCAGTCTCTCCTATTTGCATCGTTTACAGTTTGACTGCCTGAAAATAGATCGGGATTTTGTTAGCGGTATTTTAGAGAGCGCGAAAAATGAGGCAATCATTTCATCGGTGATTCGTTTAGCGAATGGTTTAGGTGTTCCACTTATTGCTGAAGGAATTGAAACCAAAGAAGTCGCTGACAGGCTATATGAATTAGGATGCCCCAGAGGGCAAGGATACTACTTTGGCCGACCAATTCCGCTGGATGAATGGCAAATGCCAGGGGCAGGAAAATAAATATATATCTGAAAAGCAAAAGGCCCGCTAAATAGCGGGCCTTTCTAAATATGGCTCCTCTGACTGGACTTGAACCAGTGACATACGGATTAACAGTCCGCCGTTCTACCGACTGAACTACAGAGGAATCGTGTGAACGGGGCGAATCATATCCATCTCTATTCAGGCTGTCAACGCTAAATTACTAACTTCAATTTGAGTGTTCATCAACTGAACAAATTGATGCGATGTTAGGCAAAAATAGCTGAATAATTCATTTAGCTATTCACTGGATAATGCTTTTCTTAAGGTGCTTTTAGCCGCAAACTCCCAATTACCCTTATATACCAGATCATCAATAACCCAACTATCATTCTGCTTAACCATTTTGATTTCATCAGTCCAGTGAAGAATATCTTTGCCTTGTTCTGTTCGGGTAAAATTGGCCTGTAATGTTACGTTATTGGCACCAGGTAATACCGGAATGGATGGTATATCAACAGAAGAGGGGCCTTCAAACAAACTGGAAAATAGATCGCTATCAACCAGCGATGGTTTTTCGTCAGGATGCTGTTTAATTTCATCCAGCTGGCGCTTTTTGGCGTGTTCCAGTGATTGATAGAGTTCTGCACTGATATAAGGTTTGAATGTAGCAAGTTGAGAGTCGGTTGGCAGCCCTGTACTGCCACTGGCAAAGTACTGACTATAAAATTTTTGTGCGGCCATTGCCGGATCATTAGAACCATAGTGATGACTGACAGTTGTTTCTGTCACTACACAACCAGCTAATGAGAAAGTAACCAGTACACCGTAGATTATTGATAACCAAGACTTCATTTGTACCTCTCACCGTGTCATAACTCATTTTTTTCTAAAATGTGTCTGTATTGATTCGTTTCAACATAAGTATAGAAGAGCTTTATTGGAAAGATATCAGTAATATCAGGCAAGCGAAAAATGATATTGAGTCAGTAAACAGTGAGTGAATCTAAGCACGTTTTCTCAATAGTAATGATGAAAATGTAGTAGAAAACAATAATGTTGTAACTGGATTATTGAGTGTTGCTCTTTTGAAATGATATCGATTAGAACAGATTCATCTTTACCAGAATCCAATTTATTTAATCAAAGGCAGTAGTGGAGATAGAATTGAATCCATATAAGGTCACTATATAATAGCGGTGTTTTTATTAAAGTACGTTAATAGTTATTTCATGAGTAAAATTAAGTGTTGGGAATTCCATTCAGGTAATGATATATTTCTTTATATTATGTCTTATATTTATATGTTTTATTATTACCATAAATGTATAACTTCAAATTAAATCTTGTTACATAGTATTTACATATATATCTTCATATATTGTATTTAATATGTTAGTTATGCGATGGTAAATATATGCCAGAATGCCTGATGAAGTGTGTTTGTTGGTAGTCTATTAGCTATCTTACGGAGATAGCTAACGCTAATCCATTATCGGAATCATTAAATACATACAAATTATAAGTGCAAATAAACGCACTTAAGCCTTGGCTAGCTTATGGGTATAGCAAGCCAAATTAAGATAAATAACGATGCTTAATTTATAAAATAAATTATTTGACCTGAGACCAGATAGTTTTAGGTACTTTACCTAAGTCAAATAGTTTACCAGCTACTAATTCTGCACGACGATGGTCGGCGGCACGATACATATTAGCTAATACATTATTATCCACTAAAGAATAATTTAATTTATCATAAAGGCGCTCTAAGCTATCGTGATTAGAGCATTTGCGGAACATCATTAAATAATCAATATCGCTCATTATATTTTACTTTAATTGCAGACTGAATTGAATGGTAGCCCAAGCGAGCCAAACTAGCATAAGTAATGTTACGTTAGGTGATAAACTGCTTGGTGAATAATATTATATATGTATCAACGGCATCGTCCCGTTGATACATATATAATAGTATGTCGGCAGAGAATGAACAAGCGTTTATAGTATTATTATTCTCTGCCGATGGGTGCTAGTAACTTAAACTTAAAATCCTTCTGGCTTCAATTACTGAGATATCTTTATGCTCTCCCAGAGGTAATAAATTAAATCTTTTTAAATAGTTAATTGCTTCTTCAATTGCTGATTCAGGGATCCCATAAGCTCTAAGATAAGTAGGTAATCCCATATTTTCAAAGAATTGACGAGTAAGCATAATAGCACTATTTATACGCTCTTCTTCTGATCCTTCAGTGAGTTGCCATACTCTTTCTGCATATTGTAGTAGTTTTAGCCGTTTATTTTCTCTCTGCACATCTAATACTGCGGGAAGAAGAATGGCTAATGTCTGAGCATGGTCGAGACCGTGGTGAATAGTAAAATAGTATCCAATACGATGTGAGGCCCAATCTTGTGGCACACCAACACCAATAAGACCATTAAGGGCTTGAGTAGCGCTCCACATGATTGCTGCTCTGACATCGTAATTTTCAGGTTCTTTTAATGCCTTTGGGCCTTCTTCAATTAAGGTTAGCATCAGTCCTTCAGCATAACGATCCTGAACTTTGCCATATACCGGATAAGTCAGATACTGCTCGGCAACGTGAACAAAAGCATCCACCACACCATTTGCCATTTGTTTGGTTGGAAGTGTGTAAGACTTTCTTGGATCAAGAATGGCAAAGCGTGGGAAGAGTAAGGGATGCTTATGGCTTAATTTAGCATTGAGCGCAGTATTACTAATTACTGCAGTGCCATTCATTTCGGATCCTGTTGCCGGAAGGGTTAATACACAACCAATCGGTAATACTTGTTTTAATGGCGTGTTACTAATCCAGGTTTCCCAGGCATCTCCTTCAAAATAAACTGCTGCGGCAATAAATTTAGTACCATCAATGACAGAACCTCCGCCAACAGCAATCAGATAATCTATTTTTTCTGCTTTAACAATCTCAACTGCTTTCATCAGGGTATCGTAATGAGGATTGGGTTCGATGCCACCAAACTCAATATACTTTCGTTTTCCCAGTGATTGAATCACTTCATCAATGGTGCCAAATCGCTTGGCACTTCCGCCACCATAGGTGATGAGCACTTTGGCATCTTCAGGTAATTGAGCACCAAGATCTTTGATACGTTCAGTACCAAACATAATACGTGTTGGGTTGTAATAATCGAAGTTAAACATATTCAGCACCATTGATTGTCGTTGTCAGTGATATGTTAATTCATATTGAGTCATTCAACTGAAAAACAGCATTAAATAATAAATCAAAATAGATTGAGGTTTTAGGTTATTTAGGCGGATAAAAAATTAATACTGATTCTTCGTATGGTTAGCGGAGGTTTTGTTTTTAATAAAAGGAATGTCGTATTGCTCTCGATAAGTATAGCGCATGCCAACGGATTATATCGATGCGGAAATAAACACCAGCATAGCCAGAAAAATAGCCTACTGGTATTAAGGTATAGCAAGGGGCAAAAAAATAGCCAACCCGGAGGTTGGCTATAAGATGAAGTATTTTGCTATCGGTAACGATTATTTCAAAAATACGCCGCCTGAATCCCCCAGACGCTGTTCGTTAGCTGCTGGTTTGGCTTTTGCCTTAGGTTTTGCTGCAGTCGCTTTTTTCGCTGCCTGAGCTTTATTTTCAGATGGTAGTGGGGCAGCCAAACGAGCTACTGCACCTTTCTCTATGACATCAATCTTACCGCTTTCAACAATACCATAAGAGATTTTGTCTTTTATGGTGGTGATCAGAATGGTCGCCACTTTCTCTTCAGCGGCACCCAGCACTTCCCCGGTATCCGGATCGACCAGTTGCTCACCTTGAGAATAGATATCAAAACGGTCGCCATCATAAACCATGGCTTCACCACGGTTTATGACGATCTGGCCGTTAGTCACCGCAACCACTTTGGCCGGTGTCAGCTTATTGACAATTTTATCGGCAATAACATCGCTGATCTGTTTGCGGGCGGTTTCAATATATTTACCGCCTTGTTCGAAGACGCTGGAATCAGACCACTGAATACCATGAGTCGCAGCTTCCAATAATGAATAGCGTACGGTCACTTTGGTTCTGTGGGAGCTGCTAACGTCAAATTCACCGGTTAAATCAACGCTGGTGACTTTAGTCGTGGTTTTTACACCAGCTTCAGTTACATTGATGACCAGAATATAGTCAGCGAGTAGGGCCGTCTGTCCTACGCTGGCTGCATTATCTGAACGGCCTTCCAACATTTTCTCTTCTTGTGCGAAGGCTTTCTCATTAGTAGCACTGCGGTCCAGCACGGTAAAACGCTGTGACTGTACGATACGGTCAGTAATTTCCTGACGAAGCGTATTGGCAAAGGCGGAACGACTACGGTTACCAGTAGTAATAATAGCTAAACGGTCACGCTGAGAAGATGCCTGTGAAGTTTTACGCTCAACTTTATCTACTTCAACGGTCAAAACAACGGTACAGCCTTTAGCATCACAATCGCGGGTTTTAACTTTATACCCTTTAACGATACCGGCACTTTGAGTATTAATTTGAGCACTCTGACCAGCATTGACGGTAACATCGCGATTACGGTTTGCTGCGGCATTAATGTTGATATTTTCAGTATAAGTACTGTTACCTTTCTTATTACTCAGAAAGGAATCATCTTTGTTTTGGTCGTCCTGAACGCTGGTACCTTTAACATCAGCACTCGCGTCACTTTTATCATTGATGCGAACATAGTTTCCAGCACGTTCTGACTGTGTTGAAACGGTCATTCCATTAACCTGACGAACAGCATCAGCCAGTGCGGCATCAACTGCTTTTTCGTAGGTTTCACCGTATCCTTGTGCTTCAACGGTTTCAATTTTTGCATAAGCAGTAGATGAAAACGCAAAGAAAGCTACAAGTACCAGGATCCATTTTTTCATTCGGACATCCCTAATGGATTAAGTTGGTTTTGTAATGCTGCGGTTCGAAGAGAGCTGCAGCATTACGCCAGACAATCATTACCAGCTAGCAGTACGGTTGTCGCCACGCTTGATGATTGGATACTCTTTTTCCCAATAGGCTAAACCATCATCCAGATTGGTCAGGGTTAGCTGGAAATAGTACTCAACTTGTTGAGTACTGGAGTTTACACGTTGATTCTGCTGAATGATTTTACCGGTTAAGGAGAAGTCAGGTGCGATAACGCGTCCATCTTTCTTTACGGTTTTTTGGTTAACCATTTTTGACTTACGCAGTTCACGAACTTTGCGGGTCATCTCATCTTCAGGACCATTGGCGTTAATAGCGGTAGTAACCACAAAACGTCCTGAGTTTAACAGGCTGGTACGAATTTTTTTGGTTAACTGGTCGGTATCAATACGCTGATTGGTATCATTCACAATACCCGTTACGGTTAACACATAGCGGCCACCCTGAGGATGAACCAGCAGGTCAGAACTTAACATGTCATCAACCATATTGGTCGCTGCCATTTCAAAATCTTTGTAATCCAGACCCATAACAGCAACGCTGTCATTTTTGCTGTCAACATAGTAAGCGCCTTGTTCAGCACAACCAACCAGAGAGAAAGCAACAGCCGCAGCAAGAAGCGTTTTTTTGTTTAAAATTTTCATCATGAAAGTTCTCAATACAGTTTAATGATTAGAATGATAATTCTGCCTGTTAAACAGGGCTAGATAGCGTTTTTACTGGTTAACAGATTGACCTGTGGAACCGTATTCGCGTTCAACGCCCTTACATAAACTACTACCGGCTGAGGCGTTGCTGGTAAATCAACCTGAATAGCAGCACCACCTGATGGATTAATTTGAAGCTGCCCATCTTTTGGCCATTTCACATAGGTTACCTGAAACTCGTAGGGTAAGGTATGCCAACTGCGAATATCTGCCTGTGTGGTAACTGCCTGAGCGATGCCGGTAAGAGCGCCAAGTAATCTGACTGTCTTATTATCAGAGTTTCTCATAGAAGCTTGTGCCGCAGTTTTCAGTACCGCACGAGTCAACTCCTTAATCAGAATACCTGTAAATTCCGTTTTAAATTCACCCTGAATAATTTTATCCATGTTGGCGAATGATTCTGTTTGTCTTCCTCCATTGACTGAAAGATAAGGATACGCCGGACTACCTGATTCAAGTACTGGTAACGCAATACCTGTATAGACTACACGGCTGGTCACTAAAAATAACGGCAGATCAATACGGCGTTCTACTTTATGAGTAGCGGTACCATTTTCAAACACAATCCAAACGCCAGGAGCAACTTTACGGCCGCCGTTAGCAAGATTGAGGTCGGCACGAATTTGCTTACTGCGTGTCAGGGCGTAAGCACGCTTCAGGCTCTCTTTGGCCTTGCTCAGGTCGGCGGCACTTTCGTTATTAATTAAAAAGTACAAGCCATGCAGGTAGAGCGATGCCGGATTGATATAGCCGTCATAAGGTGCCCATTTAGCAACATCAACCCCAGAATCCCCTAATCTTTCCATTGCACCAGAGTAAGTTTCACCCAGATTATTACTCTTCACGCTACTTTTTTGTGCGTTGATCTCTTTGGAAAAATACTCCGCAGCCCGGCGCTGCCGATCGTCTACCCGGTTCCACTCAACCCTGGCATCAGTAAAATTAGCCTGCTGCCAAAAATTCAATGCTTTGTAGGTGTTAACCATTACGCGGTCATATACCCGAGGGGTGTAGCCCATAATATTATCGTTAACCACCATTGAAGCAGCCTGACTAAATCCGGATGCCGCCAGATTTTGTGTCTCATTTTCTTTAATCAGCGTTTCACTGGTATCAAAGACTTTAGTTGAACGGTCCAGCTCACTGTTCATACGCAACAATGTGCCTGCTTCAAGAGACCACAATAGCTCAGTGGCAATATCTACGTCAGAAGAGACTCCTTCTTCCAACGCAATTTTCTGTGCTAACTCGAGTTGTCCTTGCGAAAGCGAGTAGTCAAAGTTTTGGCGTGATGGCGGATTCGAACAGGCAGCCAACGTAAAAACAATACCACTACAAAAAATAAAGCGTTTGATTTTATTATTCATATTATTTCTGTTGTATGGAGAAAGTCACGGGATTGCATAGCGGGCATAATTAATAGAAGCGATATGCAATCATTGCGCAGTGTGATACTTCCTTTGTTCTGAAGTATATCTGCCTTTTTTCGGGGGGTAAACTGAAAAGCCAGCCTCCAGTTTGCCACTTCCATTCCCATGTTTTCCCTTGTTTCATCATTAACTGAATCGTTGCCATAGCCGGGTAAACTCCTGTTGATAAAAGGCTAATAGCGTTGGAGAGTCAGTTATAAGAATATTCTCATAGTTATATTGGGATGCGCTTTTGGTCCAGTTAAAACTACCGTTGAGTAA
The DNA here is from genome assembly GCF_013394855.1 of Limnobaculum xujianqingii. Taxonomy (NCBI): domain Bacteria; kingdom Pseudomonadati; phylum Pseudomonadota; class Gammaproteobacteria; order Enterobacterales; family Budviciaceae; genus Limnobaculum; species Limnobaculum xujianqingii. The sequence goes on along the minus strand of NZ_JABMLK010000001.1, from coordinate 1,230,860 downwards.
GTAGCGGTCATCGAACACGGCAAACTTGTGATGCATGTGATAGGGACTGTTATCCATCACAATAGAAATGCCTTTATGCTGTAGATATTCAATATCACTACCATCATCTTCAGATTTTTCGTTATCGGTAATTATTCTAATTTGAACCTGACGTTGATGAGCTGCAAGAATAGATTCGGTAATAATATCATCGGCGATAGTAAACACGCAGATATCAGCTTTTGATGTGGTTTGTGCCAATATTTCACAGATTTTTTTCCGGCAGGTATCTCCCGGTGAAAAACAGGCAGAAGAGGTTACTTTTTTGCGTTGGTTAGCAATATCAATGGTTTTTATCACCATTTCCAGCCACTTTAATACCGGCTGAAGATTTTCTGGTGCCGTATTTAATTGAGCCCGAACTAAATCAAAAGCACGATTACGCATAAATCCTGATTGCTCAGTATCCAGAACCTGACTTAACTCTCTTAGTTTTACGCGCTCACTCTGACTTAATGTTAAATCCGCCAGAGTGCTTTCAAGGTAGTGTTCGAGCTCTTTATTATCCATAACCTGTTTTATCCATAAATCAATGAGATAAGCAAATAAAGGTTGCTCACCAAAGCTTATGTATTCGAGCGAAACCGCGGTATATTTTAGTTATTCTAATTTCGAACGAGACGCCAGTATAAGGCGCTGATAGTTTGCGGTAATCAGACTGTAAAATAAAGACGTTAATGTCAAAATTGTTAGCTAAAACCAGAAGATTAGTTTTTTTGATGGAAAAGGCATAAGAGTGTGTTGTGATAATTCCATGTATCTAAGGATTTAGGCAGATAATCATCCTGAAATGTAGCTTTATTAACCTCTTTATAAGGTTAAGGGGTGTTTATCTTATTGTCAGAAATAAGTTTTCGGGTTAGCAGAGCAAAGCAGAGCCCGGCTATGGCTCCTGCAATATGGCCTTCAGTGGAAATATCCGGATCGCCCGGCAGCAGGCCTGAAGCCAGTCCACCGTAATAAAGTAGGATTAATGCCGCATAAACAAAGTCGAGTATTTTTCTTCGAGTAAATGCATTTGCCAGCAATAACATCCATAAGCCAAAAATCCAACCGCTGGCACCAATATGAATAGCGCTACGAGCAAAAATCCATACCAGCAGCCCACCGAATAAAATAATAAAAGTGCTGGCACTGAGGTAGTAGCGTACTGAGTGAGTTAATAATAATGCACTTAATATCAGTAATATTGGTAAATTACTTAATAAGTGCTCCCAGTCCCGATGTAGAAAAGGCGAAAATAGAATACCCAATAGACCCTGCGCTGAGCGAGGAAGAATACCGAAATGATTCAGAAACCCACCGGTCAGCGAGTTTACCAGTTGTAAACCAACCAGAATGACGGTTATCAGACTCAGGATTTTAATCCGCTGTTGTATCCACAGTTTCACTATTGATTTAATTCCTTAAGGCCTGAACGCTTTCTACCAGATCGGCCAGTTGTGCAACAACCCGTCCTCCAATATCGGTATTATCACCACCTAATGATTTATTTCTCATAAAGTCATGCTTAATTTGAATCCAGCGTTTTGCTTCTTCAGGAGACATCATATCGCGGATTTCAGCCAGTTTTAGCAGGTTTTCTTCAGCACCGTTGGTTAGCAACTGAGCCTCACCCAGATAGTGATCGTCAATGATGCGACGAATTTCTGCCGGGTTCATAACGGCGGAAATCTTCTCACTAAGTTTATTCATATTACGGTAGCTACCCTGCAGTTTGAAGGCAGGTTCGGTACGGTATTTATCAGACTGAGCCGCGCTGGCAATATACTGTTGATTAACTTTTAGTACCACATCACGCATAGCCATAATGCGCTCAAGAATGGCGACAATTTCACTAATTTCAGCTTCACTATATTGATGGCTAAGGGCATTGCTGGTGAAAGGTTTACCCAGTGCTTTATCAACCAATAGATAAAGATCGTTCATATCCCGCAGCGCCATTGGTGCCAGAACTGGATTAGAGGTCAGGCTGTTTTCGATATAACTGAGGGAGAATGCTTCTTCCATACCCCCCAGGACTTCACCCAGATTATAAATATCCGCGCGGTTTGCCAGCATATCAGGGATTTTGAATACATCCCCGGATTCGGTGTAAGGGTTACCGGCCATCACCACGCAGAACTTTTTACCGCGCATATCATAAGTTTTAGTCTTACCTTTCCAGACGCCTTCAATGCGTCGAGTACCGTCACATAATGAGATGAATTTCTGTAAAAACTCAGCGTGGGTATGTTGAATATCATCAACATATAACATCACGTTATTTCCCATCTCCAACGCCAGGTTGAGTTTTTCTAACTCCTGACGCGCGGTAGCGTTAGGTGCCTGCTCCGGATCCAGTGACAGAACATCGTGACCTAATGCCGGACCGTTGATTTTCATAAAAATCAGCCCCAGACGGTTAGCAATATACTCCATAAGCGTCGTTTTACCGTAACCTGGAGGGGAGATCATTAGCAGCAATCCCATCAGATCCGTTCGTTTACCTTCGCCAATGGCACCAATCTGTTTTGCCAGGTTGTCACCAATGATAGGAAGATAAACATCATTAATCAGTTTATTACGTACGAAAGAGCTGAGTGGACGTGCTTTAAATTCATGTAAACGCAGTTCACTACGTTGCTGATTTAACACCTGTTGTCTGACAGATTGATAACGCTGATAGGCAGGAATAAACACCTTACGCTGGTAACGCATACGGCTGAAATAGTCATCCAGACTTAAGGTTAGCGTCTGTTGTTGAATACGGGGATGTTCTCCCATCAGATCACTGACGCTGAAATGCAGATCAACTTCACTAAAGCGGGTAACCACTGATTTATCCAGCAACATGAGTACCACAGCTTCCGGAATATATTCACGTAATCCTTGATATTCCGGCAAAGTACAAAGACCTTTTAGCCAGTTTTCTATTAAAACCCAACGCTGAGACAAGCGACTCCCCAAATTTTGCTGTGAGTGGTTAAAGTCACTCCACATATGGGCTTTTTCTAACTGAGACTGTAATCCTTCCGACAGGGTTCGGGCATATTTGCTAAAGCTGAATTCTAACGGTGTCCGCCCCAAAATCAGACTGAGGTATTCAGCCGCCTGAGACTGTTGATATGACTGACAGGGAATAGGGTACTGTTCCAGAAACAGGCTAAGCTCCGCTTCTATTTCGGCTTGCAGGTCCAATAAACCGGCATCGCTGCGAAACAGCTGTTTGATATTCAGACTGGTGCGGGCCCGTTCTGGCCACAGCGCTGGTAACTCTTCTGAATATTTATGTTGCCATAGCAAAACAGCAAGGCTGCGAGCTAATGGATTAAAACGTAGCAGATCGGCACTTTCTCCAACCAGCAGTAATTTGCGTAGAATCGCAACCGCATCATGATCGTGAATTCCTTTTTCATATCCCTCTTTATAACGAGGGGCTGCGAAGTCACGTACGGTTTTTTCTAACACTTCAGGCTGGTTTTGCTGGGTTTTGAGCAAATCGAAAGTCAGGCCATCCTGCTCTTTACTGGCAGCATAGATCAATGAATAAGCAAGGTATTCAGCGCGGTAAACTTCCGGTGACTCAGATTCAATGGCGATATTCCAGTAATCTTTCAGCGTCTCTAACTCTGAGCTCTCAATAGGTTCCTGATAGTCAGTACCGGTCAGATGCAAATAAAGCTGCTCGCCCCGAGGCAGGATAGTGAGATCTAATTCCTGGGTATTGACGCTGAAGCGATGGCGTGGCCCCAGTTTGATAACGCTGCCACCATCTTCAAAAATTTCTGATTTATCGCGCAGGCTGCGTATCGCCTGATCCCGTGCCGCTTTAAATTTGGCATCAATATCATCAGCTTTAACGCTGTCTTTTAGTTCCCGTAAACGCTCAATAATTTCACGGGTTTTCAGCGATAATGGGTCGGCAGCAAAAAAGGCGTTCAGTTCGTCCAGAGTCAGGAATTTAGCCGTTCTGCGGCGCAGGCTATCTAATAAACGCTCAGCAGCGACTTGAAGGTTTTGTGATTTACGCTGGCGCTCATCCAACAACGATTGCTTATGGGTTTCGAAGGTTTCCAGCAGCTCTTCGCGTTTGCTCAGAATATCGCCAAGAAACTCTTCCTGACCGCTGAACTGGCTCTCCAGCTCTTCTAACTGAACCAGCAGGCGAGAAAGTTGCTCATCACAGCGTTCCGGATCTGATGCCAGCGTTAAGGCATTGGTGATTCCCTGGCTGAACAGCTTAAATTGAGCACCAAACTGCGCAACAGATTCAACGGAACCTTGTTCTTTACGACGTTGCTGCAAACGAGCTCGAGCCTGATTCAATCGGGCATAGATCTCGGAGATAGATTCGATAATGCCGGTTTGTTGAGTGGTATCTTCAAACTTCAGTGAAGCCATCAGATTGGATAGCATATCCAGATCGGCAGACATCTTATCCATGCCAGCTAGTGGTTCATTGAGCTGAGCGCTGTTACGTGCTTCCTGAGTTTGTTTTTCCAGTTCCTGCAACTGTAAGGTAAATGGCTGTAGCGCTTTTTCACTGGCGAGAAACTCGGCAGTAGCAAGCGAAATTCGCTCCTGACTGGCAGTCAGTTGTTGCTCCATCTCATCCAGACTGGCTAAATCAATATAACGATAATCCCGTAGGGTGATCAGATGACCGCGCTGCACATTCAGTTCATTTAGTGCATCAACAAACTGTTGGGCGTTAACCCAGCTGTCCGGCAGCATGGATGATAACAGCTGCTTCTGACGGCTGGTCGCTTCATTCATTGCCCGGGAAGACTGACGGCGAATGCTTTCTACTTTTTCATATTCGTCCAGTACCAGCTCGCCGGTATTAGCGATCTCTTTCAGTAAAATAGAGGCATGCAGGCTATGTTCATCGTTCAGCCAGTAATAGATATCGATTAATCGCTTAGCATCCAGACTGAGTTTTTCATACAGTTGGGAAGAGATTTGTTGTTGTTCTATCTCTCTGGCGATGTGGTATAAGTCAGAAATACCACGCACCAGTTCAGCATTGCCAATGCGGCCAAAAAAGCTATTTTTTGCCGGCTGAAGGGCTGCGTATTCATCAGAATAGAAGGGGGTTTGCCAGACTTGCATTGGATGAATGCGGGTTGGTTCGTCTGACTGTCCTTCAAATAACACCATGCGACCATCTTCCAGCATGGCATATCCGTGACCAAACAATGGATTCTGTAACTTACGTTCAATCATGTTGTAATTGAACAGGGCAATGCGGCCAAAGTTTGGTTCGTAAAAAATATACAGAACATCTTCGCCATTAGGTGAACGACGAATACGACGAAAACGCATACCGGTCATTGGCTGATCGAAAGCTTTATATTCACCGTTTTGCAGATAGTAACCGCCGGGGAAAATAATACCGTGATCTTCCGGCAACTGAATACAGGCTAAGCCAATGGCATCAATACGCTGGGCGGTTTGCGTTAGAGTGTTGTACACCAGATAACGCCAGCTATCCTCCCGATAGGGGAGAATTTTCAGCAGAATCAGGCTACCAGTTTGTGCATACTCAATTTGCGCATCATCCAGCGACTGGGTTTTATCCAGTACGGCTTCACGATAAATACCCAGGCCATCTTCGGTGTTGTTTTCACACTTAATGGTCAGGTCACCACCAATGGTTTCAACAAATACGGTATCCAGAATATTCATATGTGGATAACGGCCGTTAACGGTATTCTCGCGGGTAGTTTTGTGCCATTCGAAATCGTAAGCCGGGGGCAGGGCGATATCCCGTTCACCGCGATTATCAATATACTTAATTTCTTTTTTATCGCTGGAGATGGACCAGCGGAACACCCGAATATCGGTGATGCGTTCACCAATCTGGAAGCTGGCCAGAAGTTTTCCGTCGCGCTCTACTAATTGTAATAGCTGGGTGTTTTTGTAATAGGTATAAAGCTCATTGAAATCCTGAACAAAGCTGGTGATATTCAGGAAAGTTCCGGTTAAGGCGACGGATTCAACATCATATTCACCGTTTTGCTCGGTTAAACGATACAGGGAGAAAACGTCTTCGATTCGGGTTTCTCTCTTCAGACCAATAAATACGTTATAGCCAAACAGTAGCCATTCACCAACCCGGACAATATCGCGAGCAACGCAGTTATTTTCAGTACGAATGCGAATTCGACCGATGATATCCATTTGGCTTTTGCCAAATTCAGCCAGACGACGCTCGTTGAGGGTCCAGGCTTTTTCATGCAGTTGTTGGCCCTGTTCAGATAAACGTTTACGTAAAATATCGTAGGCACCACCTTCAGCGACGGCGTTATCCAGTAATTCCCGATCTCGATTATTCACTTGGCTATCTGACATGGCGTTTAACGTTCCCTTGATCAATGTTTGCTTTCGTCGCGTTAGTTATTGTTCCGTATCATGGCAAACGTCCTGTAGGGTGAAGCGCCATCATAGTGTGCGGAGAAATTAACTAAGATAAATCGATTTAATAAACGGCTTATCTTAGTTAACGTCAAAAAATAACTGGCTACCGCAAATACTACGGTAGCCAGCCTGATTAATTACTCTTCAATAGAACGAGAACCCGATGTAACCGTCGGTAGATTTCTGGCTGCGGTGAACTGCTGAATCAAATCGCGAACTTCCGGATTTTGCAGCAGACTTTCCAGATCCAGTTTTTGTCCCTCTTTGCTGCTCATCAGTTTTTGAACCACGTCTTGTACCAGTGGACTCTTATCGACTACGCCATTAATCGCTTTACCAACGCTGAGGGCTTTGGAGAAAGTATTAAAGAAGCTACCATCGCCACCCACGATATCAATATTGGTTTTGCTTAATGCAGCAGCCAGAACATCAGCTTGCTCTCTGGCGATCTCTTTGTTTGCAGCAATAGAGGCCATTGCCTGTTCGAAGTGTTTTTCAAGCTGCATACGGAACTCTTCGTGCTCACGAGCGGTAGTATTAAGGTTACCCATGGCGGTAAATTTATCGGTCAAACCATCGGCTTCAGCTTTCAGGCGCTGACGAACCACTTCTGCCTGTGCTGAACCTAACTGGCCTTCACCTCGGGCTTGAGCGGCCAGCTTTTCTTCCAGCACTTTAGCATCAGCCAGACCCAGCTTCTCTTTCGCCAATGCTTGCTGTTCATCACCACGAGCCTGAGCCGTCAGTTTCTCTTCAAGTACTTTGGCCTCTGCCAGACCCTGTTTTTCAGAGGCTGCAGCCTGAGCCTCTTGAATGCGAGCCTGTGCCAGACCTTTTTCCTGAGTACCACGAGCTTCGGCCAGCAGTTTTTCAGCAGTAACGTTAGCCTGCACCAAGCCTTCTTTCTCTTCAGCTTCGGCTTGAGCCTGACGAACACGAGCCTCAGCTAAACCCAGTGCGGCTTGTTCCGCTTCAATACCTTCAGCCATACGCTTTTTAGCTTCAGCCTGTTTCGCTGCGGCTTCCAGTTCCGCTTGAGCCATAGTGCTAATTTCTAAAGCTTTGTGTTTGGCACTGTTTTCATCAGCTTCGGCTTGTTTAACCTGACGTACCAGTTCTTGTTCGGCTTCTGCCTGTGCCTGAATAATGGTGACTTGCTTCTGACGGTCGGCATCAGAAACCATACGAACTTCTTTAATGCGCTCTTCTTCCTGAGCGACGGTCTTTTCTACCGCCACACGTTCACGTATAACGTTGGCGATATTCTTACGTTCTTCTTCCAGCGCTTTCTCTTTTTCAATACGCTGTAACTCAACTTCCCGTTCACGGGAAACGATTTCCAGATCTTTGGCACGAGTCACTTTTTCGATTTCGATGGTGACGGCACGAGTGCGGTTTTGCTGTGCAACTTCAACTTCACGCAGACGGTTCTCTTCGCGGATCTCGATCTCTTGTTGAGTTTGAATGCGAGCCTGTTCTGCTTTTAAACGCTCTTCTTCTTTTACCCGTAGAGTTTCAGCTGCTTCACGGGCACGAATACTTTCGATTTCACGCTGTTGGCGAGCTTCCGCATCAGCCTGTTGGCGTTCAAGTGCCAGGCTGGCTTCGCGGGTTTCCACGTTTTTCTTTTTAATCGCCAGTTCCTGATCGCGTTCTTTCTGGTTAGTTTCGATATTGTGAATGGCGGTAATTTCAGTAATTTTACGAATACCTTCGGAGTCGAAGATATTATTTGGATCAAGGGAGCTTTTCGGCGTTTGTTCCAGATAGTCAATGGCAACATCTTCTAACGCATAACCGTTCAGATCTTTACCAATAACGTCTACGATACGGTCGCGGAAGTTCTGACGATCTTCAAACAGTTTTGCCAGTTCAAACTGCTTACCCACTGTTTTTAGCGCTTCAGAGAATTTGGCGCTAAACAGGGTACTGACTGCCTGATGATCGGAAGCCCGATCGACACCAATAGCTTTAGCGACTTTTAATACGTCTTCGGTAGTTTCGTTGACCCGCAGATAGAAGGCGACGGTAATGTCAGCACGCAGGTTATCTTTACAGATCAAGCCATCTTTACCGCGGCGGTCAACTTCCAGCGTCAGTAAAGAGATACGCATAAACTCTTTTTTGTAGATGACTGGGTAAACTAACGCACCGGTGAAGTGAACCTTCGGCTGTGATGACATATCGTTGACGATCAGAGCTGTTCCTTGTGGCACTTTGATATAAAACGCTTTGAACAGTCCAAACAGGCCCAGAATTGCAACAATAATCACTGCAACAATGGTTAAGAACGGCATTAGTTCTGCCATAGCCATAGGTGTTTCTCCATGTTATTCAGGTTGTTGACTGGTTAATTACCGTCTGACGTGGCCTTAAGTTACTTTTGTTCATCCCTGAGTTGAACAGGGGATTTTTATACTACTGATTAGATACAATAAACTGGCACAGGAAAGACACAGGAATCCAACGGATAAATAAGACCTTCCTGTAACAGGTTATTAAGATTTCTTCTGTTTTATAGCCGGTTAAACTCAAGCTCGCTGACGACGTTATAACTGTTGGTTGCCGCATCGTAACTGATTAGCACCACGCGATCTCCTCTGGCAATTTCTGCATCTTGTGAGGCACGAATTTGCAGTATCAGACCAGCACCGCCATCTTCCATCAATGCTTCGCCACGCTGTTCGGTTACCACGGAAGAGCGTACTTCAGCAACTTTACCAATCAGATTTTTAACCCCTTGCCCCTGTTTCATTTTGGCTAATTTGGGTTGCAAAGGTCTTAACAGAAATGAGGTGACCAGTAGGGCAATAAAGCCGATCAGAAACAGCGCAACGGTACCCAACAGATAGCGAAGAATATCTGTTTCAATAAAGCGCAGCATCAGATGGACAGTGAAATAGCTGAGTAGCCAGCCAATTAAGGTAATAAAGGTAATAATGATAGTAAGGGGAATACCCGCCAGACCAAGTTTGGTCATCCAGCCAGCCATGCCGGAGAGATCACCGGCATCAATGTCGGCGTCGATACCATCAATATTGAGAATATCGATATCCAGCAGACCAAAAGAGGCGCATATCCAATAGAACAGGACGATTAATAATAAGCCGCTGAAAATGATAACCGGAAACGTTAAACAGTTTTGTAAGAAGAGCGTCATTAGAGTCCTTTCTCAAACGGTGGCGATTACAAAATTGCCCTAAGTAAATCAGGTTTCAGCCTGCTTTGGTAGCTAAAATAGAGGCTTTTTTGATATTTATCGCAACAAAAAAAGAATGGCATCTCATATGCGTCAGGATCGTCTGGATAATCCTCTGAATACAACGCGTTAAATACAGATAAAGTTAACTTATTAAAAGATAAATATTATTTTATACTATCGGTTAAATCTTAATAGTTAATATAAAAGGTCAGTTTATGTTCAGGTGCGGACGTGTTATCTATTTTTTCATGATATCTGTGATAGTAGGGCTGCTTGCTGGCTGTAGTTCTATTCACGATCGCGGAAATTATTGGGTGGATGACAGTCATGCTGCTCTGGGTAATGAGCCTCGGGTTAATTTTCTGATTTTTCACTATACGGCAGAAGATGAAGCGAACTCATTAACCGTGCTAACCGGAGAAAATGTCAGCGTGCATTACCTGATAAATCCATTGCCGGATGAGGTATCAGGTAAGCCAATCGTGTTACAGCTGGTACCCGAAGATCGCAGAGCCTGGCATGCTGGTGCCAGCTTTTGGCGCGGTCGAATGAATTTAAATGATACGTCGGTAGGAATTGAATTAGTTAATCCTGGTTATCACAAGGTAGGAGCTGAACGGCGTTGGGAGCCCTACACCGAGGCACAGATTGCATTACTGATGGCACTATCGGATGACATTATCAAACGTAATCAGATTAAACCGGAGAATGTGCTGGGTCATAGTGATATCTCTCCTCAGCGTAAAGTCGATCCGGGTCCGTTATTTCCCTGGCAAAAATTGGCACAGGCGGGAATTGGCGCATGGCCGGATGCTGAGCGAGTGAGTCATTATCTGTCTGTTCGTCAATTGGAGAAAACTACTGATATTGCGGCACTGCAAAATAATCTGAACCGTTATGGCTATCAGATACCTTCAAGTGGCGTTTTGGACGATGAAACCCGCAGGGTGGTTAAGGCGTTTCAGATGCATTTTCGACAGGCTAATTACTCAGGCATACCGGATGCAGAAACCTTAGCTATTCTTGATGCTTTACTGGAAAAATATCGTTCCTGATGAAACGCCGCTTCGGTAAAGAAGCGGCAGGCAGGATTAAGGACGATCTTTGTTGGTGTCAGATTGCTTGTCTAACTGTTCAGCCAGATAAGCAATTCGCTTCGCCATCCCTTTAAAAATGAACAGATGGGCTGGCATCATCACAAACCAGTACAGCAACCCGCCGAAACCAGCAGGATGCCACCAGGCGCGAACGTCCAACTCCCTGAACTGTTTATTATCATTGATGCTCAGGGTTAACCGGCCTAATCCGGGTGCTTTCATACCAAATAACATGGCTAACTGGCGCAATGGTTTGATGGAAATGACTCGCCATGAGTCAATATGGTCGCCTATTGCCAGTTGCTCTTTATCAGGTCTGCCGTAGCGTTTTTCTCCCCCAATCAGATCGTCCATCCAACCGCGAATATTCCATAAATAGTTTGCGTAGAAGTAACCCTCTTTCCCACCAATTTGTTGAATAACTTGCCACAGGCTTTCTGCGCTGGCCTTGGTTTTTATGGTATAGCCAGCATGTTTAGGATAGAAGGCGTAACCAGGGCGCCAGCGGGCTCTGGCTTCAGGATCGTATCCCCAGTCGGCGGAGTTTACCGCTGACTGCTCTTTATGCATGGTGCTGATAACCGCTTCATCATAATTGATCAGCTTTTGGGGAATGAGCTGTTGTAACGGCTCAGCATCTGCCGGTAGATTATGCTTTAAACCTTCAATCAAGGCCTTGGCGGTAGTGGTTGGAACGGTGGTAATCATATTCAACCAGTATACGGAAATCAGCTGAGTTGGCAGTGGGATAGGAATAATCCAGCGCTTTTTTGCGGTGATTTTAATAAAACGCTCAAACATATTTTGGTAACTGATGTATTCCGGTCCGGCAACGTCAAATATTCGGTTTTCCGGCGAAGGATAATTGATAATTTCAGATAAATAGACCAGCAGGTTTTCCAGTGCCACAGGTGAAGACTTAGATCGTACCCAGCGGGGCGGGGTAAGAATTGGCAGGCTATACACCATATCTCGCATCACTTCAAAGGCAGCAGAACCAGCACCAATGATGATTCCTGCCCGTAACTCTGTTACCGGTATGCCGCTGGCGCGTAAAGTATCACCAGTTATTTGACGTGCCAGTAAGTGCTGAGAGGAGACGCTTTCTTTCGGCTGGATGGCACCTAAAAAGACAATCTGTTTTACCGTGGATTGCTTTAATGCCTGTTGCAGGTTTTGGGCCGCTATTTTTTCGCTATAAAGAAAATCTGCTTTTTCACCCATGCTATGAACCAGATAGTAGACCACATCAATATTATCCAGTGCAGGTTTGATGGTCTCTGGTTTAAACAGATCTACATACTGGCAGTTAACATTAGGGATTTGTTGCTCTTTCAGCCACTCAATACGTCGGGCCGCAGCAGTGACATGATGTCCTTGTGCTGTCAGATAAGGGATAAGATTTTGTCCGATATATCCGCTGGCTCCGAGGATTAATATACGTTGTGGCGTCATAGCGTGGCCCTGATATGTTTTTATTAGGTTAATAAATTGTTATCTGTTGTGAAGGGTAGCATAAGAAACAAGAAATAGTTAGGTTTTCAGGGGAATAGCAAAAATTCAGTGATGATGTTGTGTTACAGAAAGGGTATTGAAGTTGAATCGCCAGTCAGAAGCTAAAGTATTAAATACTCTGTGCTCTGACCGGCTTATAGGGGAGATTATTTGTATTCTGAAATATCAGGCTACTTCAATATCTCCGGTTAACTGACAGCTACAGGCCAAAACATAACCTTGGGCGATTTCATCTTCAGTCAGGCTCATTTGGCTGGTGGTGGTGTAATTACCTTTGACGATTAGGGTTTTGCATGAACCGCATACTCCGGAACGACAGGCGGCAATAACCGGTACTTTATTTTGTTCCAGTGCGTATAGCAGGGTTGTTCCTACTGGCGCAGTGAACTGTTGGTTAGTGCGAACCACAGAAATATTTAACATTGGTTCATCGCCAGTAATACACTCAGCAGCAGTATGAAACTGTTCTTTATGAAAACACTGATTGTTGACTCCTAACGCATAGCTGATAGCTTCTACCTGTTCCATATACACCGCAGGGCCACAGGTCATGACAGTACGGGTAGTAATATCACTGACCTTTTCAGCAACTAGCTCCTGAGATATTCGACCAGACAAATAGCCCTCATCCGCCTGATGTTCAGCCATTAGATGCAGAGTAAGTTGATTCGGATAACGTTGAACTAACTGCTGCCACTCCTGAGCAAATATCACATCTGCCGGAGTTCGCACATTATAAAAAACAATCAAGTCGCTTTCCGGTTGATTAGCCAATAGCCAACGGGTCATTGACATAATTGGCGTCACGCCGCAGCCGCCAGCCAGCATCAAATAACGTTTATCAGCCACTTTAGCGCAGGTAAATTCCCCCTGAGCATCGGAAAGCCACAGGGCATTGCCGGGTTTGACTTCCTGAGTTAACCAGCCAGAACCTTCACCGCCGGGTAATGTGCGTACCGTTAAGGTAACGAATCGGCTTAATCCGGGAGATGAGGAGAGAGTATAGGCTCTGAGAGTGCTATCACTATTGCGAATACTGACCAGCGCATACTGGCCGGGAAGGTAAGGGTAGAAGTCCTGCGCGATGAGTTCCAGCGTCCAGACATCAGCAGTTTCCTGCCGGATACTGTGTACCTGCATAGCATTAGGACAGAGAGTTGTTGGCATTGTCATACGGTAAACTCGGTTTATAAGGTGGAGGTGAGAAGATTCACCTCCACAGGATGATGACTAATCAGGCAGCCAAAATTTCGTTGATATCTTGTTCTACGGTGGTAATAGAACGCATACCAAAATTCTCTTTCAGTACGTTTAACAAGTTATCCGTCAGGAAGCCTGGGGCCGTTGGACCGGTGTAGATATCTTTAACGCCCAGAGCCAATAAGGTCAGTAAGATAACGATAGCTTTCTGTTCAAACCATGAAAGCACCAGTGTCAGCGGTAGGTCATTGACGCTACATCCCAGTTTTTCGGACAGCTTAACTGCCAGCATAATGGCAGAGTAAGCATCGTTACATTGACCGACATCCAGTAAACGCGGTAATCCTTCCAGCGTACCAAAGTCCAGTTTGTTAAAGCGATATTTACCACAGGCCAGCGTCATAATCAGACAGTCTTGTGGAACGCTACGGGCAAAGTCGGTGTAATAACTACGTTCACCACGGCTACCATCACAACCACCAACCAGGAAAACATGATGCAGTTTTTTCTGTGAAACTAAATCAATCACGGTATCTGCGGCATTGAGCAGGGTTTGGCGACCAAAACCAACAGTGATTAAATGCTCGATTTCGCTATAAGGGAAACCCACCAGTGATTGAGCCTGTTTAATGATGGCACTGAAGTCATCACCTTCAAGATGTTTTGCGCCCGGCCAGCCAACAATGCTGCGGGTCCAGATACGGTCGATGTAGTTACCCGGGTTAGGGTCAATAATGCAGTTTGAGGTCATAACGATAGGGCCTGGGAATTTGGCAAATTCAGTTTGCTGATTTTGCCAGCCGCTACCGTAGTTACCCACCAGATGCTTATATTTACGCAGCTCAGGATAACCATGAGCAGGGAGCATTTCGCCGTGGGTATAGATATTAATACCGGTGCCTTCAGTTTGTTGTAATAGCATTTGCAGGTCTTTCAGGTCGTGGCCTGAAATCAGGATTGCTTTACCAGCAACCGGCTTAACGTTAACTGATGTTGGCGTTGGGTCGCCATAGATACTGGTTTCACCATGGTCAAGGATTGCCATGATTTTGAAATTCATTTTGCCAATGTTCATGGCGTTATCCAGTAAGGTAGCCATGTCTGTTGGATTAGTGCCTAACCATGCCATCAATTGATGATATTCGGCATAAATCTCATCGTCATACTCACCGAGAACCAGTGCATGTTCCATGTAGGCTGCAGCACCTTTCAAACCATACAGGCACAACATGCGTAAGCCATGAATATCATCACCAATTTCAGCTTTATCTTTATTCAGTGCAAATTCAGTAGCCTGCTGCAAAATAGCTGGCAGAGTAGCCGCTAATTGCAGGCTTGCCATTGGGTGATCCAGTTGCAGGTTGCTATCAATTACGCGGCAACGGTTAGCCAGCGATTCACGCAAGATAATGGCATCGCGGGCGTAGCCAATAATGCGATCAGATTCAAAGTTGACGTTAGTTAAGGTAGAGAAGAAGGCTTTTGGTGCAAACGCATCAACATGATGGTCGATAATACCTAAATCCCGAGCTTTTACTGCCCATGCTGACAAGCCTTCCAACACGGCTACCAGCAAATCTTGCAGGTCAGATACTTCAGCTGTTTTTCCACACATGCCTTGTGCATAAGAGCAGCCATTGCCGGCAGGGGTGCGGATCGTTTGTTCACATTGTACGCAGTACATAATCATGACACCTTTATAAGTTGTATTTTGAATTCATGTTTATCATAGGATGAAGTGTGTAAGTTAAAAAGGTATTTTAAATGCAACTTTAGGTGTTGTTGATTTAAATCAAAAAATATTGAGTCTGGGAGCTATTTCGTCCACTAATAGCGCAGTGTAAAGATATGCAGTTGTGCAGGTGGCCGAGCAGGAGGCGCTAGGGCGAGCGCCTCCTGCTCCTCCGCGCCTTCGCACCCGAATTCAGGTCGCTACGCGACTGCCTTCCTCCTTCATTCGGGCTTACGCACCGGCAGTGCTTCGCCAAACATCCATGTTTGGCGTGCTACCCTCTCTCAGTCGTCAGCTGAATTCCAGTGCTCCTAAAGGTCAAGGGCTAAGAATTAAGAGATTAAGGGCAAGTTTAGGGAGCTGCAAAAAACGCCATCAACACCGGTGCCAGTAAACTAAGAATAAATCCGTGTACGATTGCAGGAGGGATCATTTCAACGCCGCCGCTGCGTTGCAGTACCGGGAGGGTGAAATCCATGGAGGTTGCGCCACAAACGCCAAGGGCAGCGGAAGGACTGGAGCGTACCAGAGTAGGGATCAACATAATGGCCACCAGTTCTCTGGCAAGGTCATTGAAGAAAGCGGCGCTGCCGAGTACCGGGCCGAGAGAGTCGGTGAGTAAAATACCCGACAGGGAATACCAACCATAAGCCGAGGAGATAGCCAGCCCATTCTTTATTGGTAAACCAAGAAGTAAAGCTGCCAACGCACCACCAGCCAACGCGCTAACAGTGACTACCAAAGCAATCACCATGCCTCGTTTATTCAGCGTGATCTCTTTTAGCGTCATGCCGCTGTTTCTGAGCTGAATACCCACCAACAGTAATAGAAATATCAGAGCAAATTCACTGGCTTGAGACGCATAGGTGAACCAACTCCACTGGCTCAACCCTAACAAAAAACCGAGTACAACTACACCACAGAGCTGTAATGACTCCAGTGCCATATGCAAACGAGAGGGGAGTTTTTCCTGCCGGTGATTATTCTTCCAGGGCCATTGTTTATCTAACAACTTTAAGGCCAGTACGTTGGCGGCAAAAATACAGACAAAAAATACGCTGGCGTACAAAAATATCATCTGCAAGTTAGCACTCAGATTATCGAGAAATGCCAGACTGATACCCATAAAAAATAGAATGACATACACCATCGCGCTTAACAGACGATTAATGCGCCGTAACAGAGGCAGATTTTTAACTGGTATCAGATAACCGATAACCAGAGGCAGCAAAATAATGATTAGACCTGAGTACATAGTTTATTGGCCGTAAGCCATCTGATTTTATTTGGTTTTTAGATAATGAATTTATACGCTAACTAAAAGTGTGGGGGGAGTAAAGTGCCATTTACACCAGAATTAAAGAATGAATCATTGCTATTCAGTCAGTTATTTTCATCGAGTTAATAGTTTTTGGCGTTAGCTAACATATAATTATCTTGTTACTCAGTAAATTATAGGTAAGACAAAACACTTTCTGCCGCTGGCTAAGAGAGATGATATGTATTTAGAGCGCGTTGAAATAGTAGGATTCAGAGGCATTAATCGCCTGTCGCTGACGTTGAATGAAAACGTAGTGTTAATCGGTGAAAATGCCTGGGGTAAGTCAAGCCTGCTGGATGCATTAACGCTGCTCTTTTCTCCCGGTAGCGATCTTTACTCTTTTAAACTGCAAGATTTTCATTATCCGATGGGGAATGAATCATCCCGTCAGGACCATTTACATATGGTTCTTACCTTTCATGCCCGGGAAGTGGATTCCCCGGATATGCCTAAATTTCGCAAACTCTCTCCATTATGGGTAAAAGGCAGTGATGGTCTATCCCGTATTCTTTATCGCCTGGAAGGAGAGGTTCAGAAAGAGGGGAATGTCATCACTAATCGCTCTTTTCTGGATGTGGCTGGTCACGCCATGGAGCTGGAGCATATCGATGAGTTAGCCCGGGAAATTGTTCGCCTGCATCCGGTATTGCGATTGCGGGATGCTCGCTTTGGCCGACGTTTTCGCCAGGAAACCGCACAATTACAAGAGCAGGAAAATGAAGCTCTGAGCCAGGAATTAGCCCGACTGGCGGAAGAGTTAGAGTGTAATCCTCAAAAGTTAAGCAATAAAGATTTGAAGCAGGGATTACAGGCGATTCATGCTTTGCTTAAACACTATTTTATTGCGCTGAATGCCAAAGAAAGTAGCGAAAATATCCGCTATAAGGATGAGAAGTACCGTCATAATACCCAACTGTGGCAATCATTAAACTATCTGAATCAACTTATTTCTGAACCCGAAAGTCGCAATATGCGCATGATTTTATTGGGGGTATTTTCCACCCTGATTCAAGCCAGAGGCACTGAGAATCTGGATGCTAAAGCAGTCCCTTTATTGTTGATTGAAGATCCGGAAAGTCGATTACATCCGATTATGTTATCTGCCGCCTGGGGACTGCTCAGTAACCTTCCTCTGCAAAAGATTACTACCACCAATTCCGGAGATTTGCTTTCTTTGGTACCTCTGGAAAGCGTTTATCGTTTGGTGCGTCAATCCAATCGGGTTGCTGCCTTTAGAATTGAATCGGGCGAACTAAACATTCAGGAACGCAGACGTATTTCGTTTCATATTCGTTTAAACCGGGCTTCTTCACTATTTGCCCGTAGCTGGCTGTTAGTGGAAGGGGAAACCGAGGTTTGGTTATTGACTGAACTGGCACGTCAATGCGGGTATCACTTTGAAACAGAAGGTATTAAGGTGATTGAGTTCGCCCAAAGTGGCCTGCGGCCATTATTGAAATATGCCAGCAAGATGGGAATTGAGTGGCACGTACTGGTAGATGGTGACGATGCAGGTAAAAAATATGCCGACACGGTTCGCTCATTTATCAATGGCGGTGGAGACAGCGATCGGGAACGTCTGACACAATTACCGGCGCTGGATATGGAAAATTTCATGTTCAAAGAAGGGTTTAGCAACGTTTATTATGAAGCGGCAGGTATTCCTTCTAATGTTCATATGCCAATGCGTAAAATTATCAGCAAAGCAATTCAACACAGTTCCAAACCTGATTTGGCTATTGAAGTGGCTGAACGAGCGGGGCAGATGGGAACAGAAAGTATTCCTCCGCTACTAAAGCGTATGTTTTCTCGTATCTTATGGTTAGCTCGGGGTCGAGCTGGTAACTGAGTTTTTTATATTACTTTAACGGTCTGAATGCGTTATGAATGGTGAATATTTCAGCGTTCAGACTGTAATTTTGTATCCAAATGTTATTTTGTGTGACTTTCCTTTTTTACTTTCATCCCCATATATCCTCTGATAACGAACTTTTTATTAGTTTAACTGGTCAAAAAATTTTGATTATCATGCGATAAAAAGTCATTATTCAGTAAAAGCAGTAACGGAAAATCTGTGTACTGCCTGACGGTATATCCATAGATATATTCTTGCTCTGAAAGTCAGAGCTATCTCAGATAGCGGTTATTGGGTCGGTAAATGCCGGCACTACCGGCAAAGTCAGGGGTGATTTCACGTATAATCACCATTCTTTTATTAACTCAGGCAAACTATCTGACAGATATCCCATCAGGGTAAGTACCAGAGTAAAACGGCATGTTGGAAATGAATAATTTACGCGATTGGCTAAGCTTGGAAGAGCTGGCTGACTCAGAATTAGATGAGAAGCTGAAACAACCACCTCCGATGTATCAGGTTATACTGAATAATGATGACTATACACCGATGGAATTTGTGGTGGAGGTGTTACAGAAATTCTTCTCCTATGACATTGAACGGGCAACACAATTGATGTTAGTCGTTCATTATCAAGGTAAGGCAACGTGTGGAGTCTTTACTGCAGAGATTGCAGAAACGAAGGTAACGCAAATTAATCGCTACGCGCGAGAGAATGAGCATCCATTGTTGTGTACGTTAGAAAAAGCCTGAAAAGGTCATTTATGTGGAGGTGCCCATGCTTAATCAAGAACTGGAACTCAGTCTCAACATGGCGTTTGCTACAGCCAGGGAACAGCGTCATGAATACCTGACCGTCGAACATCTGTTGCTGGCGTTATTGAGCAATCCGGCAGCGAGAGAGGCACTTGAAGCCTGTCAGGTAGATATTGTCGCGTTACATCATGAACTCGAGTCATTTATTGGACAAAATACCCCTCATTTACCTGAAGGCAGTCCTGAATCTGAAACTCAGCCAACTCTGAGCTTTCAGCGGGTGCTGCAACGGGCGGTATTCCATGTTCAGTCATCTGGCAGAACCGAAGTCAGCGGCGCTAATGTGCTGGTGGCTATTTTTAGCGAGCAGGAATCTCACGCGGCCTATTTACTGCGTAAACATGATGTCAGCCGTCTGGATATTGTGAACTTTATTTCTCACGGTACCCGTAAAGATGGTTCACAGGATGACATCGGGCCACAAGGCTCTATCCCCAGTGAAGATGAACAAACCAGCGCAGAAGACCGCATGGACAACTTTACTTCTAATCTGAACCAATTGGCTCAGAACGGCAGTATCGATCCATTGATTGGTCGGGAACTGGAACTGGAACGTACTATTCAGGTTTTATGCCGTCGTCGTAAAAACAACCCGTTATTAGTTGGTGAATCTGGCGTTGGTAAAACCGCTATTGCCGAGGGGCTGGCATGGCGAATTGTTCAGGGTGATGTTCCTGAAGCGGTAGCGGATTGCACCGTATACTCTCTGGATATCGGTTCATTGCTGGCTGGTACTAAATACCGCGGTGATTTTGAAAAACGTTTCAAAGCGCTTCTGAAGCAGCTTGAAGCGGATAAAAACAGTATTCTGTTTATTGATGAGATCCACACCATTATTGGTGCCGGTGCAGCGTCGGGTGGTCAGGTTGATGTAGCTAACCTGATTAAACCCATGCTTTCTAATGGGCGCATTCGGGTAATGGGTTCAACCACCTATCAGGAATTCAGCAATATCTTTGAAAAAGACCGTGCTCTGGCTCGTCGTTTCCAAAAAATCGATATTACGGAACCTACCGCAGAAGAAACGGTACAAATTCTTACCGGTTTGAAACCGAAGTATGAAAAGCATCACGACGTACGCTATACCGCGAAAGCGATTCGTGCAGCAGTTGAACTGTCGGTGAAATATATTAACGACCGTCATCTGCCGGATAAAGCCATTGACGTGATCGATGAGGCAGGGGCTTATTGCCGATTAATGCCTGCCAGCAAACGTAAGAAAACGGTGAATGTCAGCGATATCGAAACCATCGTTGCCCGCATTGCTCGTATTCCGGAAAAAACTGTTTCGGCTAACGATCGTACCATATTGAAAACCTTAGCTGAACGCATGGGAATGATGATTTTTGGTCAGGATAAGGCGATTAACGCTTTAACCGAAGCCATCAAAATGAGCCGTGCAGGATTAGGGGATGAGCGCAAGCCAGTAGGTTCGTTCTTGTTTGCTGGCCCAACCGGTGTGGGTAAAACCGAAGTTACCGTACAGCTGGCAAAAGCGCTGGGCGTTGAGCTACTGCGTTTTGATATGTCCGAATACATGGAGCGCCATACCGTCAGCCGTTTGATTGGTGCGCCTCCTGGCTATGTAGGATTTGATCAAGGTGGCTTACTTACCGATGCGGTGATTAAACACCCTCATTCAGTTCTGCTACTGGATGAAATTGAAAAGGCACATCCGGATGTGTTTAACCTGTTATTGCAAGTGATGGATAACGGTACTTTGACGGATAACAATGGCCGTAAAGCCGATTTCCGTAATGTGATCATGGTGATGACGACTAACGCAGGGGTTCAGGAAACTCAGCGAGAATCCATTGGCTTTAAACGTCAGGATAATCGTACCGATGCAATGGGTGAAATCAAACGTCTGTTTACGCCAGAGTTCCGTAACCGGCTAGACGGTATCATTTGGTTTAACCATCTGTCTGAAGAAGTGATTCAACTGGTTGTAGACAAGTTTATTGTAGAACTGCAGGCACAGCTGGATGCCAAAGGTATTTCTCTGGAAGTCAGTCAGGATGCTCGTCATTGGTTAGCTGAAAAAGGCTATGACAAAGCGATGGGGGCCCGTCCAATGGCCAGAGCTATTCAGGAACATTTGAAGAAACCACTAACTAACGAACTATTATTTGGTTCTTTAGTGAACGGTGGTTCAGTCAGTGTAACGCTGGATACTCAGGCAAATAACCTGGCTTATCGGTTTGAGAAAATGAAAAAACCGAAAATTGAGAAGGCCGTTCAGTAATCCATTCACCGTAAATAAAACGCCCTTGCCAACAGGTAAGGGCGCAGGAGATTAACTCCAACGGGTTCCGCAAGATGAATGCGGAGTACCGTTTATTAACGGCTACGGAAGATGATGCGGCCTTTGCTCAGGTCGTACGGGGTCAGTTCGACAGTGACTTTGTCACCCGTCAGAATGCGGATATAGTTTTTACGCATCTTACCGGAGATATGGGCTGTAACCACGTGACCATTTTCCAGTTCAACGCGGAACATTGTGTTAGGCAACGTATCTAAGATCGTGCCTTGCATTTCAATATTGTCTTCTTTGGCCATCGAATCCTCTAGGTGTAACTACCTTAGTTTTTAACCGGCAAGATAATGCCGAAAAACAAGCAAAGTGTAAAGGACAGAGTGTAAAGAAAAGCAGGTTAAGCTGCTTTATTTTCACTCTGTTGGCTCATCATATGATGGTTTCAACGCAAATATTGAGGAGCCCAACAGGCCGGAGAGAGTAGCTGTTGCCGTAATTTGTATAAAAATTGTAAATAATCTGAGCGAGGGATCTCGGTCGCTCCCAATGACTCAGTATGGGGATTTAAAATCTGACAGTCGATTAATTTACCACCATGGTGGATAAAATGCTGACAGAATACGTATAAAGCCAGTTTGGAAGCGTTAGTCTGTCGACTGAACATCGACTCACCACAAAATAGCGAACCTTGTTCAACGCCGTACAACCCTCCCACCAGCTCCTGCTGATCCCATACTTCAACAGAATGTGCTACTCCCTGTAAGTAAAGCTGAATGTAAGAACGTTGGATAGACGGGTCGATCCAGGTTCCTTCATCTCGCTCATCTGCACAGGCTTCAATCACCTGATGAAACGCGGTATTTATCGTTACACTCAGGGATGTCTTATTAATAAATTTCGTCATACTGCGACTAACATGCAACTGTTCTGGTATCAGAATAGCCCGAGGATCAGGTGACCACCATAATATTGGATCGTCAGGACTGAACCAGGGAAAAATACCATTATGATAAGCATTCAGTAGCCTTTCCGGAGAAAGATCGCCACCCAGTGCCAGTAAACCATTAGGATCTTCCAGAGCATAGTCTACCGGTGGAAAATCGATTGAATCTGGCGACAGCTGAATCAGCGGCATAATAGCGTATAACCTATCAAAATTATCTCTCAGGATAATTATCAGACAAATAACAACGGCCGCTAGTTTAGCAGAAATGGACCAGAGATAGGATAAATAGATTGCTGAACGGGAAGAATGACCAATTTTAACATTACACAGCCATTGTATAATGTCAGCCAGCAACAGGTTATTGCGCATAATGCAGCGATATAGCGTTATAGAATTGAGATGCGAAGCACTGGAACCGAGGTTATTTGATGCGATTGCAACATAAATTAGTTCAACTGTTGATGGCTGGGATGTTATTAGTCGTTACTCAGGTTGTCAAAGCTGACTCGGATTCGGTGATGTCGACCTATACGCCGGATCTGAAGGCGGAAACCATCCGTATGTATTGGCTTAAAGACGATGGCTCGCCGTATAAAACTATCAATAGCCTACTGGATACGCAGGGAAAGAGCCGGCAGATACGCATGGTGATTAATGGTGGGATTTACAGCAAAAGCTATCAGCCAGAAGGGCTCTACATTGAGCAGGGAAAGGTGCTGAATAAGCTGAATCGTCAGAAGGGGAAAGGTAATTTCTTTATTCGTCCGGGCGGTGTTTTCTCTGTGCGTAATGGTGTTGCACGTATTGATACTCTGGATAAATTTCGCTTAACACCGGTAGCTGATTTTGCCGTGCAGTCTGGCCCGCTATTGATTAACAAAGGTGTGGTGAATAATAAATTTAGCAATTCTTCAGAATCCCGAAAGATTCGACATGGTGTTGGAATTACGGACCAAGGGAAAGTAGTGTTTTTACTCAGCAATCAGGCAATGAATTTTTATGATTTTACTCTCTATGCCCGTGACCAGCTAAAGATCAAGGATTTACTCTACCTGGACGGTAGCATTTCTAAAATGTATACCCCTGAATCCCCAGTGTATTATCAACATTATCCTTATGTAACCATGATTACGGTTGAGGCAAAATGATTCCCCGGCTGGTAGCGCCGGGGATCGAGATGGGGATTAGATTAGCGCTGGTGGAAACGGTAGTACTGGCCTTGCTGTTCTAACAGCGTTTGATGTGTTCCCTGTTCAATAATTTGACCGGCATCCATCACATAGATTCGATTCATCCTTTCCAGTCCTGACAGACGATGGGTTATCAGAACAACGCTCTTATGCTGACAGTGTTCTTTTAGCAGCGTCAAAATTTGATGTTCGGTATTGGCATCCAGCCCTTCGGTAGGTTCATCCAACAGTATTAGCGGAGCTTTATGCAACAGCGCTCTGGCCAAACCAATACGGCGTTGTTCACCGCCAGAAATTTGTCGACCACCTTCACCTATCCACGCATTGAGCCCGTCCTGTTCCAGTAAAGCATTCAATCCCACTTTGTTCAGGGCCGACGTGAGTTGCTCATCGCTGGCATCTGGGGCGGCCAATAATAAATTGTCGCGTAACATAGCGCTAAAGATATGAACACGTTGGGTAACGACTACCATCATTTCCCGTAGCGTGGCCTCATCATAGTCGGTCAGAGGGCGACCGTTAAGCTGGATAGCACCTTGTTGTGGGTCCCAGGCGCGAGTCAATAGCTGTAGCAGGGTGGATTTGCCACAGCCGGTACGGCCCAGTAGCGCAATATGTTCGCCAGATTGCAGATTCAATGAAATGTTCTTTATCGCCGGGAACGGCTGCTTTTCATAAGTGAAGCTTACATTGTCCAGTGACAACGCGGCTTGATCGGTAAAAGCCACCTGCTGATGTGGGAAGGTGACTTCCGGTTTTTGCTCAATTAACTGATTAACACGTTCAGCAGAAGCCATTACCTGACCTAAATGCTGGAAGGCTCCGGCAACGGGAGCCAGTGCTTCAAAGGCAGCCAGAGAAATAAACACAAACAGGGCGATTAGTGCACCGGGTTGAGGATTATCACCAATACCGTCTGCCGCCATCCAGAGAATAAGAACAAATGTTAATCCGGATGCCACAATCATCAAAGATTGAGATGAACCAGCTAATGAGGCCTGCTGTTTCTGACGTTCTAACCAGCGAAGCTCAATTACATCCAGTTTTTGGCGAAAGGCAGTCAGGGCACCAAAAATAACCAACTCAGACTGCCCCTGTAGCCATGAAGTGAGTTGTCCCCGATAGTCACTACGTAATGCGGTTAAATCGGCTCCAATAGGCTTACCGGCCCGATAAAAGATCGCCGGAATAGTAAACAGCAATACCAGCATGATTAAGCCAAGAGTAAATGCCAGAGAGACATCCAGCCAGCTCAAACCAAATGTCACCACTATAATAACCACAATGGCGCTGACCAGAGGAGAGATAAGCCGTAGATAGAGGTGGTCCAGTGTTTCTACATCAGCTACCAGTCTGTTAAGCAATTCAGCCTGACGGAAACGGGCAATACCGGCAGGAGACAGAGGCATTAGCTTTTTAAACGTAAAGGTTCGCAGGTGAGCCAGAACACGGAAAGTCGCATCGTGGCTGACTAAACGCTCTGCGTAACGACCTGCAGTGCGGAAAATTGCAGAACCACGTACTCCGGCAGCCGGTAACATATAGTTAAACAGAATACCGGCAATACCAGCCAATGCAGATGCAGCCAGAAACCAGCCCGACAGGGTTAACAGACCAATACTGGCTAAAATAGTGACAATAGCCAGTACGATGCCTAAAGAGAGGCGAAACCAATGGCGGCGATACAGAGCTAAAAATGGTAATAACGTTTTCATTTTTAGACCTCCGCATTTCGGTTAGACATCAATGTAGCAAATGCCCCACCTGATTGATTGAGCGTCATAAAATCTCCCCGTTCAATGATTTCGCCCTTATCCATCACCCAAATCTGGTCGTAACCCTCAAGATCTTCGAGACGATGAGTAACTAACAGAGTGGCCTGGTGGGATGAAGCTTCATTTAAGGCACTCATCACCAAACGCTCACTGTTGGCATCGAGACTGGCAGTAGGCTCATCCAACAGTAATAAGTGACAGGGTGATAATAATGCACGTGCAACAGCAACTCGCTGGGCCTGACCTACTGATAATCTGGCCGCATGATCACCAATTACGGTATCCAGTCTATCGGGAAGCTGTGTCACAAATTCATCAATATAGGCTCGCTGGATTGCCAGCTTTAGTGCTTCATCAGATGCCTGAGGATTGGACAATAATATATTGCCACGTAGCGTTTGTTCCGGCAGATGAGGGTTTTGTCCCACCCAACTGAGATTGGCTCGCCATGAGGCAGGGCGCAGGGTGTTCAGCTCAATATCATTGATGGTAATTGAACCCTGATAGGGTAAAAAACCTAACAACAAATTAAGCAGAGAGCTTTTACCCGCACCGCTGTGACCAACAATGGCGATACGCTGGTTGGGCGTTAAGATAAAATTAAGTGGACCAGCCAGACTTTTTCCCTGAGGCGAAAGAATATACAGGTCAGTTGCCTTGATGGTGATCTGGTCACATTCAGTTAAATCTTGAGTACCTTCACCATTAGACTGTGTTGATTCCGACTGTAAGAAAGTTTGTAGTGATTCCGCTGCGCCGATAGCCTGCGCTTTAGCATGGTAATAGGTTCCCAGATCTCGCAGTGGCTGGAAGAATTCCGGTGCCAGAATTAATACCAGGAATCCGGCAAATAGCGTAACGGGTAGACCATATGAGCCAAAATTAAGTTCTCCTAAATAAGAAAAACCAAAATAGACGGCGGCAACAGCAATGGAAACGGAAGCAAAAAACTCTAAAACGGCAGAAGAGAGGAAGGCTAGCTTCAATACATCCATGGTGCGGGAACGAAAGTTTTCTGAAGCCTGAGCGATTTGCTCGGTTTCTGCGTCAGCCCGATGGAATAATCTCAATGTTTCCAGACCTTTTAAGCGGTCAAGAAAGTTACCACTTAAGCGAGCCAGTGCAATGAAGTTACGCCGGTTGGCATCTGCGGCTCCCATCCCAACCAATGCCATAAACATAGGAATCAGCGGGGCGGTAGTAAGCAAAATCAGACCGGCGGTCCAGTTAATGGGGAATACGGCGGCCAGAATTAATAGTGGAATAATTACGGCTAACATCATTTGAGGTTGATAACGGGAATAGAAATCCTGCATATCTTCAATTTGTTCAAGGATCATTGTCGCCCAGCTACCTGCGGGCTTGCCCTGAATCCAGGCAGGGCCTAGTTGTTCAAGACGATTTAATACCTGATGGCGAATGTGCTGGCGTATAGCTGCGCCATACATAAAACCAACCCGTTCGCGAAACCAGGCCAGTATCGCACGCAGCACAATGGTAACAACGATCAACAGGAAATAGCTGAATAGCTCGTTGCGCGGGATATTCTCGATAATCAGAGAGTGCAGCAGGGTTGCCAGTAACCAGGCCTGCGCAATAATTAACAATCCGCTGAGTAGTCCTAACAGGGTAGATATCCGTAACCAGCGCTGAGCCAGAATACCCTGAGACTTTAACCAACGTGTTAACTCACGTTGCCGTACCTTATTCATATTAGACATAAAATGTACTGGTTCTGATAACTAAAGTTGGGCCTAGGATACCATTAGTATCCATGAAACAAGAAGGCGGCCATAAGCCGCCTTGATATGTTGTGTCACACTTTCAGATCGCACAATAGCTATTAATTGTTATTTAGCGTCTCAAGGTAGCGTTCTGCATCCAGTGCTGCCATACAGCCACTACCCGCAGAAGTGATGGCTTGACGATAGATATCATCGGCTACATCACCTGCCGCAAACACGCCTGGAATACTGGTTTGAGTCGCATTCCCATGACTGCCTGACTGCACTTTCAGATAACCATCTTTCAGTTCCAGTTGGCCAGCAAATACCTCGGTATTTGGACGATGACCAATGGCGATGAATACTCCTGTCAGAGTCAACTCTTCGGTGACGTGAGTTTTGACATCTTTCAGACGAACGCCAGTCACCCCCATATCGTCACCCAGTACTTCATCAAGGGTTCTGTCGGTGTGCAGAATAATGTTGCCGTGACGAACTTTTTCCATCAACCGATCAATCAGAATTTTTTCTGCTCTGAAACTGTCTCTGCGATGAATCAGATGAACTTCCGCAGCGATATTGGAGAGGTATAGCGCCTCTTCAACAGCAGTATTACCACCACCGACAACGGCAACTTTCTGGTTGCGGTAGAAGAAACCATCACAAGTTGCACAGGCGGAAACACCGCGTCCTTTAAATGCTTCTTCTGAAGGCAAGCCCAAATATTGGGCAGAAGCGCCAGTAGCAAGGATTAATGCATCACAGGTGTACTCTTCACTGTCGCCAAACAGACGAAAAGGTCGGGTTTGTAAATCAACACGGTTAATATGATCGATAATGACTTCAGTATTAAACTTCAGTGCATGTTCACGCATACGCTCCATCAATGCCGGGCCGGTTAAGCCTTCAGCATCACCAGGCCAGTTCTCAACATCCGTTGTTGTGGTTAATTGTCCACCCTGTTCAATACCGGTAATGAGTACAGGGCTAAGGTTTGCTCGTGCACCATAGACGGCAGCGGTATAACCTGCAGGACCAGAACCTAGAATAAGTAATTTACAATGTTTGGCCATGGCCATAATTCCTCTGTAGACGTGAGGTAGGAAGATACATGTGATTGTAAGGAAAATAGCGCATTAAAAAAAGTTATTAGCTACATTGTTACTAATCGCTGTGATAGCTTTTATCTATCAAAAATTGGTTTTTAGATTTAAAATGAAGCTTAAATGGATTTTTATAGAGAATTGTGCTTTTTTTTACTCATTTGCTTTGACAATAAGGTAGCTATTTGCGAAAACATTATTCTGTGATTACGCTGGTAATTATATTAATAAAGCAACTGTGCATAGATAAATTGGCAAGATGATAGATACATACTCTTTATTTATATAGATTGACCGCATAATACGATATGTTCAAATGCTAGTTTAGCGTAGAATTGTGGAACTTCGCGGATCACAATAGTGGTATGTTTTAGGTTGTTAGATTTAGTTAACCCAGTTGATGTCATGCTTCGTTATTGCGCGAAAACGATAACGAGAAACTGCCCGGTGGCAGATTTACCTGGTAACTACAAGATTGGCCTGAACGGAGGCGCCAGATATCTTTTGGATAGATAATGGTGTATCAGAAACAAGGAAGATATTGAGAGAAAAAAAATGGTAGACAATAAAAAACGCCCTAGCAAAGATCTTGATCGCATTGACCGTAACATTTTGAATGAATTACAACTGGATGGTCGCATTTCCAACGTTGAACTGTCAAAACGCGTTGGCTTATCTCCAACACC